>NZ_JBSYGG010000002.1:0-480610 GCF_054121475.1 Salegentibacter profundi
TCAGCAGAATCATTCAATGCTAAAATTAAAGCGTTTAGGGCTCAATTCAGAGGAGTGAAAAATGTAGAATTCTTTCTGTATAGATTAACTACAATTTTTGCTTAAACACAACAATTGGGCTTGATCCACAATTAGGCTTGATCCATCTTGATCCGCTTTTTTATGCTAATCGTATGCAAATAAAAAAGGCTTCAAACCTTTTAAAGCTTGAAACCTATAGTATGTTAGTGATTGCGCCAGGATTCGAACCTGGGACCGCCTGCTTAGAAGGCAGGTGCTCTATCCAGCTGAGCTACGCAACCATTGTTTTTGCGGTTGCAAATATAAACCTCTTTGTAAATAAAACAATATTTTTTATTTAAAATTCTGCATTTATATTCTAATTCAGTTAGGTTGAAAGAATTAGGCTTTTAAAGGTATTCCAGTATTTTTTACCATCACTAATATTGAGTATATTTACCTTGCTTTTAACCGACCAAAGTATAAAACCATGTTAGATTACCCTTTAAAGTTCAAACCTATCTTGAAAGAAAAGATTTGGGGTGGCAATAAACTTAAAACATATTTAAATAAGGATAGCAGTCTTGAAAATATAGGGGAGAGCTGGGAGATTTCAGGAGTTAACGAAGAAGTTTCTCTGGTAGCAAATGGGTCTTTAAAAGGAAAATCTCTCACGGACTTATTGAAAAAATATAACGGAAAGCTGGTGGGGGATCATATATATGATCGATTTGGGAATGAATTCCCACTTCTTATAAAGTATATTGATGCGAAAACTGCACTTTCAGTGCAGCTGCATCCTAATGATGAGCTGGCACAACAGCGCCATAACTCCTTTGGTAAAACCGAAATGTGGTATATTATGCAGGCTGATGAAGATGCCAATATCAATATAGGTTTCAAGGAAAGTATTTCCAAAGAGGATTATATTAAACATCTCGAAGAAGGATCAATTACAGAAGTTTTGAACTTTGAAAAGGTGAAGAAGGGAGATAGTTTCTTTATTAATACGGGTAAAGTACATGCTATTGGAGCAGGAGTGTTATTAGCCGAAATTCAACAAACTTCAGATGTCACTTATCGCATTTACGATTGGGACCGAGTTGATGATCAGGGGAAAGGAAGGGAATTGCATACCGCACTTGCCATTGATGCAATAGATTTTGAAAAACGTGACGATTTTAAACTCAGTTACGAGAAAAAGAAAAATCATTCTTCGGAGATTGCAAGTTGTAAATATTTCACTACCAATTATCTACCCATAGGTGGAAAAGTTATTAAAGATTATACTGCATTAGACTCCTTTGTAATCTACATGTGTGTAAGTGGACAAGCAGAGGTCTCTACCAATGGTCATACCGAAAAGATGAACCAGGGTGAAAGCATCCTCATTCCTGCTAAAAATAAAAAAGTAATCCTTCAGGCTGAGGATTGTGAAGTCTTAGAGGTTTTTATCAATTAAAATTTAGATTTATAAATTTTGTTTTTATTGGGCGCAGCCAAAGCTATGCTTATCCTATAGCATACTGACCGCGCCCCAATTGACAAACACCTATCCTAATGTTGTAATTTTAGAACCCAAGGATTCTGTCAATAGCCTTTAATTCTTCAGAGCTAAATTCCAGTTCATGTAAAGCATTAATATTGTCTTCCAATTGAGAAACCTTACTTACTCCTACAAGCACTGAAGTTACTCTTGTATCCTTCAGTAGCCAGGCTACGGCCATTTGGGCCAGGCTTTGCCCCCGTTTTTCAGCTAGTTTATTTAATTCCTGGATTTGGCTTACAACCTTAGGGGTAATCTGAGTTTTATCTAAATAAGTACCTTCAGTGCCCGCGCGGCTGTCTTGTGGAATACCATCCAGATATTTTGAAGTTAGTATACCCTGTTCCAGAGGCGAAAAAACTATACTCCCAAGTCCTTCATGTTCCAAGGTATTCATCAAGCCATTTTCAACCCATCGGTCCATCATATTATAACGAGGCTGGTGAATTATAAATGGTGTCCCCAGTTCCTTCAGGATTTTAGCGGCTCTTGTAGTATCTTTGGCTGAATATTGAGAGATTCCGACGTATAAGGCCTTACCTTGTTTTACAATATGGTCTAAAGCACCCATAGTTTCTTCAAGGGGAGTATCTGGATCGGGACGGTGATGATAAAAAATATCAACATAATCCAATCCCATTCTTTGTAAGGACTGATCGAGGCTTGCTATAAGATATTTTCTGGAGCCAAAATTTCCATAAGGTCCGGGCCACATATCCCAACCAGCTTTAGTAGAAATGATGAGTTCATCTCGATATTGTTTGAAATCCTCGCTAAATATCTTTCCAAAATTGCGTTCAGCCGAACCATAAGGAGGGCCATAATTGTTGGCCAGATCGAAATGGGTGATCCCATTGTCAAAAGCAGCTCTTAGTATGTTACGGGCATTATCCTGGTTTGCATTGTCCCCGAAATTATGCCACAAGCCCAGAGAGATTAAAGGGAGGAGAATTCCACTTTTTCCGCAACGGCGGTATTGCATTTTTTCATATCTGTTTTCACTGGCAGTGTAGGTATTCATTAAATTTTAATTTTAGTAATTATTAATCATTAAATTGTATATCATTTTTGAGATGCCTGCAAGCATTTGGGTTCCTTCTTCCATATCTTCCATATTCTTTGAAAGTAATACAAGTACATAGCTTCTTCCATCTGGTAGTACTACTAGTGCCGAATCATGATGGACTCCTGTAATCCAGCCAGTTTTGTTGGCTATTATTACATCTTCAGGAAGCAGGGCGGGAATCACATCGGTATGCTGTTGAAGTCTTAAAATTTCCAACATTTCCTTATCGGCTTGAGGGCTTACTGCCTGTCCATGGGCCAAAGCTTCAAAAATTTGCAAAAGATCATAAGCGGTGGTAGAATTACTAAGGCCGGCTTCATAGGCTTTCATATCTTCCACTCCACGAAGTACATTGATGTTACTGGCCCCAATTTCACGCATGCTTTTATTCACTTTTTTAGCATCAACTAGCTCTATTACAATATTGGTAGCTAGGTTACTACTCTGGCTAATCATATCGATTACCAAATCTTTTATACTTCGCTTTTTACCAATCTGTTCGTATAAATGTTCCCCGCTGTCCCGGTCTAGATCCAGGCTGAAACTGCTCCCGTCCAGAATGCTTTTGAATTCATTTTTTATGATCAAGGAATCATTTAGAGAAAACTTTCCTTGTTCTGCCTGTTTATAGACCTCGATCATCACCGGTGTTTTCATTGTGCTGGCAGCATGAAATTCTTCATGTTCATTGATAAAAATCTTGTTATTTTCCTGGGAAAGATCTTTAAAAGCAATAGCGAAATCTCCCTGGGTTTGAGAAAAAATCGAATCGATTTGTTGTTTGAGTACTTGCGTTTTACCTTGGGAAAATCCGGAAAGGGAGAAGATTAGGAAGGACAGGTATAAAAGGTACTTCATGCTAAAGGAATTAAGACGCTCAAGTTAGAAAAAAATCCTCAGAAGTTTTCCGGAAATTATAAAACTGTTGCCAGGGCGATCTCTACCATTCGGCTAAAACTACTTTCTCGCTCCTGGGCCGTTAAATGTTTCCCGGTCACCAGGGAATCCGAAATTGTCAATACTGACAAAGCCTGAACCTTGTGCCTGGCAGCGACAGTATATAGACCGGCTGTCTCCATCTCCACACATAGCACTCCATATCTGGCCCATTTTTCATAATCTAATGGATCATCCTCATAAAAAACATCAGAAGAGAAAACATTCCCGGCGTGAAATTTTATCTGGTTTTCTTGTGCATACTGAACAGCTTTCATAAAAAGTTCAAAATCTGCGGTAGGCGCGAAATCCGAGTGAGGAAATTTTGCGCGATTAAAACCGGAATTTGAAGAGGCAGCCATAGCAATCACCACATCATTTATTTTAACTTTTTTCTGATAGGAACCGGCAGAACCGACCCTGATCAATTTTTTAGCTCCGTAATCTGTGATAAGTTCGTTACAATAAATCAAAGCAGAGGGAATTCCCATCCCTGAGGCCTGGACAGATACTCTCTTACCCTTATAAATCCCGGTGTAACCATACATTCCCCTGACAGAGTTATAAAGAAAAGCATCTTGGAAAAAGGTCTCGGCAATCCATTTAGCTCGCAATGGATCACCGGGCATTAATACGGTTTCTGCAATTTCACCTTTTTTAGCTTGTATATGTACACTCATCCAATTCTAATATTTAACTGATTAAATTAACCCCAGATGAAGTACCAAGGCGAGAAACTCCTAATTTAATATATTTTTTCGCGGTTTTTGTATCCTTGATCCCCCCTGAAGCCTTAATTTTTACTTGGTCGCCGACGACATCCTTCATAATTTCAATATCTTCTGGTGTTGCCCCGCCATGACCAAAACCGGTCGAGGTTTTTACAAAATCTGCTTTTGCGTTTAAAGCGGCGCGGCAAGCAAGTGTCTTTTCTTCATCGGTAAGGTAACAGGTTTCAATGATTACTTTAAGGATATGATTTCCAGTAGCTTTTTTGACAGCGGCAATCTCCTGTTCCACGTATTTCAAGTTTCCACTCTTCAACATTCCTATATTGATAACCATATCAATTTCATCGGCACCATTTTGGATACAATCTTCGGTTTCAAAAACCTTAGACGCCGTAGTTGTAGCCCCTAAGGGGAAACCGATCACCGAAGCGACTTTTACATCTGAACCATCCAGGGCCTTTTTAGCTGTTTCCACATTACAACCATTAACACAAACCGCATAAAATTTATGCTCAATGGCTTCTGCGCAAAGTTGCTTTATTTCTGAAGGGGTTGCTGTAGGTTTCAGTAGGGTATGGTCTATAAATTGATTGAGCTCCATTTAATATTATTGTCTTTACAGCAAATTTAGGATTTTTATAAAGATGTACAGTATGATTAAAATCAGGTTTATATTTTATTTGAGTTATAATTCCTGATCACTTTGTGGATGATCCTCATACCAGTCCTCAAAGGTCTTTGAAGTATTATAATCATTGGTAAGAACACTAAAAACCGTATAGATTAAAAAGCCCTGACCAATAACGGTCAAATAGAAAACCCATGGAAACTGAACGTTCAAAAAGGACAAAACAGTAACCAAAACCAGTAGGCAACTGGTTATAATGAGTAATATGATAGGCCTGTTTTTCATCTAACTTAAAGTTATGAATTATTAGGCCCCGTTGCTATTAATGCTTCGCTAAATTAAACTTAAAGGGGCGTGAAATAGCATTAATATTTTTTTAATTACTGATTACAATCATAAAAAACCAAAGTCAATGCCACTAACTTTGTTCGCAAAAGATACTCATGAACGTTTTTAAACAGGATACTGCTCAATTACAGGAGAAAATCACATTGCTTAAAACACAAAAAAATGCCGTGATCCTGGCGCATTATTATCAGGAGAATGAAATTCAACAAGTTGCTGATTTTGTAGGTGATAGTCTGGAATTGGCGAAAAAAGCAGCTCAAACTAAAGCAGATATCATTGTTTTTGCCGGCGTACATTTTATGGCGGAGACCGCTAAAATTCTAAATCCATCCCGGAAAGTGCTTTTACCTGATCTACTTGCCGGATGCTCGTTGGCAGATAGTTGTCCCCCTGATGCTTTTGGCCAGTTAAAGGCGCAATATCCAGATCATATCGTGGTTACCTATATAAATTGTTCTGCAGAGATTAAAGCTTTAAGCGATTATGTTTGCACCTCTTCCAATGCCGAAAAAGTGATCAATGCCATTCCAAAGGACAAACCGATTATTTTCGCTCCTGATAAAAACCTGGGAAGATACCTGATAGAAAAAACCGGTAGAAAAATGCTTCTATGGGATGGTTCCTGCATTGTTCACGAAGCCTTTTCACTAGATAAAATAATAGCATTACATAAGGAAAATCCACAGGCGGAAATCATTGCACACCCGGAATCAGAAGAACATATCCTCAAAATAGCAAAATACATAGGTTCTACCTCCGGCTTGCTTAATTATGTTAAGGGAAGTTCCAAGAATAGTTTTATAGTAGCCACAGAAGCAGGCATTCTTTACCAAATGCAAAAAGAGGTGCCGGATAAAGAATTGATTCCTGCTCCGGCAAAGGAAGACAATTCCTGTGCCTGTAGCGAATGTGCCTTTATGAAAATGAATACGTTAATGAAACTCTACAGTTGCTTGAAGGATGAAGCACCTGAAATTTTGCTCGAAAAGGAACTAATGGAAAAAGCTTATAGGCCCATTGAACGCATGATGGAATTATCTAAGTAAAATGAAAAAATATTGTGATATTCTGATTATTGGTTCCGGGATCGCCGGACTTTCCTTCGCTATAAAAATTGCAGAAGATCGGCCGGATCTATCGATTTTGATTCTTACTAAAAATTCCGGGGAGGAGAGCAATACAGCTCGGGCACAAGGTGGAATTGCGGTGGTACTCGATAAACTTAAAGATAGTTTTACTCAGCATATGGAGGATACCATGAAGGCGGGGAAAGGCCTTAGCAACAAAAAAGTTGTAGAGATGGTAGTTTCTCAGGCTCCGGCACGCCTGGAAGAGGTAATGCTTTGGGGAGCTTCATTTGACAGGAATAAAAAAGGAGAATTTGATCTGGGTCTGGAGGGCGGTCATTCGCAAGCAAGAATTGTTCATCATAGCGATTTAACCGGTTTGGAATTGGAAAAAACGCTCTTGAAAAAGGTGGCAGCGCTACCCAATATTAATATTCAGGATCATTATTTTGTCACCGAGCTCTTGACAATAGGGGATAAGAAAGGAAAGAAATGCATAGGGGTAAAAGCTATAGATAAGAGCAAAAATAAATTTACCCAATTTCACAGTAAAATCACTTTTATGGCTACCGGCGGAAGTGGGATGATTTTCGAGAATACTACAAATCCCTCGGTTGCTACGGGCGATGGAGTGGCTATTGCCTATAGGGCTGGAGCCAGGGTAAAAGATATGGACTTTATCCAATTTCATCCCACGGCATTATATGAATCCAATAAGCATCCATTATTCCTGATTTCAGAAGCCGTAAGAGGTTTTGGTGCCTATGTCATAAATAAAGAAGGTAAACGTTTTTTATTTAAATATGATTCCCGGGGAGAACTGGCTACCCGTGATATTGTTTCTTCGGCTATAGTAACAGAACTGGAAGAGACCAAGGAGAAGTCCGTATTTTTAGATTGTAGACATCTTAATGTGCAGGATTTTCAACAACATTTTCCAACTATAGTTTCTTATTGTAGCACCTTAGGGATTAATATAGAAACCGACCTTATTCCTGTTGTTCCAGCGGCACATTATCAATGTGGTGGGATTGAAGTTGATTCTTGTGCCAGGACTTCAATTAAAAATCTTTACGCCTCAGGGGAATGTGCTCGTACAGGGCTTCATGGAGCCAACAGGCTGGCTTCTAATTCTCTTTTGGAAGCACTGGTTTTTTCTCATCAGGCCTATGAAAAGGTCAGTGAGGAAATAGATCATGAAATTAGGACTATTCTTGAGAATTTAGAATCCACTAATAATATTTCCGATAAAGATTGTCCGAATTTTAAAAGAATGTGCCAAAGACTAAATCAATTGATGGGATATCAGACAGTACATGGCTCTGACCTGTCATTTAAAGAAAACCAACTTAAGGAATTACTTCAGTTAAAAAACGACATTGAGCAAGCAGCTATATCCTCTGTTGCCTATTACGAACTACATAATATGACCACGGTTGCTGTTTTAATCCTGAAAGAATCCATATCTAGATTTGAGAATTCATCTGAAAATAAAAAGGAGCTTTTAATTGATTAAATCTTCTCTTTTTTCATTCAATATTTCATGATATATAGGACTATAAGTGAAAAATTCGAGCTTCTTTGAATTCATTTTCATCTTCAATTTGGATCCCTTGTAATCCCTTATCAAGTTATCGTCTACATGTAATTTGGAGCCTTTCCATTTGATATTTAGTTTGTTAACCCGAATCACCTTAATGAAATTCTCAATATCATGAAATTCCGAATTTCCATTGATCAGACACTCCACGTATTCCTTAAAGGGTTTTCTTTTTTCTTCTGGGATCAGAACCAAATCCAGAAAATCATCTTCGGCATTAGCATTTGGAGCAAATTTTAGGTTGGGGCCGATATAGTTGATATTCATTAATTCTACCAGTAGGAAGGTCCCCTTAATTTTTATACCATCAGCTTTAATTACCGCCTTTTGGGCCTTGTAATCCTGTACAATTTTCAATAAAACCCTTAAGGTGCGTTTGAGTTTTTCATCGGAGGATTCATTATCTTTCTCAGTTTCCTTCATTTGAAGGATTAATTCGGGAAAAACTCCGAATCCGACACTTTCAAGAAAAAATTTTTCACCATTGACTCCCTTTAACCTCCCGCAGGTGAATTTTTGAATTTCTTCTTCCTTGCCAGGTAATGAAGCATTAAGATCTTTAAAAATACCCAGGCTTGTTGCAATATTATTGGCCGTGCCCAATGGTAAGAGATAAATTGGAATATGCCTTTTACACATTTTTTTCTTTATCAAGACCGATGCGAGTTTGCGAACCGTTCCATCTCCACCGGCCAGAAAGACCACATCCATTTCATTATTGCTGAATGATTCCCAGTCTTTATCTTCTGTCGAAACATAGTTAATGGTATAACCAGCATTTTTCACCAGCGCTATTATTTCCTCCTTTGAATGGACAGCATTTCCGGCTGTTGGGTTATTTATAATTTGAGCTTTTTTCATAATTAGACCTTTCTTTCAAATTTAAATTACCCTTTTTAGGTAATTATCCGACTTAACGATAAGTTATGATTTAAATGGTAAAGCAATTAAAAGGAAAACACCCGCTTTATTAAAATAATGCTAATTTTTGATTTATACCCTTTATTAAAGTCATCATGCCGTTTATAATTTTGTAAATTAAATTCCACAAACTTTTGCTAATAAAAATAGTAAACTATGAAAATCTTGGTCACAAATGACGATGGAATATATAGCCCAGGTTTATCCTGCCTGGCGAAAGTAGCTGCCAATTATGGGGAGGTGATTGTCATGGCCCCCGACGTGGAACAATCCTCTATGGGACAAGCCATTACCTCTGGTAAACCGATCACCTATAAAAATTCTCCTATCCATTTTGAGGGAATAGAAGCTTACCGGGTAAGTGGCACTCCTGCAGATTGTGTTGCTCTTGGTAGCCATCTTATGGAAGATATTGACCTTGTGGTTTCCGGCATAAATATAGGATCAAATATCGGAAATTCCGCTTGGCATTCCGGAACCTTATCTGCCGCAAGACAAGCAGTTCTCTTTGGAATACGAGGTATTGCTTTTAGTGTCTCTGTAGGGGACGGGGAGCCCGATTTTGAAGCCCTGGAACCTTTTGTGAAAAAGGCCTTTGATGAAGTCATCGATAAGGAAGACCGGGAACTTCTAAACATCAATTTTCCGCGTTTTCCTGATGGAGAAATTCTCTGGACGACCCAGTCCGTGAGGCATTATGATGGAAAGGTTATAGCCAACAAAGATCCTATGGGGAGGCAACACTACTGGTTTACCGTTGTTCCTATCGAGCCTGAAGATGAAGGTTCTGATCGTTGGGCAGTTAAACAGGGGAAAACGAGTATTACCCCAATGATTTTAGACCTAACAGATAAAAAATACCTTGAAAGTAGGCAGAAAACAAGCTGATCTTTAACATAACATACATAAGAGCGGCAAAACCGCTCTTATTGTTTTCTCAGGGGTTTATTTTATATAAAATTACCCTTTTCATCTGTTTTGATTCTCATACGTTTGTCACCATTTTCAAGGTGCACTTTATACCTTTTTTTAACCTTGCCATCCTCATGGTAGTTGACAAGGTAAACATCTCCGGTCATACTCCAATTGGGAAACCGATTTCCAATAGCATCTCTTACAGCCTGTGGAAGGGCTATATCTTTAAATTTTTCAGCAGTACGTAAAAGGTTACCTTCCCTGTCATAGGAAGCCAAAATTTTACCTTCAGGAATAAAGAAATTTACAGTATAAAAATCATATTCATCGGCATAAAAGTCGGCCGTCCTTACATCATATTCGGCAACCTTTTGTTGAAGTTGCTTTACAGGTAGAGCAACATCTTCGTTTCCAGCGGCGTCAAGATATTTATAATTTACTGCTACCAATTCAATTTCTGGTAATTCTGTGATCTGAGCTAATGCCTGGAAAGTAAATCCAAGTAAAAACAGACTCAATAATAGTTTTTTCATGATTATAATATTTTAGAGTTAACCATCTGAAATTACAATCAAATTCATATTTCTAAAATGATATATATCAGGATGTTACTTTCGTTTTTGTGGTTTTATTGCTGAATATCATTAAAAACAAAAAAGCCTATTGATATATATCATTGTTATCCAGGGGTTTTGCCGGTAATTTTAAGGTTTTTATGTACCAATTATGAAATCTATTTTACATAATCCGGGACGAAATATAGCGGTCATTGTAGCGCATCCTGATGATGAAACACTATGGTGTGGGGGGCTCATTCTTATGTATCCAAACCACAACTGGCATATTATTTCCCTTTCCCGAAAGTCTGATCCCGACCGTAGTCCTAAATTCTACAAAGTGCTGGAGAAACTTAATGCAAAAGGAGCAATGGGGGATCTGGATGACAGTCCTGACCAGCATCCGCTAAGGGAGGGGCTTGTTAAGAAAATTATCCTTCCAATTTTACCTGCTAAGAGCTATGATCTTATTATCACTCATGATCCGGAAGGAGAATATACCAGACATAGAAGACATGAGGAGATAGGGAGCACTGTGATCAATCTCTGGAACAGGAATAAAGTTAAAACAAGGGAACTATGGACATTTGCCTATGAGGATGGAGAAAAAGAATACTATCCAAAGGCCGTTGAAAAGGCTTCATACGTCTTGCCACTACCTAAAAAAATCTGGAAAAAGAAGTTTGAACTAATCACACAGACCTATGGATTTTCCCCCGAAGGATTTGAGGCGAAAACAACCCCGAGGACAGAGGCATTCTGGATATTTACAAATCCTCGGCAGGCTATTGATCATCTGCAGGCTATTCAAGCTTCAGGTTTTTAAAAAAAATAATACTAAATGAAATGAAGGTATTGGTGCTTTACGATTATCCTCCAAGCCCGGGTGGTTTAGCCACACAGGGAGACTTATTATTTAAGGGGCTTCTGGAACTGGGGATTGAGGCTCAGGCAGTCCATTTCGAATCTGCACAGGAAAAGGAATGGTATTACCGTTGGTTTAAACCCGATATTGTGGTAGGAGTAGGGTATTGGGGCCATACCCCACACCTTGTCCTCCATCCTCAGCGATATGGTATTCAACCCGTTCCGTGGTTAGTGGCTGATGGATACATTGCAAATTACCAGGAAATTCTCAATGCTTTGCCTCTGATTCTAGTAACTTCTAATTGGGTGAAAGAAATGTATGTTCGCGATGGGATAAAACCCGATAATATCGAAGTTTTACCTGTTGGTTGTGATACGACTTCATTTATACCTTTTAAAAGGACTGACCCTAAGATTAAAGCTGTAAGAGATTCTTTAGGGATTTCACCGGATCAGGTTATGATCCTTACTGTGGGAGGTGATGCTGCGTCCAAGGGTGCCCAGGAAGTAATGCAGGCATTGGCCCTTATTGATACTCAGGCCCCTGATTGGAAATACATATGTAAAGTATGGCCACAACCCAGAACTAAGGTGCAGAACCTTCTGGATTTGGATCTGGCACAACAATTAGGGATAGAAAAAAATATCTTGTACGCAACCAACACTACCTCCCGAAATTTTATGCCGTACCTCATTGGCGCTTGTGATATTTATGCTGCGCCCTCAAGGCTTGAAGGTTTTGGTATGCCCCAGGTAGAGGCCGGTGCATGTGGCAAACCGGTAATAAGCTTAAATGCCATGGGAATGCTCGACACTCTTATTCATAATAAAACTGCCATGCTTGCGGAAGTGGCCAAACAAAATGTGGTTAAAGAAGTTGTTTTAGGCAAAGAATCGGGCTTTAAAAAAAATCACAAGGTGATTTTTGATTTTCCGCGAACTGTAGATTACCGGGCCAATGTTCAGGATATTGCAAAATACCTTCTTCAGTTAATGAATGATGCGGATTTACGTCAGAATATGGGAGAGATGGCCCGGGCTCATGTTGTTCATAATTTTGATTATAAGATTGTAGCAAAACGATTTGTGAAAATTATTCAGGAAAAATTAGGGATCAGTTAAATTTAAGAAACTATGAATGCTGAACATCACGATTTAATAGGTCGGGCAAAAAAAGCGGCTCTTGAGGTATTAATTCATAATGCAAGGGGTACGCGACATGGACTCCCACGGACAGCGGCCTGGGGATATCCCGAACCATACACAAGGGATTTAATGCTCTCCATACTGGGCGTTGCAGTGAGCGGAAATTCTGAATTAATAGCTAGTTACCAGAAGGTTTTGGAAAAACTCTCTCAAACGCAGTCGGAAAAAGGCCATATCCCATCTTTGGCTAATGACAGGGAAGACAGAGGGGCCAGCGATACTACTCCCTTATTTCTACTAGGAGTGGGAATTTACAGAAAATTATTAAAGGATCCTGATTTTCTTAAAGGGCCTGTTGACAAAGCGCTTCTTTGGATGGAATATCAAAATCCCGCTGATCAATATCTAGTTGCCCAGCAACCCACAAGTGACTGGCGGGATGAACAATGGGTTTTAGGATATGGGCTTTTTGTAAATACCCTGGTTTATAGTTATTTAAGGATTCTCGGCCATCATCAGAGAGCTGATGCTATTAGAAACGAAATGGGTAGATTCGCCATTACGGCAAAAAAAATGCATCATTATGTACACGAAGGTTTGGTTTTAAAAAACAAACCCTATTACGCCTTATGGTCCTATAAAGTATTAAGCAGTGAACGCTTCGATCTGCTCGGAAACAGTTTGGCGATTCTCTCTGGCCTAAGTTCCCCCAGCCGATCCAGAAAAATGATAAGGTGGATCGAAAAGGAATGTGAGAATATGAAAATCAGTGGAAACCTGGCATTAGACCTTCCTCCAAATTTTTTTCCTTTTATAAGGCCAAGAGATCTTGATTGGCAGGAAAGGTATGGCTCCTTTAATCTTCCCGGTGATTATCATAATGGCGGGGTATGGCCATTTATCAGTGGAATATATATTGCTGCACTGGTTGGCGCCAGAAAATATAAGCTGGCAGAAAAAAAGTTACTGGAATTAACTCGTATCATTACCTTATCCAGGAACCCCGAGTTAGAATATGGATTTAATGAATGGATAAAAGCTCAGGATGGAACTCCCAGAGGTCAGGATTGGCAGACCTGGAGTGCTGCATTATATCTCTATGCTGCCAATTGTGTGGAAACCCAGAGAACCGATTTTTTTGATGAAATGCGAGAAAATTCTGCCTTAAATAACAATTAAACTAACCTTTAATTACTTAGCTCAGCAAGGAGCTCATCCATCCTAACCACGGCATAAGTCGAGGAATAATCTGAAACCGCATAGGGCAAAATAAGATTATTATTATGAATTATTGATCCGCAAGAATAGACCACATTGGGAACATAACCATCTCGCTCACTTTCCAAGGGAGCGATCAGCGGTTCCTTTAACCTACCTATTTCTTTGGTTGGATCATCAAGATCGAAAAGGGACGCCCCAATACAGTAGCGACGCATAGTTCCCACTCCATGAGTAAGCACCAACCAGCCCTCCTCGGTATAAATTGGGGACCCGCAATTACCAATTTGAGTAAACTCCCAGGAGTATTTTGGTTCCTGGATTTTAATTGGGTCATTCCACAAAGTGGCTCTCTCGGAAAACATCACATAGTTATTTACCCCATCCACCCGGGCAAGCATGGCATATTTTCCATTTACTTTCCTGGGAAAGAATGCCAGGTTCTTATCTTTAGCACCATTACCGTGTAGGGGCATAATTCTAAAGGTATAGAAATCCTCGGTTGACACAAGTTTTGGTAAAATTGTATGACCGTTATAGGCGGTGTAGGTTGCGTATATTTTAGGCGGTTTATCTTCATTTTTAAAACAAACGAATCGGGCATCTTCAATACCACGGCTTTCCGAAGGAGATATAGGGAAAATCACCCTTTCGGTAATGTCTGAATCGTGATGAAATTTCAGGTCATAGAAAGAATCAACTAGCCATGTAATCTCTTCCAGGGCTCTTCTTTTTTCCGCTCTTATTCTTTTATTATTCAAAATCTGAGCCACGGCTTCCTTTAGGGAATAATATTCAAATTTATCTGGAAGTTGTTCCATAATAGTACTAGAATATTTTTCGTGGATATCCATTTCCTTAAGCTTTTTAATAAAGCGCTTCTTATCATATAGGGTTTTATGAGAGATCTCAGGCATATCGATATCGGTTCCGATTTTTCTAAGGCTAATATTACAATTCTTATCGATGATAGCTCTTCGGAATACGATAGAGGAAATGTGCCCTTCCCCGGTGGCCCGGAAGGATAAAATAACTCTTTTCTCTCCAGGTTCAAGCAGTGATTGATCAAAATCTTCCATTATAGAAGGGTTAAAGAAAGCTGCTGATTCAATGGAATATTCCATAGTACAATAGGCCCCTATCAATAACTTCTGTTCCTGAGAAAGCTGTTCGAAATCTACTTTCATTTTTTCAATAATATCCTGGATATTATTACAATGCTTAATAAAAACCCGGGAGATATTCCTATGCCGATTGGCAAACTCGCGTAGGGTTTGTTCAAGAGCCAGGTGAACCTCTTCCGTATCGAGGGAAAGCACACGGGCTATAAGTTTTTGGGTTCTCAAGTCACCGGCTCTAAAAAACCGTGCAAGGATCCTGCTGGAATCGGGGTGGAAATGAACATCTTTCCTAATCACTGTTACACTCATCTTACTGAATTTAAAGCTAATAAGCTTATTAAAGATAAGGAATAAGTAGGTCTCATAACCGTATTAAAGCGAAGTTTTAACGGATTTAAAAAAATAATTTTAAAATCGAAATCTTATGGCCTAATCCTGATTAGGTTTCCTTATTGTTAAAAAAGTTTTCTTAAGAATTTATAATACGGCCGTCCTCCAGATAAATAATCCGATCCGTTCTTTTGGCAAGGTCTTCATCATGGGTAACCATAAGTAGGGAAAGCCCTTTTTCTTCCTTTAAGGTCTTTAGTATCTGGAATAAATTCTCGGAATTATAACTATCCAGGTTCCCAGTTGGTTCATCTCCTATTAAGAGAACGGGTTCATTTATAAGCGCCCGGGCAACGGCTACCCTTTGTTTTTCCCCCCCGGATATCTTAGAGGCCTTTTTCATATCCAAATGACCAATATTGAGTTTGCCAAGCAAATCTCTGGCGTCTTTTCTTATTTCATCCTGGGTTTTGATTCCTAATTTTTTCGCCGGGAGCATTACATTTTCCAGTACAGTAAATTCAGGTAAAAGGTAATGAAATTGAAATATGAAACCGATCTTTTTATTTCGAATACGAGATAAATCAGGTTGGGATTTTCCTGTGATAAGTTCCTTCTGAAGGAAAAGTTCACCTGAATACTCCGTATCCATTGTGGAAAGGATATATAGCAATGTGGACTTACCAGAACCCGATTTACCCATAATACTGGTAAATTCTCCCTCCTTAACATCCATGTTGATATCTTTCAGGACATGGAAAGGTTTTGCCTTGCCGAAAAATTTATTGATATTTTTTGTTTCCAAAATTAAATTCATAGCAAATCAATTTCCCCTAATTATTTGTACTGGATCAATATTTTTTGCTCTTTTTGATGGAAAATAGGCTGCGATAAAAGTACATATAAGAGCGAAAAAAAAACCGATAATATAACTGGCTGGATTATAGTTAACTGGATAGGTGGTAATTGTGGGCAGCGCCTCAGTTTCAAAGGCTATATTATCTATTAAATTAGACAGGCCTAAGCCGAGTATTAAACCAATTATTCCTCCTGAAATACCGATAAAAGCGGCCTGGCTAATAAAAATCAATTGTACATCAGTTCCCGAAAATCCAATCGCCTTTAAAATAGCAATATCATTCATTTTTTCATAAATAAGCATATTCTGGATATTATAGATACCAAAACCTGCAACGATTAAAAGCGTGATCGATACAGCATAAGTAATGAGATTCCGCACATTAGTGCCGGTTTCAAACTGAGCATTAATTTCATTGATATCCTTTGCAGAAACAGCATATTTCTTTTCCATAACCCTGGCTAGGGCAGGGGCCTTGGTTATTTCATTGAGCTTTATATTGATATCAGTAATATAATTTTCGGCCTCGCCTAAAATCCTTTGGACCGTTTTTAAATTGGCAAAACTCTGAATATTATCAACTTCAGCTATGCCGCTTTGATAGATCCCTACCACTTTTAAATGGAATCTATCACCTTTGGCTGTACTGACCATTATATTTCTCCCGACCGAGAGGGACATTTTATCGGCAATACCTGATCCCAGTATTATTCCATTTTCATTGTTTTGCAAGTCAAGTATATTACCATTAATCAGGTAGTCTTGAAAATTGGAGAGTTTAGCCTCTTTCATGATATTTATCCCCGTTAAATTTCCTCCTATTTCAATGGTCCCTGAGAGGTAGAAAATTTGGGCTTGTAATTGCGGGCTTGCCCCTTTTACCTCCTTATCCCTTTCTAGATCATTTAAAATGGGTAAGGCATTATGAATCTTCCTTTGGTTTTGTCTTGGTTTTATAGAATGAATAATGGGTATGCCATCTTCGAATTTATTATATAATGCGATAGGTTGTTTTTCACTTGGTTTTATTTCATTATAAAGACGAATGTGGGGTACCTGGTTTAAAATAAGGTCATCTAACATGGAATTTAAGCCGGTCATAAAACTAACCAGAGTTATATAAGCGGCTATCCCGAAAGTTACACCAATAGTAGCTGTAATGGTTGATTTCAGTTTGGTAAAGAGATGTGTCCTTGCGATCTCAATTATAACGCTCCATGATCTCATTGTTCCGGTTTATATAAAGTTTCGTCTGCATCAATACCGGAAATGATTTCAATGTTGACCATGTCCTGTATTCCGGTTACAATATTAACCGGACCCTCTTCGGTCAACACCCTGTACTCATCTAAAAGATATTCTTTGGGAATAATTAATGAATTTTCCTTTTCTGCTACTACAATATTGGCCTCACCAACAAGTCCTGGGAATAATTTTGGAGCATCCGTTAAAAAAACAGCTTCTAACTTAAAAGTTTGAGTGCTTTGATCCTTGGTTGGAAATATTTTGTTTATTTCAGCCTCGAAAACCCTTGATCCGTAGGCCTCCAGAGTAACGAAAGTTTTTTGTCCTTCTTTAACTTTTACGATATCCATTTCATCTACCAGGAGTTCTATTACAAAATTATCTGCACTACCTATAAGCGCTAATGGTTCTACAGTATTCACAATTTCCCCCGGTTCCTTGAAAAGAGCATATACCACTCCCTTAATTTTACTGGTAAGGGTAAACTCTTCAGAGGTAAATTCTGAAGCCTTATAATTATTAAGAGCCTGTTTCATCTGAATCGATAAGGTGTTTTTGGTACGGTCAAATTCTTCCTTTAAAACCTGAAATTTATTACTTGAAATTTCATAAGCTAGTTTCCTGTTTTCAAATTCTAGCCTGGAACCTATTTTTTGATTCCATAATCTTTTTTGTCTCAGATAATTAAGAGAATCATTTCGCAGGGCTAAACGGGCTGATTGGATTTCTTTTTCCAGTGATTTAAGGAGGGCGGAGGTTCCACTATAGTTATCCTGGGCCTGAAGAAAATTTAGTTTGGCATTTTCCTTATTTAAAACTGGACCTGTATTAATGAGTTGGGCAATAGGAGTACCTACTTCCACCTGATCACCTTCTTCTACAAGATTTCGCTCAAGGATTCCAATTGCATTAGTATAAGCGCTATAAAGACTATCAGGTTGAATGGTTACTGAAGAATATACGGATTCTACCAATTTTCCTCTTTGAGGGGTAATTTTCTCTACCGGCTCGGAACAAGAATGAAAAAACAAAAAAGCAGGTATTATTAAAACAGCTTTCATGGTATCAAATCTTTCTCAAATTAAAACAAAAAACTGTTAGAAAAATATGAGAGAAATCATTGAATGATAAGACCTTGTAGGTATCTTGGTTTTACTTTTGGCTTTCAATTAATAGGAGAGGATAACGGAAAAAATAATTTTGGGCGGTTGTGTGTCTTATGCTTTAGAAGGTATTGAGAATTGTTCTCTCGAAATTTCTTCAAGAACCGGCATAAATTCACGAATTTCTTTTTGTATACTTAATTTTTTTATCAAAAGGTTTCCTGTAGATTTGCGCTTTAATGGGGTGCTTGTTTTACTGGCGAGCTGAGATGATACCCAAGAGCTACTCTGCTCTGTACCTGATCCAGATAATGCTGGCGTAGGGATATACCCAAGTGCTATAAACGGTTTGGTCCATTTCATCCCCTTGTTTGGTAATGATAATATTGAGACCGTGAAAGAGGATTTTTTATTTCAGCTTACGTTGTTGCAGGTTTTGGGAACAACCTTTGGGGTTTTTCAGGTGCTTCTGGCTAGAAACAATAATATTAATAATTATTTATTTGGCATTATTTCGATATTAATAGGCATTTGGGTGCTTTATCAATCGAAATTATATGCAGATATATTATTAAATCTATATTACCTGGCAATGAGTATATATGGCTGGTTTTACTGGAAGTTCGGAAAACAAAAGGAAAAGGCACCGATCTCTTCATCAGGTTGGACTGATCATTTAAAAGCTATTGGATTAGTACTGCTCTCGTTTTTTCTTTTGTTTTATTGGCTTACTTATCATACTAATTCCGATGTCCCCTTCTGGGATTCTGGGGTAAGTGCTTTTGCCTGGGCCGGAATGTGGCTAATGGCCAAGAGAAAGTTGGAAAATTGGATTTATCTTAACATCAGCAATTTTATTTCGATTCCCTTGCTAATCCATAAAGGGCTATTTATCTATACAGGTTTAACTATTTTTTTATTTATAGTAGGGACATCTGGATTTTTTAAATGGCGTAATATAGTTAGAAATGAGAGAGTATTACAGTATAAAGGAGCTTAGGGATTTAACCTGGGGCGTGGAAGAGTTTCCCTCCGAGGTTCTCGATTGGATTTCAAAAGAAGGTCTTTGGAACCTATGGGTGCCAAAAGCTTATGGAGGTCTTGAATTGTCCTTTCTTGCCGGACTGACAAAACTGAAAGACTTAGCTCGTATAGATGGCAGCTTAGGCTGGACAGTTACTTTATGTAGTGGGGCAAATTATTTTATAGGGAATTTAAAAGAGGAAGTGGTACAACAAATATTTAAACCTGACAATCCTGTGTGCTTTGGTGGTAGTGGAGCTGTTTGTGGGATGGCGGAAAAGCAAGGTGATCAATTTTTTATTTCTGGTACCTGGCCTTACGCCACGGGAGCTCCCTATCTTTCTCATTTTACTTTAAATACCAGGGTGACTGAGAACCATAAAACAATCAGAAATAAAGATGGGAGTCCGTTAATTCAGTCATTTCTTATACCTCTTAAGGATGTTCAAATCATTGAGGACTGGGATGCAATGGGGCTGAAGGGTACGGCATCGCATTCATTTAAAGTAAAAGAAGCAATTGTAGGGGAAAGTTATAGTTTCCATTATAATCAAATTTACCTTCCTCAAACTATTTTTAAAATTAATTTCTCAGTTTTTGCAGCTTTAACCCTTTGGGTGAATTATATTGGAATAGCTGAACACTTTTTGGAAGAAGCAGAGAAATTGCAGTTAAACAACAAACTGAATTCTTTAGGAAAATCTATCTGTGTCTCAAATGATAAAGTAAAAAAAAATGCTGAAGCCACTGAAAATATTATTCATACAAAATCAAATTTCTCAAAACAATTAATTAAAAATCTCTACCAGGAAGCAAAAGATTCTGTTAGCAATCTTTCCCAGGAAATTATAAGGATTTACCCATTTTTAGGAATAAGAGCTTGCAGCAATGACAACCAATTAAATCAAATATTCCGGGATTACTTCACAGCTACCCAACATCACATTTTTACAAGGAATAAAAATTGATTTTATGTATTTAATCTTTTTTGTAGACTCTAGAGAAATTCTCCCCGAAAATCTCTGGAAAACAAATAATTATAGGCTTTCTTGTAATCACAAATTTTAAACCTCACGATTAACTCATAATATCAATAGAACATATTGAAGGAATTTGATACTTTTTTACCTTTCAAAAAAGCAAACCATTAACTTTTTTTATCCTGAGCGTTCTCCTTTTTATCTGGAAGGAAAAGCTTTTTGAGCAATGGGGTCTTTATAATACTACTTACATCTTTAAGAGCCATCACATTCCCCTTACTTTTTTTTATAGTTATCTTTAGGAAACACTATAGGAATAAATTATCCAGTACCAAGTGTTCAGAATTTTTTGTGTGGTAATACATACTATAAAGTATGGAATGACTTTAGAAGAATCTTCTTAATTTTTGCGTCTTTATCCATATGATTTAAAAGGTCCGGGGAAAGCTCCAAAAGTTATTGCATTACGGAGAGAAAAAAAACCAAGTTGCTTATGAAGGTATTGATTATTTTAGGTCATCCAAGAAAAAATAGTTTTTCTTCTGCTCTTTCAGATGCTTTTTCAGATGGTGCCAAAGAGGCGGGGGTCCAAATTAAACGTTTGATCATAGCAGAGATGAGCTTCGAACCTAATGTGATTTCTTCTTCCCCAAAAAATCAACCTTTTGAAAAAGACATCAAAGATGCACAAGAAATGATTTCCTGGGCAGATCATCTTGTTTTTGTTTATCCCACCTGGTGGGGTACCGTACCCGCCATCTTAAAAGCTTTTTTTGATCGGGTCCTGACCGCAGGATTTGCATTCGATGAAATTGAAGGAGGAACGGGATATGCAAAATTGTTGAAGGGCAAAACGGCACAACTAATTACCACCATGGATACCCCTTTATGGATCTATAAATATATCTATAGATCTCCTGGTCATAATGCAGTGGGCATTGCTACATTAAAATTTTGTGGGATCAATCCAGTTCGAATACTTCAGTTTGGTCCCGTTAGGCATTCCACTATTAATAAACGTAAAAAATGGCTTGAAAAAACCAGGAAACAAGCTTATAAATTAAGAAATGGGAAATTAACCGAAAAAGAAAAAATATTAAGAATATTGGGGGCATGGATAAAAGCAATAAGGTTTCAATTTTATCCAATGAGCTTACTTGCTTATTCCTTAGGGGCGCTCGCAGCAACAAGAACTGGCTTGGTATTCAACAGTTCTATTTTCTTGATTGGATTTTTTTGGGTGTTTTTTCTTGAAGTTTCCACGGTGCTCTCGAATGAGAAATACGATTATCTTTCAGATAAAAATAATAAACTGTTTGGACCTTTTACTGGGGGGTCCCGAGTTATAGTCGATAATATTCTGAGTTTTTCACAAATGAATAAAGGTTTCTGGACAACTTTCTTTTTGTCCATTATATTTGCTGTTATTCTTATTTATTTTTCACCAACACCTAGTTTTCCCCATTTGATCTTAATATTTACTTTAACGGTATTGGCATTGGGTTATACCATTCCGCCATTAAAATTGAGCTATCGCGGTCTGGGCGAAGTAGACGTTTGTATCACCCATAGTGTTGGAGTAATTCTTTGTGGTTTTGTGTTTCAGGGCGGAAATTGGAATCATTCTCTTCCCTGGTTGCTAAGTATACCGTTGTTCCTTTCTATTTTTCCATCTATTATTCTTGCGGGTATCCCAGACAGGAAAGCTGATATGGCTGTATCAAAAAGGACTTTAGCAGTAAGATTGGGCAATAAAAATGTTGCGAAATTGGCGCTGATTTTTACTATTACCGCTTTTATAACGGGAATTATTTGGAAAGAAATTAATATTTTGCCGGACATCTATGGCTTTTTGATATATGCTTCGGTTCCACACGGGCTCTATCTTTGCTACAGAATTTTGCGCTATATAAATGAGCCGGCGCATCCAAACCGTATTGACGTATTGCTGTTGCTTTCGTTAAGTTTTATTATGTGGTTTGTATTGGTTCCTTTCCTTAATTTGATATAAAAAATCCTCAGGATTTTAAGGGTTAAAAGAAACAAAAGTTTACAGGTACGAAAATCAAACTATTCCTACATTCTAAAGAGAAGAATCGGCTTTTTAAAAAGACAAAATAATTTAACGAATTCTTGAACTCACGTGGAATTCCCGATTTCGTTATTTATGTTGAAATATCAGCATTAAAAAAGGGTAAATACTTGATTTACAAATACTTACCCTTTTTCATAATAAATGTCAAAAAGTCGGGGTGGCAGGATTCGAACCTGCGGCCTCCTGCTCCCAAAGCAGGCGCGATAACCGGGCTACGCTACACCCCGTAAAAATAACCTTAGTTATTCCGTAATTAATTTTTAGTCTTTTCCGTTCCAAAATACACCTGAAGCAGTCGGGAAGCGGAGGAAATCTATCCCTGTCTTTTCTGACGAAAAGGAGAATAGATAATCCACAGACTAAAAATCTTGCGGAGAGACCGGGATTCGAACCCGGGCATCCAAAAAGGATGACAGCTTAGCAGGCTGCTGCATTACCACTCTGCCACCTCTCCAATATTTATGAACGTCGCAACTATTTTGCGGTTGCAAATGTAACTTTTACTTAGGTAGCTTCCAAACTTTTTACTACTAAAACATACATTAAAAACGCAGCATTATATTAATCACTTTTGCATCAGAATTTTAGAAATAAAAATTTTTAATTTTTACCAGGGGGCATCAAAATTAACGAATAGCTATTCCTTGAAAAATTATTCCAATCTGGGCCCTTTTCCTGGATTAGAAGACCAAAGTAGGCAAAAGATTATTAAAAAGCTTATATTTAATTTTCCAGAACATTCGTTTTGTTTATACCGAGCTGAATAATTCCGCTAAAAGAATGACCATAAAACAAAGTTTATTGAAAGAGCCTATCCTAGAATTTGAACGAATTCTTGAATTAATACCACAGAAACCGCCTTTTGTAATGGTAGACCGGCTTCTCGAGTATACTGAGAACTCAGGAAAGACCGGATTTTTTATTCCCCAAAACAATATCCTGTTAGAGGAAGGGACATTTTCCGAACCGGGCCTCATTGAGCATATGGCCCAAAGTATGTCCCTTTGGCGTGGTTACCAGGGGTTTTTGGCCGGATTAAATTCTCCGAAAACTGGTTTTATCGGTTCGATCCAATCGATAGAGATCTTTGAATTACCTAAAGTTGAAAGCACCTTAACCACATATGTAGAGATTCTTCAGGAATTTAAAAATGTTACTGCAGTTGGCGCAAAGACAATGGATGCGGATGGAAAATTAATTGCCAGCTCAGAAATGAAAACGGTTACGGTTGATTAGTTGAGTGTAGGATAGGAACAGAATTCTCAGAATTTAAGGAATCACCTTTCGGACTTTACGATCATTTTTAAGTAATTTTTTAATACAAATACCCAGAAAGAATAAATGTTATTAAAAGACTTTTATACGGTAGCAGCCTCCAGGGAAAAAGATGGAAAATTGATTACCCATTTAAAGATCAATAAAGACCACGAGATTTATCATGGTCATTTCCCAAACCGTCCGGTGACTCCGGGTGTGATTCTAATGCAATTGTTTAAAGAGGATGTGGAACGCAGTCTGGAGAATTCGTTGCAATTAAAAAGCGCAAACAACGTAAAATTTATGTCTGTAATAGACCCTTTTATCAACAATGATTTGTTCCTGGAGTATTCCTTTGAAGGTAATAATCAAGAAATCAGGCTTAAGGGAATAGCAAAAACCTCTGAGGGTATTTCCTTAAAAATCAATGCGATATACAAATTAATTTAATTACTTTCGCCGAAAATAAAATAGATTTGAGTAGTACACCCATATATCAATCCAGATTTGATGAACTTAATTGTTGCATCCTAATCCCAACATACAATAATGAAAAAACACTTGCTGGGGTACTGCAGGATCTCTTACTTTATACCTCCAATCTGGTCGTGGTCAATGATGGTTCTACTGATTCCACATTTGAGATTCTCCAAGATTTTTCTCAGATAAACATTCATCATTTTGAACAAAATCGAGGTAAAGGAGAGGCCTTAAAACAAGGTTTTATCAAGGCCGAGGAACTTGGTTACCAATATGCGGTGACTATAGATTCTGATGGTCAGCATTATCCTGATGACCTGGATATTTTCTTAAATGAACTCGAAAATAAAAAACCTGAAAGTGAATTACTATTGGTAGGGGATCGAAATATGACCCAGGATGGAATTCCAGGAAAAAGCACTTTGGGGAATAAATTCTCTAATTTTTGGTTTCTGGTTGTAACTGGGATCAATTTGACGGATACCCAAAGTGGTTATCGGTTATATCCCGTAAAAACGGTTAATGAAATAAAACTTTACACAAAAAAGTTTGAATTAGAGATCGAGGTCATTGTAAAGGCGGCCTGGCGGAAAGTAAAGGTTAAAAATATCCCGATAAAGGTTTTTTACGAAGAAAAGAACCGCGTCACCCATTTCAGACCTTTTTGGGATATCACGCGCATCACATTGTTGTATATCTGGTTTGTTCTGGTTAGTTTTTTCTATATCCACCCAAGAAATACTTATGATGATTTTCGAAAAAAGGGCTTTAAGCGCTTTTGGAAAGAAAACATAATTAAGAGCGAAGAACCAGCACATAGGAAAGCTGCAGCCATCGCACTTGGTGTATTTGTGGGAATTTCTCCATTCTGGGGTTTTCATACCCTGTTAGTCTTTATCCTGTCCGCAGTTTTTAAACTCAATAAAGTGGTAGCTTTCTTATTTTCCAATATTAGTATTCCCCCGCTGATTCCTTTTATAGTGTATGCCAGTTATCAGGTAGGTTCCTTTGTAACCGGGAGAGGATTCAGGTGGGAATTACGACCGGAAGATTTCGACTCGGCTACAGATTTGATTCAGAGTTTCTGGCAATATATTCTTGGAAGTTTTGCCCTGGCAGGAATTATTGCGCTCACACTATGGGCCGTGCTATATTTTATGTTCTCTGTGACTAAACAGCGGCAAATTATCAAGCCATGAAACCTTTTTTAAGCAGAGGTCAATTTCCTTTCTTGGAGCTTACGACAATCCAGGACTATTTTTTTATCAAATAAATTGGTAGTAAAGAAAAGAAAGCGATTTCCCCCGTCTTTTATCTGAAAAAGTTTACGGATGCCTGCAACGCTTTCCGGAAAATTCCGAGTGGTAATATTGGCTTTTTTACCCTTAAACTCTTTCTTTAGTTTGGAGGGTTTAAATTCCTTTACATCAATTATTTCAAATGTTCTTCCGGGAAACTCTTTTAAATCTTCGGAAGTAAAGAGATGGGAATTCTTATGCAATTTGAAGGTGCCGGTATTTTGGGCTAAGAGTTCAAAAAGCCCACTTTTCATTATGGCTGCATTGGGTTCATAAAGGTATTTTTTAGGTGAACTTAATTTTGTTTCAGGTTTTTCATTAAGGTCCCCGGAGAATTTCTGAACTTGACCTTTACTAAAATTTATTGTTTTTATAATAGGGGTGCCCCTAAACTCTCTGTTTATAAACCAAAGGAGTTCTTTTACCTCATTGCTATTGGCTACAATATGAATAGATGACACATCTTTTAATTCGCTTAATCCGGAAGTTATATCAAGAAGCGGGGACGTTTTAATAAGCATCCGGTCGGTATGCTTAAATAAAAGATCCAGGTTAGAAGGGATATCCGGCATACAATCTTTGAGTCGAAAAACCTTTCCTCCATGATCGTCACGTCGGGCAGGATCAGCATAGATCAGATCATAAGTTTTATTTTTTTTCTTTAGTTTCAACAGTCCATCTCCTGAAAATACTTGAATATTTAACTTACCAAGTTGCTGAAAATTATGTTTTGCAATTTTCGCTAGCTCCTCATTGAATTCGCAATAAAGGACTTCTTCAAAGACTTCAGCAAAAAAATAGGTGTCTATGCCAAAGCCTCCCGTTAGATCTAATAGTCGTTTACCTTGGAAGAGGGAAGCCTTATACTTTGCCGTGATTTCTGAAGATGTTTGTTCCAGGTTGAGTTTGGGCGGATAAATGATCTGTTCCGTTTTAAACCATGTAGGAATCTTCTTTTCCGCCGTTTTTAATCCAGATATCTGAGTAGCTATCTCGGAAGAAGAAACCTGGGGGAACGGGCTTCCTTTAAGCACTAAACCGGTTAGATCGCTTTTTAGGTTCATCCGGATGAACTTCTGGATTTCGGTTTTTAGAAGCGCTTTATTCAGGGTGCGTGATTTTAAAGATCTCGAGTAAGCCTTTTTACAATTTTATATTCACTAAGAGATTCCTTAGCGATTACCTTCAAAGCGGTGTATACAGGAACCGCTACAACCATCCCCGCAATCCCGAAAAGCAAACCAGAGATTAAAATGATAAGGAAAATTTCCAGCGGATGTGAGCGTACGCTTGCTCCAAAGATCATAGGCTGGGAAATGAAATTATCGATTACCTGGCATATTCCATATCCGAGCATCACATAGCCCAGCCTTGGCAGAATAACGGTAGAAAAATCAGCTCCTAGAAAACTTGAAATGACGAATAATCCCATCAAAATGCCCGCGAAAATTGGACCCAGGTAAGGTATGAGATTCAGAAAGGCACAAATAAAGGCAATGGCCACAGGATTATTAATCTCAAATACGGTTAGTAATATGGTATATAATAGAAATAATACTGTGATCTGTAAAAAGAGACCTACGAAATATCGAGAAAGAAGGATTTTAATTTTATTAAAAACCCGCTGAAATTTCTTTTCTTCTCCGCGATTAGCAAAAACCAGTATTGAATTTAACATTAATTTACTGTCCTTTAGAAGAAAAAAGGATATGAAAATTACCGAGAAGATAGCTATCAGGGCAGCCCCTAATATTCCAAACACATTGTTTAAGAATCTAGGGATCCCCCCAATATCAAAATCCCTAAAAAATTCACTTTGACGCAATCCCTCGATTAAATTGATCTCTTCAACTCCCAGGTAATCATTTATCTCCTGATTAAGTTCATTGAGATCACTTCGGAAAGCTTCAATATCAATTTGACCAAGATGCTGGCTTTGTTCGATTACAATGGGAACAAATACGAACACAATTCCTACTAACATTGCCAGAACCAAAAACAGCACCATGATAACAGCCAATTTATTTGGTATTAACAGCCGATGCTTTAAAAACAGCACAACAGGTCGTCCAATCAGGGAGATTACTCCTGCAACCGCTATATAAATTAGAACGGATTGAATCTCGTATAAGAGATAGAGCAGCAGGATGATACCTACCATAATACCGGTTGCACGTAAGATTCCTAATGTTATAGCTTTTGAATTCACGAGGTAAATATATTATTTCTTGTTGAAAGCAAGTATTGTTTTTGTCATTTCATAGAGCGCAATCCCGGCTGCCTGTGCCACATTCATACTGCTGTTTTCTCCATACATATTGATATGCAGTGTTTTATCTGCAATCGGTAGCAATTCTTCAGTAATTCCTGATACTTCATTACCCAGGATGAGGCATAGAGATTTTCCAGGCTCATAGGTATAATCATCAATGGGCGAGCTATCAGAAGTAATTTCAAGAGCATAGATTAAATACCCTTTTGATTTTAAATTCTCAGCAAGTTTAAGACCATCTTCTTTAAATTCGAAAGGGACTCTTTGATGAGTGCTCCTAGAGGTTTTCTTCAATCTATTGCTGTTAAGGTTAGGAGGAGTTCCTGTGAATATTATCTTTTCAATATTAAAAGCATCTGCCAGTCGAAAAATGCTTCCAATATTTGCCTCTCCGGTAATATTATCAAGTAATAATATTACCGGAAACTTCTTTTTTTCAAATTTAGATTGTTGGTGAATGAGCTGCATCAATTTTCAAAAGCAAATTTAAGAATGTTAGCACCCATTTTTAAGGCATTAAGACGCACATCTTCCGGATCATTGTGAACTTCAGGACTTTCCCAGCCATCCCCAAGATCACTCTCAAAGGTAAAAAGTAATACAAGACGGTTTTCTTCAAAAATTCCAAGGGCTTGAGGCGGTTTTTTATCGTGCTCATGAATTTTTGGCAAACCAGCTGGAAAGTTATAAGCCTGATTAAAAATAGGATGTTTCACGCTTAATTCCTGCAGTGTTCTGTTAGGAAATACCTTTTTTAAAGCTTCTCGTAGATAAGGTTCCATTCCATAATTATCATCGATATGAAGAAACCCACCACTTAAAAGATATTCTCTTAAATTTTCCGCGGCTGAATCGCTAAAATAGACATTGCCATGACCGGTCATATGGATATAGGGATATTGGAAAATATCTGTACTTTCTGGCCTCACTGTTTCCGGTTTTGATGCTATGCTAGTATTGGTATTTTCATTGCTAAAGGCAATAAGGTTGGGTAATGCAGTTGGGTTTGCATACCAGTCCCCACCACCATCATATTTAAGCAGCGCAATTTTCTGGGGGTACACCAAAGAAATACTTGCAAAAATAAGTACAATACCTAACCAAAATTTCATCACAATCTTAGATTTTAATAAAAATAGGAAATAAAATTAATTTTTTACTGATTGGCAAGTACAACAGTATGGCAAGCAACTATGGCCGCGGTTTCTGTTCTTAACCGGTTATGACCAAGACTTACGGGTTGCCAACCATTTTGCAGCGCAAGATCGATCTCTTCGGGGGAGAAATCTCCTTCCGGACCTATTAATATAGTTACGGAGGAGGAAGCCTGGATCATGTCCATTAACTGAAATCTTTGCATTCCTTCCTGGCAATGTGCAATAAATTTTTGCCCTGGAATAGCTTTTTTCAGGAAATCTTTCAGATTTTCCGGTTCGTTTAATTTTGGAAGGCGACAGCGCAATGACTGTTTCATAGCACTCTGCAAAACCCTTTCATAACGATTTAGCTTTACATGTTTTCTTTCACTGTGATCACAGATTACTGGAGTGACCTTATGAAAGCCAATTTCGGTAGCTTTCTCAAGAAACCACTCAAAGCGATCATTCATCTTGGTAGGCGCTACGGCAAGGTGCAGATACCAATTATCCGGATCTTCTTTTGTTGTTTCAATTATTCTTCCGCTACATCTATTGGGATTGGCATCCGTTAATTCTACTGAAAAAAGGGATCCCGCTCCATTGGTGACCTTTAAGATATCTCCGATATTTTTCCTTAAAACCCTGATGATGTGTTTGCTCTCATCCTTAGGAAAGTCTATTTTATTCAGGTTTTCATTGATTTCAGGATTATAAAAGAGCTGCATGTTTTTAGAATTTATACCGTGCCTGGGCGGTTATGGAGAAATCGGCGAAATCTTTTTCGAGGTATTTATAGTGTCCTGCAATAGCAATCATCGCAGCGTTGTCAGTAGTATATTCAAACTTTGGAATATGGCATTTCCAGCCGTGTTTTTTTTCAGCCTCGATCAAAGCATTCCTAATTCCACTATTGGCAGAAACACCACCAGCAATAGCAATTCGGCTAATACCTGTCTCTTTAATGGCCTTTTTTAACTTATCCATCAGAATTCCCACTATGGAGAACTGGATGGATGCACAAATATCTTCAAGGTTCTCGCTTATGAAATCAGGATTTTTCTTGGTCTCCCTTTGAATAAAATAGAGTACGGCTGTTTTAAACCCGCTAAAGCTAAAATTCAGTCCGGGAACTTTCGGTTTTGGAAATTCGAAAGCATTTGGGTTCCCAACTTGCGCATATTTGTCAATTAAAGGACCGCCAGGATAAGGCAAACCTAAGATCTTTGCACTTTTATCAAAGGCTTCACCCACGGCATCATCTGTCGTTTCTCCAATAACTTCCATCTTGAAGAAATCCAATACTTTCACAATTTGGGTATGGCCTCCACTTATAGTTAAGGCAAGAAATGGGAACTCCGGTTTTTCGAAAGTTTCCTCCTCAATAAAATGTGCCAGGATGTGGGCCTGCATATGATTAATTTCAATTAATGGGATATTTAGGCCCATGGCCAAAGATTTTGCAAAAGAGGTGCCTACAAGCAAGGAACCCATTAGTCCTGGACCCCTGGTAAAAGCGATTGCATTTATATCTTTTTTAACGATATTTGCCTGAGTTATGGCCTGGTGAATTACAGGAACTATATTTTGCTGGTGCGCCCGGGAAGCGAGTTCGGGTACAACACCACCATATTGCCTGTGAACCTCTTGTGTAGCCACAACATTAGATAATATTTTACCGTTATGAAGTATGGCCGCAGCCGTGTCGTCGCAGGAAGATTCAATCCCTAAGATGTAAATATTTTGTGAAGCCATTAAGAAATACGGGGCATAGAAATTGTTAATATTGTGTACAAAGTTAAAACATAAAAGCGTATCAAAAAATTCTGGAAAATATTAACTAGAACCTTCGTTGCGCTGGTTTTATTTTTTATTCTACTTCTTATTATTTTCTCTATCCCGGCAGTACAAACTTCGGTGGCCGGGCGGATCACCAAATCCCTTAAAGAAAACAACGATGTTGATGTTTCGGTGGAAAGGGTAAGTTTAGGATACTTTGGTAAAGTTAAGCTCAATGGAGTATTCGTGGAAGACCACCACGCCGATACCCTTATGCATGCCCGTCAACTTAGAACTTCCATATTAAGTCTTTCTAATATCATAGGAGGGAATCCTTCTTTAGGATTTACCCAGGTGGACGGGTTAAAACTTAAAATGAAAAAATATATTAACGAGGATAGGGATAACCTAGCCATTTTTCTTAATAAATTAAAAAAAGAACCTACAGGAGATTCAACGGTTTTTAAAATGGAGATCAGTGCTGTGGAGGTTCTAAATGGACATTATAGTTTTAGAGATGAAAACCGGGATAACCCCGAAATAATTAGTCTCGACAATTTAGCTGTACTTACTAAGGACTTTGAAATAGAAGGTAGTACCATAAGCACTCGAATTATCAATATCAGAGGTAATGAAAAACGAGGTTTTAATATCCATCATCTAAGTTCAGATTTCACTTATAGCCCGACGGGAATGATCCTTGAGGATTTTAACCTTCAAACCCCTTATTCCCTGATAAAGGCTGATCTGAAGCTTGATTACACTTTGAGCGAATTTTCAGATTTTACAAATAAAGTACAAATAAGGGGAGCATTTGAGGAATCTGTGGTTTCAAGCTCTGATTTAAAGTTCTTTTACGATAGTTTTGGGGAAGATCAATTACTGATATTTAATACTAAATTTGATGGGACCCTTAATGATTTTTACCTGGAAGATTTGGATTTAAAGGGAATGGATCGTAGTCGCGTGGATGGCCAGGTCCGGGTAAGGGGAGCATTCTCTCCTGCAGGTGAGGATTTGAGAATTACCGGGGATTTTAACGAGTTCACCTCCAATTATTACGATCTAATTAATTTACTGCCAGGCGACCTTCGTGGAAAATTACCAGAAAATATTAGCGCCTTTGGGAATATAAAAATGATGGGGCATGCCCATCTTACCAAATATTCCCTTGAGGCTGATATTGATCTTACTACCCAGCTGGGGGAAGCCCAAACCACATTTACCCTTGATAATTTTAGCAATGCAAAAATGGCAGCGTATCAGGGTAACCTCATTTTGAAAGAATTTAATTTGGGAAGATTGTTCAATAATCAAAACCTGGGAAAAACCAGTTTCAATTTAAATGTGGACGGCACTGGTTTCGATCAGGAGAGTTTAAGCGCACGTTTGGAAGGCCAGATTTCACAACTTGAATTCAATAATTATAATTATTCCAATATTCGGGTTATCGGTGATATGAGACAACCGGTATTTAATGGCTTGCTTATGGCTAATGACCCCAACTTAAGAATGGAATTCAATGGACTTGCGGACCTTTCAGAAGACATAAACATATATGATTTCGAAGCTGCTGTAAGTTATGCCAACCTCAATAAGCTCAACCTGGTGACAAGGGATAGTATAGCTGTATTTAAAGGGGATGTGATTATGAATATGAAAGGTACTACGGTAGATAATGCCTTCGGCGAGATACTCCTTCTTAATACTTCCTACCGAAATCAAAATGATCTTTATTATTTTGATGACTTTAGCATTGTATCAAGTTTTGAAAGGCAGGTCAGGACCATAGAAATTAACTCCCCGGATGTCATTAGCGGACAGGTACAAGGTGTTTTCCAGGTGGGTGAAATTGTCGATCTTTTTAAAAATTCCCTGGGTAGCATCTACACCAACTATGAACCGGAAACCATAACCAGTAACCAGTTTATGGAATTCGATTTCGATATTTACAATAAAATCGTAGAGGTTTTTTATCCAAAAATAACCCTTGCTCCAAATACATTTATAAGGGGTAGAGTGGAATCGGACGAATCCGAATTCAAGATCACCTTCAAATCGCCAAGGATAGATCTCTTTGGCAATATGTTTGAAAATGTAAATCTTCGGGTGGATAATACCAATCCAATTTATAATACTTATTTCGAGTCGGATAGTGTGGCGACAGACTTTTATAATTTTTCAGAGTTTAGTTTTATAAATGTGACACAGCGCGATACCCTTTTTATCCGATCGGAATTCCAGGGCGGTAAGAAAAATGATGATGTCTTTAATATCAATCTTTTTCATACCATAAATGAAAATAATAAATCGGTGGTCGGAGTTCAGCGATCAGATATCCGGTTTCGGGAAAATATCTGGTATATCAATGAAGACCGCAATCGTAGCAATAAAATAGTTTTTGATAATAATTTTAAGGATATTACTATCGATTCCCTTGTTATGAGTCACCAGAATGAAGAAATTAGACTTAGTGGGGTGCTCCGGGATTCTACCTACAAGGATTTCAGTATGGAATTTGATGATGTGGATATCGGAAAGATTACTCCGCAAATCGACAGCTTACGCCTGGCTGGTGTGCTGAACGGAAAACTTGACCTTTTACAAGAGGATGGAGCCTATTATCCAAATACATCCTTACGGATCGATTCCCTGGATGTCAATGACAACCTTCTGGGCAATCTGGTAATTGATGTGGAAGGTAATCAGGACCTAACCAATTATATGGTAAATGCGACTTTAAGAAATAAGGAATTTGAATCGCTTTCAGCCACAGGAAATATTGAGGTAGCCAGCCAGGAACCCACTATTGATCTTAATGTGGACCTGAAACGTTTTAATATGGCGGCTTTTAGTCCGCTGGGGGGAGATGTCATTAGTAATATTAGAGGTTTTGCAACAGGGAGTGCTGGGGTGACTGGGAATTATAAGAACCCAGAATTTTCAGGACAATTAAACCTCATTGATGCGGGACTTGAAATTCCATACCTAAATGTAGATTTGGATTTTATGGATGATGCCACGATAAATCTTACCGAGCAACAATTCAATTTTGACCAAATTGAAATTAAGGATACCAAATACGGTACTTCTGGAATTCTTGACGGTTATATAAGGCATCGTAATTTCAGGGAATGGATGCTTAATCTGGATATCACTACAGATAGGTTGCTGGTCTTAGATACCGAAGCCAGTGATGATGCCCTGTATTACGGAACAGCATTTATTAGTGGAGATGCCTCTATAGAGGGCCCTACTGATGAACTTGTAATCGAAGTTAATGCCACTACCGAAAGGGGTACGGTATTTAAAATCCCCTTGAATGAAACTGAATCGGCCGGAGATAATTCTTATATCTATTTCCTAAGTCCAGAGCAAAAAGCAGCGCGAATGGCTGGCGAGAATATTGTCACCAGGGAAGTAAGTGGGATTGAAATGGTCTTTGATCTTGATGTAACCAATGATGCGGAAGTGGAAGTTGTAGTAGACCAAACCAGTGGTAGCACCCTTCGCGGTCGTGGAGCAGGAAACCTTTTATTGGAAATCAATACGAACGGAAAGTTTAACATGTGGGGGGATTTCGTGGCCTACGAAGGTGTTTATAATTTTAAATATGCCGGGCTAGTTCAAAAGGTTTTTAAGGTTGAATCAGGCGGGAGTATTAACTGGGACGGTAATCCTGCCCGGGCACAGCTAGATGTTCGTGCGATATACGAGCTTAATGCTAACCCGGCCGTTCTCCTTGAGAATCCCAGTATTAACCGAAAGATTCCGGTGGAAGTAATCATAGACCTCCAGGGAGAAATTATTCAACCAGACATTACTTTTGAAATTGATTTCCCCAATGCAAGTTCCGTGGTACGTTCAGAATTGGAATACCGTATGGATGACAGGGCTAGCAGGGAATTACAGGCACTTTTTCTGGTTACCCAGGGTTCATTTTACAGTGAATTCGGTTTACGCCAAAATGCCATCACGGGAACTCTGGCGGAAAGGGCTTCTAGCATCGTGAATGATATTTTTGCTGATGAGGACGGGAAGTTTCAGGTTGGTGTCAATTATGTACAGGGGGACCGAACTCCGGATCAACAAACCGTCGATAGATTTGGTTTAACCCTTTCAACGCAAATTAGTGATCGTGTAATTATTAATGGACAGGTGGGGGTTCCTATTGGGGGTGTGACAGAGTCCATAATCGTAGGGGACCTACAGATCGATTTCTTACTCAATGAAGACGGCTCTTTGAGGGCAAAGGTGTTTAATAGAGAAAACAATATTCAGTTTATAGGGGAAGAGATTGGGTTCACCCAGGGAATTGGTCTTTCTTATTCTGTTGATTTCGATACTTTCAAGGAATTGATCCGAAAAATCCTTAATAAAGAACGCGTCAAATCAGAGGAAAGGGAAGAACAGGAAAAACAAGCAAAATCTATAGTTCCAGATTATATAACTTTTCCTGAAGCGCAGTTCGATTGAAGGGTTAGGAACTTATCGAAGGCAATTAAAGACGGCTATTTGCTTCTTAGTTCTTGATAAATTAAAATTTAATAGAAACGCGGCTATTTAAGGCTTTGTTTGTAGCTTTATACTGTTAAATAATATGATATGTCACCAAGAATAAAAAGAATAGGAGTTATGACCTCCGGGGGTGATGCTCCTGGAATGAATGCGGCAATTCGTGCTGTAACCCGGGCCTGCGCTTATTATCATGTAGAATGCTTTGGTTTTAAAAGAGGTTTTCAGGGAATGATAGAAAATGATTACCTTGAACTAAACGCCCGTAGCGTACGAAATATCATTCAACTAGGAGGTACTATCCTACAATCTGCACGCTCTAAGGAATTTTTAAGCGAAGAGGGCAGGATAAAAGCAGCTGCCAATATCAAAAAACTAGGAATAGACGCCATGATCCTTATAGGAGGTGAGGGAACTTTTAAAGGTGGTCAGGTACTTTATAGAGAACATGGAATCCCAGTTCTGGGAGTTCCGGGTACCATAGACAATGATATCTATGGGACTCAGTATACCATTGGCTATGATACTGCTTTGAATACGGTAGTGCAGGCGGTAGATAAAATAAGAGATACCGCAAGTTCCCATAACAGATTATTTTTTGTAGAAGTTATGGGACGGGATGCAGGTTTTATTGCCCTTAACAGTGGGATTGGAGCCGGTGCAGAAGAAATTCTTATTCCCGAGGAGAATTTAGGACTCGATAGATTATTAAACTCCCTGGAGAGAAGTAGACGTTCCGGTAAAACTTCAAGTATCGTGGTAGTGTCTGAAGGCGATAAAACCGGAAAAAATGTTTTTGAACTGGCGGATTATGTAAAGGAAAATCTACCTTACTATGATGCAAAAGTGACTGTTCTTGGACATATTCAACGGGGGGGAAGTCCAACATGCTTTGATAGGGTACTGGCCAGCAGGATGTGTGTCAAAGCAGTAGAATTATTACTTGACGGTCAGCATAATGTAATGGTGGGAATGATGAATAATCAGATAGAGGCATGTAACCTGGATAAGGCTTTAAAAGATAAACCAACAATTAACAAGGAATTACTTAGAATTTCCGATATTCTTTCCACCTAATTATGAAGAAAACAATAGCGATAATTGCCCATAACGGGAAGAAAGCTGAAATGGTTCAGTTTTTAAATGAAAATCGGGAAATTCTACAATCAAAGGCCATACATCTCATTGCCACAGGGACCACGGGAGCTAAAACTGAAACCGCGGGCTTTGAGGTAGAAAAATTGCTTTCCGGACCTATAGGCGGAGATGCTCAAATAGCTGCCAAGGTTGCAGAAGGCCAGGTACAAATGGTGATTTTTTTCCGTGACCCCATGGACAAACATCCACATGAGCCTGATATCTTCATGTTGATGCGTATCTGTGACGTACATAATATACCCTTGGCTACTAATCCTGCCACGGCGAAATTACTTATTCAGGCTATTTAAACAGCTTTTTAGCCTGTGAGAATTAAAATTTCACGGCGATTGCACTAATTTCTACATTCACAAATTTCGGGAGGTTTGCCACTTCTACTGTTTCCCTGGCCGGGGCTGTTTCCGGGTCAAAATACCTGCCATACACTTCATTTATTTTTCCGAAATTATTCATATCGCTTATAAAAATTGAAGTCTTAATGACGTTTTCAAAACTCAAACCTGCCTCTTTGAGAATGGCCTTAAGATTTTCCATTACTAACCCGGTTTCCTTGGTAAGGTCTGAAGTTTCTAGTTCACCGGATTGAGGGTTAATGGCAATCTGACCTGATATAAAGAGCATATTTCCGCTCATTACTGCCTGGTTATACGGTCCGATTGGGGCTGGTGCATTGCTGGTTTTGATAATTTTTTTCATACTGTTTATTATTTAAAGTTGTCGGTCTGGTTCTCGCCGTTTATCGTATTTAATATCGCTTAAAATAGATGATTTTATTCCTATAAAAAAGTACCAGGAGCTCCGTTCGCTAAAGGGCACCCAATTAAAGCTCATTCTCCAGCTATCCAGGTCCCGCTGAAATCGTAACTGGGTATAGGTAAACCCCTGTTCCTTTAGATCGTATCCTGAAGACCCCCCAACTTTCCATTTAGGCGAAAGTTCCACATCACCAGAGAACATTATGGAATGAGAGGTAATCTCATTTTGTCGGGCACTATTATTATAGGTCATGGTATAGGATAGCCTTAAATCCCAAGGTATTTTATAATTATACCACCTGTTGTCCCGATCTTCTGTATTGTCATCTTCCAGGTCATCCTCATCATAGAACCGGCCGTCCAGGTCTGTTCCTTTCCCGAAGAGATCATCCCGACGCCCCCCGTTTCTATATGTTTCATTTTCGAGCTCGTCGTCCTCCTGCGCATCCCCATCAAAATCTTTACTGGAAAAAGAATATGAAAAACTCACATTGGCATTGGTAAATCGAAATAGGCTTCCACCATTTTCAATATTTAGTTTATCGATTCTCCGGTTGTTATTATCCAAAGCATAAATATCCATATTCCCGGCCACATTGATATCCAATTTATTGCGGATTATCGGAATACCTCCCCGTATGGAAATAGGGGATAAGCGAAGGGAATCTCCTGCCAGATTATAAGAGGTGTTAAATGAGAAATTATTAAGTAAGGTTATTTTTTCAGGCTCAGTTGCGGTGCTGTCTTTCGAACGAACTTTAGCTTCCAGGGTATTGCTCAGACTCAAACCAATTGAACTTGAAAACCTTCTTCCCGGTGCCCCGTAGAGTGTTCCCTGAAACCGTGAATAATCAACCATGTTTGTTTCTAGTGGGTTGGCCGGATTGATCCGTTCATAGCTATCGTAATACTGATCAAAAGCAGGATTGATATTATAGCTAATATTGGGGCGCATTACATGGCGTATGGCCTGTATTTTTTTATCTTTTCCAAAGCTTTTTAAACCGTAAATTGTGGTTCCTATATTACTGCTGAAATTGTATGTGCGATAAGAATCAAATTTATTAATCGTGTCGATCACCTCCACATTGGCTGCTTCATCCCATGATCGTTCAAAGGTTTTAAATACCCAGTTCTCATTGTAATTGGCATTTACACTGGCACTTAAATATTTAAAAATCTTAAAGTTAGTTGACAGGGGAATGGAATGCTGTGCACCAAAGTTCATCCCTTCAAACATTTCAGGTTGGAAAAAGAGGGAATCAGTAGTCTGAATCTGATTCTCTCCCCTGAAATTATATTGTAAATTGATGTTTTCAATAAATCCTTTTTTTGCACCTGTCTTTGGGGCAAAGGGATAAACTCTCGACATGCTCAACTGCGCCGTTGGCAGGCTCATATTAATTTGTTCCGTGTTGGTGTTTTGTGAATGCCTGGCAGCAACGCTTAAGTTGATCTGAGGCTCCCCTTCAAAAGTCTTACTATAAGACACAGAAGAACTTAAAGTATTATTTAGAAAGTTACCTGTATTTCCTTGATTTACAGACTCTTTATAATAAGTGCTTGATCCTAGGTTGACCGAAGCAGAAAACCTGGAATTAGGATTTGCTTTTGCATCCTGATTATGAGTCCACTGAATATTATACTGGGTCCGTTCGGCATAATCTGGAAAGCCTCGTTCGCTTTCGAGCTGATTTTCATATCTCAATCTGAAATTACCTCGGTACTTATAGCGTTTTGCATAATTGGATTCCGTGCTAAGTTCATAACTTCCATTGGTATAATAGCCTCCTAAAACCATAAGGTCCACATAATCGCTAATTGCGAAATAATAGCCCCCGTTTTGCAGAAAATATCCTCTGCGGCTATCGCCGAAACTCGGTGGAATAAAGCCTGAAGTTTCCTCCTCAGTCATGGGGAAATATCCAAATGGCAACCCGAGAGGGGTTGGCACATCTGCGATATACATATTAACAAGTCCCGAAACTATCTTTTTATCCGGAACGAATTTGATCCGGCGGGCATAGAAAAAATAATCAGGATTTTCGACATCTTCAGAGGTGGTAAAGCGGACGTTCTTCATAAAATAGACCGAATCATTTTCGCGCTTTGTTACCTCGCCTATAACATTAAAGGAAGCTTGTTGTGTCCTGGAATTATAAACAAGAGCTCTTTCTGTATCAAAATTAAAGCGTATGGAATCGGGTTCAACCGTTTGATTAGCCTGAGTGAATACCGGCGTTTGAGAATATGTCCCTGTGGAGTCGGGAATACCATAGGCATACACTTCATTCTTATTATTATCAATAATGATTAATCCAGCATTTATTACCATGTCCTCATAGGTGATCTGGGCTTCATTATAAAGATACATACGGTTTTCTTTCTGACTGATCCGCATATAATCCTTGGCAGTATAGGTCACTACGTCGGTAATAAGCTGGTTTCCCTGCGGCTTTATAGTATCTTGCATTAAGGAATCTCCAAGGATGGTATCTAGGGGTTTAATACTTTGAGCAAGCGGAAGCGAATCTCCCATCCCGACCAACGTGTCACGCTGGGCTGGAATCTCTATTCCTTCTTGTTTTCCGGTTTCCTGGGCCATAGTGATACCTGGAAATAGAAAAAAAATAGAGCAAAAAAGTATATTAAGTATAGTTGGTTGCAATGCTTTAAGTGCTATTTTTGTACGGAATGGCTCGCTTTTTGCGAATTCAAAATTACATATATTTTTTCAGCTTGGATTTGAGATTTAAGGAAAAATAGTAATTAAAATATTCACCCCAAATTTTGCGTTACGTATTTATGAGAACGAACCTACTTAAACTTTTCGTATTAATTTTTCTTACACCAGCATCTTACCTATTTGCCTCTGAAACGGAAAAACCCCCACGAGATCGTTTTGTAGTAGTTTTGGATGCCGGTCACGGGGGAAAAGATCCTGGAAATAGGGGTAATGGGTTCAAAGAAAAGGAAATAGCTTTAAATATTGTATTGCAGGTAGGAAAAGCCCTGGAAAGACGCGGAGATATTGAAGTTATCTACACCAGGAAAAGCGATGTTTTTATTGAACTAAATGAACGGGCTAAAATAGCCAACGAAGCTAATGCCGATCTTTTTGTATCGGTACACTTAAATGCCCATAACTCTCAAGCCTACGGTACAGAAACTTTTGTCCTGGGACTCCATAAATCCCAGGAAAACTTTGAGGTTGCCAAAAAAGAGAATTCAGTAATCTTTCTTGAAGAGGATTATGAAATCACCTATGATGGTTTTGATCCTAATTCTCCTGAGTCGTATATAGGAATGGCCCTTATGCAGGAAGAGTATCTCAACCAAAGTATCCTTCTTGCCGACTTTATTCAGAAAAATTTCACCCACAAACTAAAACGTAAGAATCGTGGGGTGAAGCAAGCCGGTTTTCTGGTCCTGAAAAATGCGGTGATGCCAAGTGTATTAATAGAAACTGGGTTTTTAACCAACAATCATGAAGGCCCCTATTTAAATAGCAAAAAAGGGCAGGAAAATCTTTCCAATGCCATTGTTGATGCTATTATAAGATATGCTCAAAACATTAATTTAAATACCCTGGAAAGTATTTCGGACAGGGAATTCGGAATTTCCGAGTCCAATGACTATTATGAAGGAATTACTTTTAAAGTTCAACTGGCAGCCGGAAGTACTAAACTCGAAACCAAACCCTATAATTTTAAGGGGCTCAGAAATGTAAATCGTGAAAAAGAGGCCGGGCTCTATAAATACTATTACGGAGAAACTTCCAATTATAGCAGAATTCAAGAATTTCATAGGGAAGCCAAACAGAATGGATATCCTTCGAGTTTCATTGTAGCCTTTAAAAATGATAAAAAGATAACGGTTAATGAGGCGTTAAAATCTAAGGTTAATTAGAACTATCTTTCTATTTTTATTTCTAAATTTGTGCATATTCAAAAAAAATAGCTCTTGAAATTTACACGTGAGGTAAAAACTGCCCTTTTAGCTATTACAGCTATTATTCTCCTGATATTTGGTTACAGCTTTCTAAAAGGAAAAAACCTACTCGATTCGAGTAGGACCTTTTACGCCATGTATGATGATGTGGAAGGATTATCGCCTTCCTCACCGGTAACCATTAACGGCCTGAAAGTGGGTCAGATCACCAACATAGATTTTGTTGACCAATCTGGTTTGATCCGGGTTACCTTTACCATTGAAAATGATTTTCAATTTTCTAAATCCAGTATTGCCAAGGTGTACGGAGGTGGAATCATCGGAGGCAAATCTCTTGCCGTCATTCCGGATTATGATGATCCTGAGATGGCGGAATCCGGAGATATTTTAAAGAGTGAGGTGGATGAAGGCATCATGGAGTTGGTAAATGATAAACTAGCTCCTCTTCAGGAAAAAATAGAAAATTCTATCGTTAGTGCCGATTCTGTGCTCACGGCCCTTAACAAAATAATGGATGATAGTACCCGGAATAATATCCGAAGTACTTTTAGTGATCTTGGAGAAACCGCTCGTTCCTTTAAAGGAACGGCCTATGAACTGGAAGGGCTTATTAAAGATAATTCATCTAAATTAGACAGGACCTTTACAAACCTGGATGAAATGTCTACCAACTTCAATAATTTTTCCGATACCCTTTCTACAATGAATATAGGTAAGGTCACCGATGATATTGAAAATGTAATTGCTGATTTTGAATCGGTCTCCAATAAGCTTAGTAATGGGCAGGGAACTGCGGGAAAATTGCTTAATGACGATAAGGTATATGATAATCTTGAAAGAGCAACAAAACAGCTGGACCAACTTTTACAAGATATAAAACTGAATCCTAAGCGCTACGTTCACTTCTCTGTTTTTGGAAAAAAACCAGGACCCTATCAGCCGCCGCAGGATTCGTTAAAATAACCAACCTGTTATGCAAATAATATCACAGATTCTATTCCTCCTGGCACTGGTGGCCGGTATTTGGTTTTTTACCAGGAATGTCAAACGCCTTATTCGCAATATCAAATTAGGAAAGGAAATTGATCGTTCCGACCGTTCCGGAGAACGATGGGCTAAAATGTCCCGAATAGCCCTGGGCCAAAGTAAAATGGTGAAAAGACCAATTGCGGGGATTCTTCACGTGATCGTATATGTAGGTTTTATTATCATAAATATTGAGGTACTGGAAATCATAATTGATGGCCTTTTTGGGACCCATCGTATCCTATCTTTTATGGGAGGGTTTTATAATTTCCTTATCGGTGCCTTTGAAATCCTGGCACTGCTGGTTTTAATTGGAGTTATACTATTTTGGACCCGGAGAAACATCAGTAATATTTACAGGTTTTTAAGCAGGGAATTAAAAGGTTGGCCTAAAAATGACGCTAATTATATCCTTTACTTCGAAATGATCCTGATGCTGCTGTTTTTAGTAATGAATGCTACAGATTATCAACTTCAGTTAAACGGTGCTGCACACTATTCGCAGGAAGCGGGTATCGTAGGAGCTTTTCCGGTGAGCCAGTTTTTACTACCCATCTTTGATGGGATGAGCAATGCCACGCTAATCATTATTGAAAGAGCAGCCTGGTGGCTTCATATCTTAGGTATTCTGATTTTCCTTAATTACCTGTATTATTCCAAACATCTACATATTCTTCTTGCTTTTCCCAATGTGTATTACGCTAAACTTCAGCCCAAGGGAGAAATGGATAACCTGGAAGCTGTGACCAATGAGGTGAAACTGATGATGGATCCCGATGCTGATCCATTTGCTGCGCCAGCAGAGGACGAGCAAGAGAGCGAACCTGAAAAATTTGGTGCTTCAGATGTTATGGATCTCAACCGGGTGCAATTACTCAATGCTTATACCTGTACCGAATGTGGTAGATGTACCTCTGAATGCCCTGCAAACCTGACTGGAAAAAAATTATCTCCGAGGAAAATTATGATGGATACCCGTGACAGGGTAGAAGAAATTGGAGAAATTATCAATAAAAAAGGAAAATTCGAGGATGATGGCAAACAATTGCTGGATGACTATATTCTTCGGGAAGAACTATGGGCATGTACCACCTGTAATGCCTGTGTAGAAGCCTGTCCCATAGGAATTGATCCATTATCCATAATTCTTGATATGCGCCGCTACCTTGTGATGGAACAAAGCGCAGCTCCAAATGAATTGGGTATAGCGATGACCAATATTGAGAATAATGGTGCGCCCTGGCCTTACAATCAACAGGATCGCCTGAACTGGGCTAGTGAGAATTAAGACTAATCAAGAAGAAAAATTTTTCAATAAAATATACAATTATGGCAGATGCACTTAAGGTCCCAACAATGGCCGAATATATGGCGGAAGGCAAGAAACCCGAAGTACTTTTTTGGGTAGGATGTGCCGGAAGTTTTGATGATCGCGCAAAAAAGATAACCAAAGCATTTGTAAAACTCTTACATAACGCCGGAGTGGATTTTGCAGTATTGGGTACAGAAGAAAGCTGTACAGGAGACCCCGCAAAACGTGCTGGAAATGAATTTTTATTCCAGATGCAGGCAGCCACCAATATAGAAGTACTCAATGGTTATGAAATCAAAAAAATAGTGACAGCCTGTCCTCATTGCTTCAATACGATAAAGAATGAATACCCGGCCCTGGGAGGAAACTACCAGGTGGTGCATCATACCCAATTCTTAAAGTCACTACTTGAAGAAGGGAGATTAAAAGTTGAAGGCGGTAAATTTAAAGGTAAGCGTATTACCTTTCACGACCCTTGTTACCTGGGGCGTGGTAACGGAGAATATGAGGCCCCTCGTGACTTACTACGCAAACTTGAAGTTGAACTGATCGAAATGAGAAAATGCAAGAGCGAAGGCTTGTGTTGTGGTGCTGGAGGAGGACAAATGTTTAAAGAACCGGAACCCGGAAATAAAGATGTTAACATTGAAAGAACGGAGCAAGCCATGGAAATACAACCGGAAGTAATCGCAGCGGGATGTCCGTTTTGCAACACCATGATGACCGATGGAGTGAAAAGCAAAAACAAGGAAGATGATATTGCTGTTATGGACGTGGCCGAACTTATCGCTTCCGCTGAAGATATATAAGGGATTTTAACACTAAAAACTGGTACTATATTTGAATTCCATGGAGGAAATCAATTAGTTTTGTGATTATCTAAAATTACACCACATGTTAGTACCCTTTGAAAATCTACCAGACACTGCTCGTGTCTGGATTTATCAGGCCAACCGGTCTTTTACTCAAGAAGAATTACAAGAAATTAAAGCAAAGTTAGATGAATTCTTAACCCAATGGACAGTCCACGGTTCAGCGCTTAAAGCGGGTTACGATATTAAATACAAGCGTTTTATTACTATCGGACTTGACCAACAGGTTAATTCTGCCTCGGGATGTTCCATAGATGCCTCTGTTGCTTTTATCCAACAACTGGAAAAAGACTACAATGTTGATCTTTTGGATAAGATGAACGTCTCATATAAACAGGGAGAATTCGTGGCGTACAAGTCTTTAACTGATTTCAGAAAAATAGCCAAAAACAAATCGGTCTCTCCAAAAACAATTGTCTTCAACAATCTGGTAAATAACAAAGCTGAATATAAAAATAACTGGGAAGTTCCTGCTTCCGAAAGCTGGCACAACCGCTTTATAAAATGATGAATTTTAGGAATCAAATCCGTTTACTTTTTTTATTTCTCATTTTTATCAACTTTAATGCAATTGGACAGCACACTCACCCGTTACTGGCCAATGATGCCGAGGCACAACGCAAATGGGTAGATAGCGTATATGCTCAAATGAGTCTTGATGAAAAAATTGGACAGTTATTCATGGTCGATGTTTATTCCAATGCTTCAGAGGGTGAACTCAATCGAACCCGAAAGCTCATTAAGGAAAATAAGATAGGGGGACTCATTTTTTCTAAAGGAGGTCCAAAAAGACAGATTAGTCTTCACAATGAATTCCAGGAAATTGCCGATTTTCCTTTGCTTATAGGAATGGATGCTGAATGGGGGTTATCCATGCGTCTTGATTCCACTTTTGCACTGCCCTGGAATATGACACTGGGTGCTGTTAAAGACAACAGGTTGATTGAATCTGCCGGGGCGGCTATCGGCAGGCATATTAAAAGGATGGGGGTTCATATAAATTTTGCTCCCGTAGTAGACATTAATACCAATCCCAATAACCCTATAATCGGAAATAGAAGCTTTGGCGAAGAAAAGGAAAATGTGGCTCAAAAGTCAGTGGCCTTTATGAAAGGCTTGCACAGGGAAGGGGTTTTGTCCAGTGCAAAGCATTTTCCGGGAAATGGGGATACCGATTCCGATTCTCATAAAACATTACCTACGGTAAATTTTACAGAAGAAAGGATTAAGAATATTGAGCTTTATCCTTACTATCCGTTAATTCGGGAGGGGCTTTCCAGTGTAATGGTGGGTCATTTAAATGTACCTGACCTTGAACCGCAACAAAATTTACCTTCTTCAATTAGTAAAAATATTATTTCTGATCTTCTAAAAGACCAATTAGGTTTTAATGGACTGGTTTTTACCGATGCCCTGAATATGAAAGGCGCCTCTGATCACCAGGGACCAGGTGAGATCGATCTAGCAGCTTTTTTGGCTGGAAATGACATCTTATTAATGTCCGAAGATGTTCCTAAAGCTAAAGAGACCCTGACCAATGCCTATATAAAAGGCACCATTACTGAGCCACGATTAGCCCATTCTGTTAAGAAGATCCTTTTAGCCAAATACAAGGTTGGTCTTAACGATTATAAACCAGTGAACCCCGGCTACATAATTGAGGAATTAAATACGGTCAGAGACAGCGCACTATTTGAAAATTTGGTTGAAAACTCTCTGACGCTTCTTAAAAATAATAAAGCGGTAGTGCCGGTTAAAGACCTTTCTAAGAAAAAGATCGCCTATGTGAATTTTGGTAATGCCGATGGTAGCGAGTTTCTGGCACAGATGAGAAAATACACTGAGGTTGATTGGGTAAGTGCGGCTTCCCTTTCCGTATTGTTGGAAAAATTAGAGAAATACAATTACGTGGTTATAGGCTTTCATAAACCGGATGTAAACCCTTGGGCAGGCTATAAATTCTCGGTGCGGGAAATAGAATGGATCCATGAAATTGCCCGTCAAAATACCACCGTTCTGGGCCTTTTTACCCGACCCTATGCCTTAACCCCTTTACCGACTCAGGACCTTGAGGGCATCCTAATAGGATATCAAAATAATAAAATTGCTCAACAGAAACTGGCACAGGTGATTTTTGGGGGGATAGAAGCCCGGGGAATTCTACCGGTAAGTCTGGGGAATGCTTTTCCTGTAGGGACAGGTTTTCAAACGAAGGGTCTAAACAGGATGTCCTACGGAAAACCTGAGAATGTAGGACTTAATTCTAACAAGCTTCAGAAAATAGACAGCATAATTGAAGATGCAATCGAAAAGAAAATGACCCCTGGTGCCCAGATCCTTGTTGCCAGGAAAGGTAAGGTGGTGTACGAAAAGAATTTCGGATATCATACTTATGAGAAAAATACACCGGTCAGTGATACTTCGATCTACGACCTGGCTTCCTTAACTAAAATCCTGGCAACGCTTCCACTAATCATGCAACAGGAGGAAAAAGGAGTTGTAAATTTTAATACCCGTCTGGATGATTTACTACCGATTTTTGAAGGGTCCAACAAGGGACACATCACCCTACAGAATATGCTTATGCACTATGCCAGATTAAAGCCCTGGTTGCCATTTTACGTTCCAACCATTGACAAGGTAACGCGAAAACCCTCAACGGTTTATTACTCTGAAACCCCTTCAGCGAATTTCAATACGACTGTGGCCGATCAAATGTATATTCGTGATGATATGCAGGATACGATCCTGGATATCATAAAGGAAAGCAAACTGGAACCCAGGCGAAGGTACAAGTATAGCGATTTGCCTTTTTATATGCTGAAGTATTACCTGGAGGCTTACTACCAGACGACCTTACACAGTATTACCCAGGAAAGATTATATAAACCTTTAGGGGCGAATTATACCGGTTATCTTCCTTTAACAAGGTTTAAAAAAGAACAAATTGTTCCGACTGAATATGACAAACTCTGGCGTGGCCAGGTGGTTCATGGTTATGTGCATGACCAGGGAGCAGCTATGCAAGGGGGGATTGGCGGGCATGCTGGTCTCTTTAGCAACGCCAATGATGTGGCTAAAATGATGCATGTTTTTCTTTATGAAGGGCGCTATGGAGGTGAAAAATATTTCAAAAGTGAAACCGTTGAAAAATTCAATACCTGTTATTATTGCGAAGAAAATGTAAGGCGTGGCGTTGGTTTCGACAAACCACAATTGCAGGCTTCCGGTCCAACTTGTAATTGTGTTTCAATGTCAAGTTTTGGACATTCAGGTTTTACCGGAACTTTTGCATGGGCAGATCCTGAAGAAGAGATAGTATATGTATTTTTGTCTAATAGAACCTTCCCGGATTCTAACAATCGAAAATTAATAAGGGAAGATGTCAGGTCAAAAATTCAGGAGGTGATCTATGAAGCCATTGATTTCTAGTTGATCAACAGAACTAAGTGTATCTTTAAATAAAAATTCAATGAAAATAGGCATTGTTTGTTACCCTACTTTTGGGGGAAGTGGGGTAGTAGCCACCGAGTTAGGCCTTGCGCTTTCCAGGCGTGGTCATGAAGTTCATTTTATCACCTACAGCCAACCGGTCAGGTTAGATCAATTATCGAGCAATGTAAGATTTCATGAAGTCCATGTTCCGGAGTACCCCCTCTTTCATTATCAACCCTATGAACTTGCACTAAGCAGTAAACTGGTTAACATGGTTAAACTTCATGGGATTGAAGTATTACACGTTCATTATGCCATTCCTCATGCCTATGCCGGCTATATGGCCAAAAAAATGCTTGAAGAAGAAGGAATTGAGCTTCCCATGGTAACCACACTACACGGCACCGATATAACACTTGTAGGAAGTCATCCCTTTTATAAACCAGCAGTGACTTTTAGTATAAATAACAGTGATGTGGTCACTTCGGTTTCTGAAAGCCTGCGAACCGATACCTTCAAATCCTTTGAGATCAGAAAGGAAATTGAGGTGATTCCCAATTTTATTGATATTACCAAGTGTGAACGTTTTTCTTTTACGGATTGTCAACGCACCATGATGGCTGAAGAGGATGAAAAAATTATTACACACATCAGTAATTTCAGAAAAGTTAAACGCATCGATGATGTTATCAAAATATTCTTTGAAATCCAGAAGAAGATAAAGGCAAAATTAATGATGGTGGGGGAAGGACCAGAAAAAGAAATGGCTGAGAATATGGCCATAGAGCTGGGTATTGGAGAAAAGGTGTTATTTGTAGGAGAAAGCCATGAAATCGATAAGATCTTGTGTTTTTCAGACCTGTTCGTATTGCCATCGAGAACAGAAAGTTTTGGTTTAGCGGCCCTTGAGGCCATGGTGCATTCCGTACCCGTAATTTCATCTAATACAGGAGGACTTCCAGAGGTAAATAATGAAGGGGTCTCCGGGTTTTTAAGCAATGTTGGGGATATTGAAGATATGGCCAGAAACGCCTTATATATCCTTAGTGATGAAAAACGCCTGAAGGCCTTTAAAAATGGTGCGGTGAAAACTGCCGCAAAATTTGATATCAATAAAATAGTCCCTTTATACGAAGAGATTTATGAAAAGGCTTTAACAAAAAAAGTGGAAGATTAACTTCCACTTTTTCCTTTAAAAATGATTTATTTTTAAAACTGATATCTTATCCCAAGAGCGATATCTGGTGAAAGGTCATTGGTCACATTGTAGTCATTAAACCCTATTTCCGGCCTGAAATCAAGAGATAGTAATAAGGGAATATCAAAATTATATTCTATCCCTATATCACCGGCTACAAATAAAAATGCACCATCGTTAGGATATCGATCTCGCCAGTCGTCATGAACATCTACACTTCCAACACCACCACCAAGGCCTGCATACCAGTTAAAGCCACCATCAATATTCCAAACCCACTGGTATAAACCGGTTAGTTTAAAAGCATCATAACGACTGTGATTTCGCCAACCAAGGTCTAATTCGAGACGGTTATTCTGGCCTCCAAGGGCTCTTTGATAGGAGATTTCAGGACCTATCCCATCTCCACCACCAAGTCTTAATCCCAATGCATTTTCGGAAATACTTTGGGCCTGTGTCTGGTTTACAAAGCTTGCTCCTATAGCGAAAACGGCTATTAAAATTAATTTTTTCATGTTCATAGTTTTTAGATTCGTTGTGCAAATTTAATTGTTACAGCAAAATGTTAACGCCTTGGTAGCCCAATCTATTGTTAATATTCCATAAAAAACTGTTAAGTATTTTGGCATTTTTTATGTAATTTTAGCCGCTTACTATGGAAAAAAAATTGCAACAGCTTTCACAAAAAATTGATGGCCAGTTATATTACGATAAACTATGGCGGTCAATTTATGCTACGGATGCTTCTGTCTACCGGGAGTTGCCATTGGCGGTATGTTATCCCAAAAATGAACAGGACCTAAAACTACTGATCAAATTTGCCAAAGATCAAAGGACTTCCTTGATCCCACGTACGGCCGGAACTTCCCTTGCTGGCCAGTGTGTAGGAGATGGGATTGTAGTAGATGTTTCAAAATATTTTACAGCCATAAGGGAAATAGATTTTGAGAAAAAAACAGTCAAGGTCCAACCTGGTGTGATACGAGATGACCTGAATAGAGTTTTGGCAGAACACGGCTTGTTTTTTGGTCCCAATACTTCCACCTCTAATAGGTGTATGATAGGTGGTATGGTTGGAAATAATTCCAGCGGTACAACTTCCATTAAATATGGAACCACCCGGGATAAGGTCATCGCCATGAAGGTTTTACTTAGCGATGGGAGTGAAGCTGAATTCGGGGAAATTTCGTCGGAAGAATTTCAGAAGAAACTGAAGTTGGACTCCAAGGAAGGAGAGATTTATCAAAAGATATTTGCTGAGCTTTCTTCTGAGGATGCCAGAAAAGAGATCATTGATAAATTCCCACCCAAAGAGTTACACCGTCGTAATACCGGTTATGCGGTGGACGAACTTATTTATTCCGAAGTCTTTTCAGAAACAAATGATCCGATTAACCTTTGCCGCCTTTTATGTGGTAGTGAAGGAACCCTTGCCCTGACTACAGAAATCACCCTGCAACTTGATACCTTGCCACCACCACTTACAGCTATGGTCGCAGCTCATTTCTCCAGTATAGATACCTGTATGCAGGCGGTTGTTCCCGCTATGGAACATTCCTTATTTACCTGCGAGATGATGGATAAGGTGATCCTGGATTGTACAAAACAGAACTTGAAATACAAGGAGAATCGATTTTTTATAGAGGGTGATCCCCAGGCTATTCTCATGCTTGAAATGCGAGCAAATTCTCAAGATGAGTTGCAGAAGCAAACCAAAGCTCTTCTGGAAACCCTGGAGAATTCCGGTTTAAGTTATGCCTTACCCGTCCTATTTGACCAGCAGATAGAGCTGGCCCTGGAATTGCGTAAGGCAGGCTTGGGATTACTTGGAAATATAATTGGGGACAAGAAAGCTGTTGCCTGTATTGAAGATACTGCGGTTTCACTACCCCAGCTAGCCGATTATATTTCAGAGTTCGGTCAGATCATGAGGAATTTTGGACAGGATGCCGTTTATTATGCTCACGCCGGAGCTGGAGAAATTCATTTAAGACCCATCCTGAATCTCAAAAAGTCACAGGAGGTCAAACTCTTTCGGGAAATTACCCAGGAGGTGGCTAAACTGGTTAAAAAATATAATGGATCCCTAAGTGGTGAGCATGGTGATGGAAGGGTGCGCGCAGAGTTTATCGAGATGATGATAGGTCCGAAAAACTATCAGCTTATAAGGAATATCAAAGCTACTTTTGATCCTGATAATATTTTCAATCCCGGTAAGATTGTCGATGCTGCACCAATGGATACCTCGCTACGGTATGCCCCCGATAGGGTTGAACCACCGATTGAAACCTTTATGGATTTTTCCGAAAGCCAGGGGATTCTCAGGCTTGCCGAGAAATGTAATGGAAGTGGAGATTGCAGGAAATCCTCAGAGGCAGGCGGGACGATGTGTCCGAGTTACCGGGCAACCAAAAATGAAAAGGACACCACCCGTGCCCGGGCCAATGCATTAAGGGAATTCTTGACCAATTCAGAAAAAACAAATAAGTTCGATAATGCCGAATTAAAGGAGGTATTTGATCTCTGTATCAGCTGTAAAGGGTGTAAGAGTGAGTGTCCTTCCAGTGTGGATGTAGCAGCTTTAAAGGCAGAATTTCTTTATCAGTATCAGAAGGAAAACGGAACATCTTTAAGGAGTAAGGCCTTTGTTAATAACGGAAGATTAAATAAAATCGCTTCTAAGGTTTCAGGAATTTCCAATTTTCTTTTTAGCAATAAATTGACTTCTGGGCTGGCCAAGAGAGCAATGGGAATCGCCCCGGAAAGAAATTTGCCTAAGCTTTCGCCAGAGAGTCTTGGTAGCTTCTATCGCAAGAATAAGGATAATTTAAAGGTAAAGAACCCGCTCAAAACCGTTTATTTATTCAATGACGAATTTACAAATTACCTGGATGCCCAGATTGGTATCGATTGTTTGGAATTGTTAAGTAAATTAGGCTACCAGGTTGAAATGGTCGATCATGCCGAAAGCGGGAGAAGCCATCTTTCCAAGGGATTTCTTGAGGAAGCCAGGGAGTTTGCCAATAAAAATATCAACATTTTTAAAGATATCATTAACAGTGAGCACCCTTTAATTGGTATTGAACCTTCAGCTATCTTGAGTTTTAGAGACGAATACCTTCGTCTTGCCGATGATAAAAAAGCAGCAGAGCATCTGGCAGAAAACGCCTTTATTATTGAAGAATTTCTAAAAAAAGAAATTGCGATTGGCAAAATTAAACCGGAACATTTTACCGCTGAAGAAAAGACAATTAAAATTCACGGGCATTGCCATCAAAAATCTTTATCCAATACAGCTACAACTTTTGATATATTAAACCTTCCTAAGAATTTCAAAGTGAGCATCATCCCTTCTGGTTGTTGTGGGATGGCCGGTTCCTTTGGCTATGAAAAAGAACATTACCAGATAAGTATGGACATCGGGGAGCAAACTTTATTCCCAGCCGTAAGAAAGGCCTCCAAAGAAACGGTCATTTCGGCCAATGGTACAAGTTGTCGCCACCAGATTTACGATGGCACCAAACGTATGGCCAAGCATCCGGTGACCATTTTAAAAGAAGCTTTAGTCAGTTAAATACTTATATGGGCGCGGTTGTATTTATTTCGATACTGAATCGGTGAGATACCAGTTATTTTTTTAAACGTATTTCGAAATGCTTTTTCATCACAATACCCTACCTCATACATGATTTCCCCGACATTGTCCCTGGAGTTTTCCAGGCTGCGTTTGGCTGCTTCTACCTTGACGCGTTGTATGTATTGGCTAATAGTATTGTTAGTTGCAGCCTTAAACCTTCGTTCAAGGCTTCTACGGCTTAGGGCATATCGTTCAGAGAGATCACATATATTTATCTTTTCCTGAAAATTATTTTCTATATATTCCTGGACATTCTTAACGGTATGATCTTCATGATTTTTTTGGCCCTCAAAAATCCGAAATGCAGATTGCTTCGCTTTATCTAATTCGATCATAAATGCTTTCGAAGTGAGAATAGCGATTTCTCTACCGGCATATTTTTCAACCAGATAAAGAAGCAAATTTAGATAGGAATAAGCTCCTCCACTGGTATAGATACCAGAATCTTCGGTTAAGATCTTATCGGCCACTAATTTTGCTTGTGGGTAACGAGCACTGAAGTTATCAGCATGAATCCAATGAGTAGAACATTGTTTGCCATTGAGAAGACCTGTTTCAGCTAAAAAAAATGCGGCAACGCATAAACTTGCGATTTCTGCTCCAGCCTTATATTGCCTGAGTAGCCAGGGAACAAATTCTTTGTTATTAATAAAGGCTTCATCAGGCTCATCATGTATTGCCGGGATAATAATAAGATCAGTTTTGGTGATTTCAGAAAGCATTTTTTCCGGTTTCACTGAAAATAGGCCATTGCTTTGCTCGGTAGGATTTGTAATACCGACCAGTGTTATCTCAAAAAGAGGTTCTTTACCCCGAGCCTGCAAAAAACTGTTTACCTGATTAAAAATCTGGTGTGTCCCGACAATATTCACCAAGCTTGTATGCCCTCTTGGAATAAGGATGGAAATATGTTTTTTCATCGATACTCTTTGAATTCAATAGTTAAATTATGGCTTTTCGCTCACAATTATAAACAATAAAATTACAAATTCCTGATAAGATTTGTCGCATTCCCCCCTAAAAATTGGCGGATTTACCCTAGAAGTATTAAATAAATTGGCTTTAATTTTATGATATCTAAAATATAATATTGATATGTTAGAATATTCAGCAGTTTTTAGCGGATTCTCTGTCAGGGATCTTGAGAAGGCCAAACTATTTTATTCAAGAGTCTTAGGCTTTTCAGTATACACTAATCCTATGGGAGTTTTAGAGCTTGAAATCCCTGGTCATAACTCCATTATTATTTATCCTAAAACCGATCACCAACCCGCGGTTTTTACCGTGCTTAATATTCCTGTGAAAAATATAGATGGAGCTGTAGCGATCCTGCGAGAAAAAGCTGTCGAATTTGAACAGTACCAGGGGGAAATCTCAACCGATAAGATAGGGATTCATCGTAGCAAGGAGGGAGGACCCAAAATTGCCTGGTTTAAAGATCCGGATGGAAATATTTTATCCCTCATTGAAAAGTAAATCCTTAGGAACTAAAAACAATAGATACAACAAAAAAATCAATTACGATGTCAACTCAAAAAATAATTCCAAATCTTTGGTTTGATCCTGGAAAATTTCCAGCTGAAATAGCCACTGAATTCTATGCTTCTGTTTTTAAAAATTCAGAAATAAGAACCATTACCCGTTATGGGAAAGCAGAAGAGCAAATCCATGGTCAGCAACCTGGAAGGGTAATGACGGTGAATTTTTCTATCGAAGGTCATGAGTTTGTAAGTCTCAATGGAGGACCGCATTTTCCGTTTAATCCATCGGTTTCCTTTTTTGTGATTTGCCAAACTCAGGAAGAAGTTGATGGTTTATGGAAAAATTTAAGCAAAAATGGACAAGTTCTGATGCCTTTGGATTATTATCCCTGGAGTCCAAAATATGGCTGGGTTCAGGATAAATTCGGGGTAAGTTGGCAGCTGATGTTAGAAGAGCCTAAGACCAAAACTCAGAAAATAATTCCGTCCTTTCTATTTACAGGAAAAAACCAGGGTAATGCTGAAGAAGCTATTCATTTTTATATTTCTGTATTTAAAAATTCAAGCCTGGGGGGAGTTTTAAAATATACTGAAGAGGATCAAAATGACTATGCCCTGGGAAAGGTGAAACACGCTCAATTCCAGCTCGAAGGACAAAGTTTTATGGCTATGGATAGTGGGATGGAATCCGATTTCTCCTTTAATGAGTCCATCTCGTTTATTATCGATTGCAAGGACCAGGTAGAAATTGATTATTACTGGGATAAACTATCTGCGGTTCCCAAAGCTGAACAGTGTGGATGGTTGAAAGATAAATTTGGAGTTTCCTGGCAAATCGTGCCTTCAACAATCCTTAGTGAAATGCTACAGGATCCAGATAAGAAGAAAAGAGCACGGGCAATAGCTTCATTTATGAAGATGAAAAAGTTCAACATAAACAAGCTAAAAGCTGATTTTGAGGGAAATTCACTTTCCCACTAAGCTTTCAAAATCTACCAAGGGTAATAATTATGGAATGAAAAGAATTTAATCCTACAAATTTACTCCCTCGAAAAGGCCTGACAAGGCTTATTACAAGAAAACATATCTGCAATGAACCCTATAAAGTATGATAATTGAAAAGCCAGAAAAACAAGGATAAGATTAAAATTTCATGCTTTAAAAATATGAAATAAATCCACTTATACTAATTGCTCTGAAATGGTTCATAATCCTGTAATAACCAATTTCCTGCTTAAACCTGAACAAAGCTAGAGGACCAATATAATTTTAAAGAAGACTTTTAAATTAAGGCTTAAAAAATTACATTTGTTCAAAATCGAAAATATGGCAGGAAATTCCTTTGGAAAATTATTTAAACTTACCACATTCGGGGAATCACACGGCCCGGCAATTGGAGGAATTTTAGATGGGTGTCCTGCAGGACTTCAACTTGATCTGGAGGCCATTCAAAGTGAATTAAACCGCAGAAAACCAGGACAGTCTGCCATAGTTACACAGCGTAAGGAACCGGATACTGTAGAATTCCTTTCCGGTATTTTCGAAGAAAAAACCACGGGAACCCCCATTGGCTTTGTTATTCGAAATGCCAATCAGAAGTCTAAGGATTATTCCCATATAAAAGATACCTTCCGTCCGAGCCATGCTGATTATACCTATGATGAGAAATACGGATTTCGGGACTATAGGGGAGGGGGTAGATCCTCGGCACGAGAAACCGCTTCAAGGGTTGTGGCAGGTGCTATTGCCAAGCAACTCCTTTCTAATCTTAAATTTCATGCCTATACGGCTTCAGTAGGAGACATCAAGCTCAATAAGAGACCGGAAGAAATCGACTTTAACCTTATTGAAAGCAACCCTGTACGTTGTCCTGACAAAGCTTCTGCTGAAAAGATGGAATCTTATATCAAAGAGATAAGAAAAGCAGGCGATACTATTGGTGGAACTGTACAATGCGTAATTAAGAATGTTCCCAAAGCACTGGGGGAACCGGTATTTGAAAAACTTCATGCCGAGCTTGGAAAGGCTATGTTATCTATCAATGCTGTGAAAGGTTTTGAGTATGGTAGTGGGTTTGAAGGGACCAAAATGAAAGGGAGTGAACATAATGACCTCTTTAATTCCAATGGTTCAACTAAGACCAATTTGAGCGGGGGAATCCAGGGTGGGATTTCTAATGGGATGGATATTTATTTTAATGTGGCCTTTAAACCTGTCGCAACCATCATGCAGAATCAGGAAACGCTCAATAAGGAAGGAGAAACCGTTGAAATGCAAGGTAAGGGGCGTCACGATCCATGTGTTGTTCCCAGAGCTGTACCTATTGTAGAGGCAATGGCTGCTCTTGTTATTGCTGATTTTTGGCTTCAGAATAAGATTTCTAAACTATAATCCAAATTTGAAATAAAACAATTATGAAGAAACTCGCACTGCACTGGCAGATTTTATTAGGAATGGCTGCCGGGGTTATTTTTGCGCTTATCCTCACCAATTTCAGCTGGGGTTCAGAATTTGTAAGCGACTGGATCAAACCCTTTGGAACAATTTTCATCAATGCCCTTAAGCTAATTGCAGTGCCGCTTATTCTAGGTTCCCTTATCAAAGGAATTTCTGACCTTAAGGATATTTCCAAGCTTTCTAAAATGGGAACCAAAACAATTGGAATATATATCGGAACCACTGTAATTGCGGTTCTAATAGGTCTTACCATGGTGAACCTGATCAAACCCGGAAACGCCATAACCCAGGAAACCCAACAAGACCTTATAACCAGTTATGAAGGCGATGCATCGAGTAAAATTGCAGATGCCGAAAAACAAAAAGAAGCTGGACCTCTCCAGGCCCTGGAAGACCTGGTACCCGATAATATTTTTGCTGCTGCCGGGGATAATGCCAATATGTTACAGGTGATTTTCTTCGCTATTTTCTTTGGTATCGGACTCATCCTTATTCCTGAAAAAACTGCTCAGCCCGTAAAGGATTTCTTTGATGGTTTTAATGAAGTCATTCTGAAGATGATCGATCTGATTATGCTTGCAGCACCCTATGGTGTTTTTGCATTATTAGCCGCTCTTGTGGTGGAATCACCCAGCACCGATCTTTTTGCTGCGCTCGCTATGTATGGAATTACCGTCCTGATCGGCCTGGCTTTAATGATAGGTGTCTATATCCTGCTAGTGTGGGTATTTACTAAAAATAAACCTTCTTTCTTTATTAATGGAATCGCTCCCGCACAATTATTGGCCTTTTCAACCAGCTCAAGTGCTGCGACCTTACCCGTTACTATGGAAAGGGTAGAAGAACACATGGGAGTCCACCGAGAGGTCACCAGTTTTGTGCTTCCTATTGGAGCAACTATCAATATGGATGGAACAAGCCTTTACCAGGCCATAGCTGCAGTTTTTATCGCACAGGCATTCGGTATGGATCTTAGTATTGGAGCGCAACTGGGAATAATCGCCACGGCTACTTTGGCTTCCATCGGATCTGCGGCCGTGCCAGGGGCAGGGATGGTTATGCTTGTCATCGTACTTGCCCAGGCAGGAATTCCCGAGGCAGGTCTGGCCCTGATTTTTGCAGTAGACCGGCCCCTGGATATGTGTAGGACCGTGGTAAATGTCACCGGTGATGCCGCCGTTTCTTTAATGGTAGCCAAATCGGTAGATAAAATGGGACCTCCCAACGTCAAGGAGTGGGATGATGAGTATCATCCTGAAAATATGGCTGTGGATGAAAAGGCTTAATCCAGGAATTTTGATTTTAATTCAGGGGTGGGAATCATGCAACTCTCTTTTTTACCAAACCATTTATACCGCTTATCGGCCACCAGGTTATAGATTCCATCCCGGAGACTTTCCGGAATAAACCAAAAATACTGCAGTAAAGAAGCTGCACCCGAAAGATCTTTTGAGATTTCAAGGGCAGCAGTGGATTTTCTAAAATACGCCACACCAGGTTCAATTAAAATAATTGAATCGAGCTCTTCGGGATCCATTCCTCTTTCCGAGACCAGTTTTCTTCCAAGCTCACTTTGCAGCGAGGCAAACCTGAAAACGTCTTTCTTATCATGTTTAATGATATAGGTGACCGTGCCATTGCAAAGGTTACAAACTCCATCGAAAAGCACGATCTTTTTATCCTTAGGTATTTCCATAACTACTTTTTCTTCATTGCCTGAACTAAGTCCAGTTTATCCAGGGCTACCTGAGTGGTGAACATTCCATAATTCACAGTAGCTTTTCCTTTCTCTATTTTGTCCAGCGTTCCGACCGATTTACTGTCTTCCAACCGAACTCTGTCTCCAACTTTTGGCGTTATTTTGGGTTTTTCGGCAGCCTTTCGTTGCGCCTCAGTTAGTTTAGTTTTTTCCTCCTTTTTCTTTTGTCGAATTACTTCTACTTTTTTCTTTACTTCCTGTTGAACTTTCTTTTCCCTGGCTTTCTTGGCCTGCTGTTGCTTTTTAGTTTCCTTTTTTCTCTTGGAGTTTTCAATTTCCACGAATTTTAGAAACTCAGCGATCAGTTCTTTTTTCTTCTTATTCTGAAAGTACTTTTCGCTAATGTCATTGATCTTCTGGCCAATATAGATTAAACGCTGATTGCTATCATATAGTTCCTGATAACTTTCCAGCTTTTGCTGAATCCTCGAATTGGTTTCCTCTAATTTATCTTTCTCCTTTGCAGCCTTGAGTTCCTTTGTTTTTAAGGAATCTGTTGTTTTTTGAAGTTTGGAACGTTCTTTTTGAAGCTTAGCGATACTTCGGTCAAACCTGATTTTTCCTTTTTCCACCTTTTTCCGGGAGCGATTAATTAGGCTATAGGGAATCCCGTTTTTCTGGGCAACTTCAAAGGTAAAAGAACTGCCAGCTTCTCCCACCTGTAATTTATAGATGGGTTCAAGGCTCTGGGAATCGAATAACATATTGGCGTTACTCATATCCGGAAGTTCATTGGCTAGCTTTTTTAAATTTGCATAGTGCGTGGTAAGGATCCCAAAAGATTCTTTTTCATAGAAAACCTCGAGGAAGGTTTCTGCCAGTGCACCACCGAGTTCCGGATCACTTCCTGTACCGAATTCATCGATGAGAAACAGGGTTTTATCGTCGCATTTCCGTAGAAAATAATTCATGTTTTTCAACCTATAACTATAGGTACTCAGGTGGTTTTCTATAGATTGATTATCACCAATATCGGTAAGTATCTTATCAAATAGACAAACCCGGCTATACTCATGCACTGGAATAAGGATTCCGCTTTGGATCATAAGTTGAAGTAAACCGACGGTCTTCAGGGTAATGCTCTTCCCTCCGGCATTTGGTCCAGAAATAACAATAATCCGGTTCTCTTTGTTAAGTTCAATGCTTTGAGGATAGGTTTTATCCCCCTTTTTTTTATTGCTTAAATAAAGCAGAGGATGGTAAGCATCTTTTAACTGAAGTTCGCGTTCCTTGGTGATTTTGGGTAAAATCCCATTAATTTTTTCAGCATATTTGGATTTTGCAGCAATGAGATCAATTTCGCTTAAAAGGTCCTGATACTGCTCAAGTAAAAATCTGTATGGTCTTATAAACTCAGTTAATTCCTTAAGGATCCGTTTAATCTCCTCTTTTTCTTCATATTCCAGATTATTAAGTTCACGGGTGAACTGGTAAGTGGCCTCTGGCTGAATATAGACTATGCTCCCGGTTTTAGAGTTTCCAAGAATTCCCCCTTTAACCTTGCGGCGATGCATGGCTTTTACTGCTAGCACCCGCACATTCTCTACCACGCTTTCCTTAATTTCATCAAGATACCCATAGCTCTGATAAGTAGTTAAAGCCTTGGCAAAACTGGAATTGATTTGGCCCTTTACCGAATTGATCGATCTTCTCACCGATTGTAAAAGAGGAGAAGCATCGTCCTTAACCTCACCGAATTTATCTATCACTCTTCCCACTGTTTCGATAATTTCCATGGTATATTCTACCTGGGAAGTAGTTTTGTATAGATTTGGATAATATTCCTGGAACTTTTTGAAAAACTTTAGTTGAGTATTCACCGTATCAGAAAGACTGGCAATTTTTCTGAAACTTGCTACCTCCAGGATAGCTTCTTCGATCTCCAGGATTCTGATTTCTTTATCAACAGCATCAAACCCATGGTTTGGAATACGGCTTTCCCTAGTTTTGGAATTTAGATATTCATTGGTTTGGTCAAGTCCAAAAATAGCTTTGGTATAGGAAGGAAAAGGCTTAATGCTTTGCGCTTTTTCCTTTCCCAAACCGGTTATACATAGTTCCGCTATTTGGTTGCAAACAACCGGAAATTCAAGGTCAATAAGGCTTTTTGGTGCAATTTTAATCATAGAATAATTTCCCTACTTTTGAGGTGCTGCAAATTTACTTAATTAAAATGAAGCCAGACTTACCACCAGACTGGAAAAAGAAATTACAGGAGGAAATCAGGAAGGAATATTTTCAAAAACTTATCGATTTCGTCCACCAGGAATATAAGGAACATACTTGTTTTCCGCCGGAAGATTTAATTTATAATGCTTTTCGACATGCTACTTTTGACAATACCAAAGTCGTCATACTTGGCCAGGATCCCTATCCCAACCCAGGTCAGGCTCATGGTCTTTGTTTTTCGGTAAATCATGGGGTGCAATTCCCCCCTTCACTCCGGAATATCTTCAGCGAAATTGAGAAAGATACAGGTAAACCAATACCATTCTCGGGAAACCTTGAAGCCTGGGCAGACCAGGGCGTTTTACTTTTAAATGCCAGTCTTAGTGTCCGGGCAGGGCAAACTGGATCTCATCAGAAAAAAGGCTGGGAGATTTTCACCGATCGGGTAATCAGTTTGATTTCTGCTGAAAAGGAACATGTAGTTTTCTTACTTTGGGGTGGTTTTGCCAAGAAGAAAATTAAGCTTATTGACCAGTCTAAACATTTGGTTTTAAGTTCGGGACATCCCTCACCCCTTAGTGCAAACCGGGGTTATTGGTTTGGCAATAGACATTTCAGTCAAACCAACAAATACCTGGAGGCAAATGGAAAAACACCAATTAATTGGTAAGGGTTATATGGATTTAACCAGTTGGGAATAGGTAAGCTTCTTTGGGATTAGTTCCAGATTAAAAAGTTTATTCTGAACCTCTTCCACCTTTTCCTCACTTACTTGTTGCTGACTCCAACTGGTAATACTTAGCCATTTTTCTATGTCAATGGGTTTTTGGTGGTAATAATCAGCAAGCCTATAGGTCAGATCCGGCTGATCTTTAAAGGTTGAAGTTTCCCTATTTAAAACCTCAAGCATGGTTTGCAGTCTTTGCGCATTATACTTTATTGCCTGGTTAGTTGCCGCGATCATAAAACAGGGCCAAGGAGTAGGACAGTCGGCAATACGTCTGAAGGTTCTATTATCCACCAGGGGTTTGGTAGTGAAGTGCTCCCACATAAAATACTGGGCTTTATCCGATTTAAGAGCCTCAATGGCTCCATCAATATCCCCCACAACCTCAAAGTTCAGGTCCTTCTTGGTATTCCATTGATGTCTTTCTGCATTCACGTAGGCCATCAGGTGAGATCCCGATCCAAAACGACTAATCGCAGCATGAGTACCTTTGAGCTCTTCCAAGGAATTATATTTTGAACCAGCTGCCACGTGAATTCCCCAAATGAGCGGAGATCCTATATAGGTTTGGAGGATTCTCGAGGGATTACCTCCAATGATATCCTTTATAATACCTTCAGTGAGAATCACAGCCACATCAATTTCTCCAGATCTCAAAGCTTTATTCATAGCTCCGGTACCACCTGGAAAATCTTTCCAGATTACATGGACCCCTTGCTCTTCAAACTTTTTTTCCTCAATACACTTATGCCAGGGGAAGTTAAAGTGTTCGGGAACTCCTCCTACTTTTATGGTTTTCATTTTAAATGCTTTTTCTTTAAATAATTATAGATTTCGTACTGTGATCTGATAGTTTTTTCAGTTTTTTTTCGGGTTACATAAGTGTTACTTTCTTCAGCATCCTGAATTCGAGCTTTAACATTATCTCTTAACTGTATGTCAAGTATTTCCTTGAATTCTGCAGCTATATCTTCATCCAGGATCGGAGCAATTACCTCGATTCGTCTATCCAGATTACGGGTCATCCAGTCCGCACTCCCATAGAATATCAATTCTTTCCCACCATTTTCAAAAACATAGATGCGACCATGTTCCAGAAAACGATCTACAATACTGGTCATATAAATATTCTCACTGAGTCCTTTCACCCCCGGGATTAGGCAGGTAAAGCCCCTTACCAGAAGACGGATCTCGACTCCGGCCTTGCTGGCCTTATACAAGAGTTCAATCATGTCGGGGTCCTCAAGGCTATTCATTTTAGCGGTAATCTTCGCTTTCTTACCATCCCTGGCATTCTCCATTTCATTAAATATCAATTTTTGGAATCGTTCCCGGGTAGAGAAGGGGGAAATAAGAAGATTCTTTTCCCTGGGGATAATCAGATCACCTTCCAGGACCTTAAAGAGCCTTGAGAGTTCTTTTGTAATACTTTTGTTGGCCGTAAAGATAGCATGATCACAGTAAATCTTCGAGGTATCACTATTAAAATTCCCGGTTCCTATATAAGCATAATCGGTCAATGAACCATTCTCGCCACGGGTCACCAACATAATTTTCGAATGCACTTTGATCTTGGGATAACTGTAAATTACATTAGCGCCTTTTTTCTCAAATTTTCGTCCCCAAATAATATTGTTCTCCTCATCAAAACGCGCTTTGGCTTCGACAAAAACCGTTACTTTTTTACCGTTTTCAAGAGCTTTTAACAAACAACTGGTTAACTTAGACTCATCGGCCACCCTATAAAGGGAAATTTTTATATGCGTCACTTCCTTATCTGAAACTGCTTGTTCAAGGAAATTCTCGACATATTTAAAGGACATATATGGGAAATGCACCGATTGATCCTTCTGGGCAATGGTCTCGAAGTAATTGCTGCTACCTTCAAGAATCTTATGTTTAATTGGAACCAAAGGTTGATATTTAAGGCTGGCATTATTGGTGGGATCCGGAAAGGAAAAAAAATCCTTAAAGTTGTGGTACCGTCCTCCGGGCATCATATCTATTTTTCCAAGACCCAGTAATTTTCTTACTTTCTTCTGGTATTCATAAGGCATTTGGGCATCATACAAGAGCCGGGTTGGTTGACCATCCATTCTTTGGGCCAGAGATTCATAAATTTTTTCTGCCAGCACCCCAGTATATTTATCCTCGATATACAATTCAGCATCACGAGAAAGTTTTACTTCATAAATACCAGTAATTTCTTTTCCGGGAAAAACGTGCGTGATTTCCCCGCGAAGAATCTCATCGATATAGGTAAGGAAAGACGCATCTTCCTGACTTTCCAGACTTATAAATCTACCACAGCTTTCTACCGGGATATTAACCACACCTAACTCATCTTCTTTTTTAAAACTCACAATAAAATATAACACCGAGTTCTCAAGAAAAAGTTCACTATCCTTACTAAGATCAATTATTTTTGGAGTGAGCTGGGGTTTTATTTTCTTCTGAAAGAACTCAGCTACGTATTTTTTTTGATCCTTACTGAACTGTTGATGATCAATCAGGTTAATGCCGTTTTCCGCTAATTCGGGTAGAATTTCTCGATGATAAATAATCCCGAATCGATCCTGCTGCTTTTTAACTTCTTCAATTATTTGCTTGGTGATCTTGGTTGGTTTAAGGGCAAGTTTTTTACGGATACTTTTTTCAACCCGTTTTATTTGCCTTAGTTGAGATACTCTTACCCTGAAATATTCATCCAGATTTGAAGAAAATATAGCCAGAAAACGTATGCGCTCATACAGAGGATTAATTTTGTCTTCAGCTTCCTGTAACACTCTCTCGTTAAAGCTGAGCCAGTTAAGGTCCCGATGTATTAAAGGGAGATCCTCAGAAGTTTCTTGCATAGGTTGTGTATTTCTTCAAAAATACAAATTAGGCTACGGCGCTGTTTCTAATATTCTGTTAAATAAGCCTATCTGACTAGCTTTTCCAGGGTATAAACAATCAGATCATCGACTATTTTTCCTGGGTCTTTAGAAAAATCTCCGGTAGCTCTATTAGCAATTATAGCATTCATAGAAACCGATCGGTGGCCCAGTAATTTTGCCAGACCAAACATAGTTGCTGTCTCCATTTCCATATTGGTGATTTTACGTCCCTTATAAGAAAAAGAGGCTATCTTATCATTCATATCCTCATCCTGCAAACCAAGTCTTAAAACTCTGCCTTGCGGCCCATAGAAACCAATATTGGTCGCAGTAATCCCTTGGTGGACACCCGGGGAGGAAAGCTTTTTAACCAAACTAGGATCCGCTCCTATTACATAAGGACTTGCTTTTTTCTCATACCAGTTGAGATAGTCCATAAAAGCCTTAGCGAAATCAAAATCCTGAATATGCTCGTTTTCATAAAAGTGAAGGACACCATCAAACCCGATAGCATGCTCACTTATAAGAAAAGAATCCACGGGAATATTTGGCTGAATAGCCCCAGAAGTACCTATTCTTATGATATTGAGATATTTGAGTTTCTCCTTGGGACTTCGGGATTCAAAATCGATGTTTACAAGGGCATCAAGTTCGTTAAAAACAATATCGATATTATCGGGACCTATTCCTGTAGAGACTACACTAAGACGTTTCCCTTCCAGGTAACCTGTATGAGTAAGAAATTCCCTTTTTTCTATGATATGTTCAATCCTATCGAAGTGTTTGGAAACCCTTGCAACCCGGTTTGGATCGCCAACGGTGATGATCGTTTCGGCAATATGTTCTGGAAGCAGATTAAGATGATAAATACTTCCGTTTTTGTTAAGTATTAATTCGGAATCCTTAATTTTCATTTTACAATTTTAATAAACGGTGGGATTCAGAATCATACAAGAAGTCATACATTCTGGCACCGCCCAGGTAATCATCATTTTTGAGCTCTCCATAAAAATTCTTTTTCTTTTCGAGGGCTAATTCGCCTTTTTCGGTCAGGCTGACCCGCTTGTTTTCCAGATGAAAAAAAGCATTTATCTTATCCATAAGACGTTGCATTTGTAGGTAACTATATCCATAATATCCCTGGTATTGCAAGGCATATCCCAATAATTGGTTCATCGAAGTAATCTCGTGTTTTTCGATAAGTTTAAGGACATTTTGCTCCAGGGAGTTCAGGCCGGTCACTGAATTGGGAAAACGTTCAATATGTGCCCTTATACAACTGGATAAATATTCAAAATTCGAAGTGGTCTTGATCTGTTGCTTGAGTTTCATTGGATTATTACTACAATAAAGTTCCCAGATCAGCAGTGCTATCTCGATATCGTCCGAATTGAGCGTAATCCGGTTTTCATAGTGATTGAGCAGTTGTTTTGAGGAAAGTCGGGAAAGTGGAATTTGTTCATCTTCCCCTTTTAATTTTCTACTACAGACCAGATAAAAAGGTTTACTCTCTTTATTGCTAAGGTAATAACTGATCGCGGCGAGCATATTGATATGGCAAAAAAGGTCAAATTCAAACCATAAGACAATATGGTCATGATCTTTTGAAGCCCTTAGTTTTTTTAACTGGGAAATGAACTTCTCCTGATAATCTTCTGCAGAAATTCCATAATTTTTTTTCAGGAACTTTTTACGTTGCTTAAGGAATTCAGGACTACCTACTTCCTGTAGGGTAGGACCTTCGCATAGCATTTCCCGCCATACCACTACTTCCCCAGGTAGGTTGAGTGCCATCATTTCTTCGGTAAGCTCATCACCATTGGTAATATGTAATGGGGTCCCTTCCATAACAACTGTTTTATGTCTTAATAATCGGAGTCCAATTAACCTCCGACTTTCTTAACTATATATCCGTCTTTTTGAAGCAATTTCATAATTTTTTCGCGATCATCACCCTGAATGATGATTTCACCATCCTTCACGGAACCCCCTACGCCACAACTTTTTTTAAGTTTCTTTCCCAGGGTAATTAAATCCTCTTCAGGCCCTTTATAACCCTTGATAATGGTGACGGTTTTTCCTCCACGCCCTTTTTTGCTGAAATGGGCTTCCAGTCGTTGTTCCCCGGGGCTTAAGGCTTCTATATTATCATCCTGATCACTCTGATTTTCATCAAAATCATCGTTAGTTGAAAAAACGAAACCTCCAAGATCCTCGAGTCCCATCTTTTTCTTTGTCATAAGCTTATTTTTTTGCTAATCCAATTTCAACCAGCCGTTGATGTAAAAAATCTCCAGCGGTAATATCCTCGTACTGTTTTGGATGATTTTCATCGATACATTCTTCTAGACAATTTAACGGCATTTCGCTCCGCGGATGCATAAAGAATGGAATGGAGTAACGTGGTTGATCCCATTGTTCTTTGGGAGGGTTTATTACCCGGTGAATAGTAGAACGTAACTTATTATTGGTATGACGCTCCAGCATATCCCCAACGTTTATTACCAGTTCATCCTCCTGTGGAATTGCATCGATCCATTCCCCATCCTTCCTTAACACTTGCAGACCGCCGGTAGAAGCCCCCATCAAAAGGGTGATAAGGTTAATATCTCCGTGAGCTCCCGCTCTGACTGCCCCTTTGGGTTCTTCGGTGATGGGAGGATAATGGATCGGTCTTAAAATACTGTTTCCATTGCTGGCCCAGTGATCGAAATAATGCTCATCTAGACCAATATACAATGCAAGCGCACGAAGTACATAAATCCCTGTTTTCTCAATCATTCGATAGGCTTCCATACCTACGTGATTGAAGTCCTTTAATTCCTCCACCTGAATATTTTCAGGGTATTCTTCTGTTAATTTGGCATCATCAGCAGGTTCCTGTCCAAAATGCCAGAACTCCTTGAGATCCCCTTCTTTTTTACCTTTTGCATGCTCCTTACCAAAAGAAATGTAACCGCGTTGGCCTGCCAGACCTTCGATCTCATATTTGCGTTTGGTTTCCAGGGGAAGCTTAAAGAATGCCTTCACTTCTTTATATAATTCCTCTACCAGTTCTTCGCTTAAAAAATGATTTTTTAAGGCTACAAAACCAATTTCTTCGTAGGCTTTACCAATTTCATCAACAAATTTTTGTTTTCTTTTGGGATCCTCGGACAGAAAATCAGCCAAATCTACACTGGGTATATTATTCATTGCCATTTTGGTTGTTTTTATATATAAGGTCAACGTGCGAATTTAAGTAAAATTAGGGGAAAAGCCGAGCGTTTATATTTTTCTTAGCATTGTAAACCCGTGATATTTTTATTTACATTTGATATTGAAATCCTCAAATTATGACCACAGAAACCTCTTTAATTTCAAATATTGCCTTCAACAAAGATGGGCTTTCCAATGCTGCCATGATGGATTTATACCGCCTGATGCTCAAACCTCGCCTTATCGAAGAAAAAATGCTCATTTTACTACGACAGGGTAAAATCTCAAAGTGGTTTAGCGGAATAGGGCAGGAGGCTATTTCCGTAGGCGTAACTCATGCCTTACACAAGGATGAATATATTCTTCCTATGCATAGGAACCTTGGCGTTTTCACCGGTAGAGATATTCCCTTATATCGTCTTTTTTCTCAGTGGCAGGGAAAAAGTAACGGATTCACCCAAGGTCGGGATCGTAGCTTCCATTTTGGAACTCAGGAGTTTAAAATTATAGGAATGATCTCACACCTGGGACCACAATTAGGGGTTGCCGATGGCATCGCACTTGCTCATAAATTGAGAAAAGAGCAAAAGCTTACCGCCGTGTTTACCGGAGAAGGTGGAACAAGTGAGGGAGATTTTCATGAGGCTCTCAATATCGCTTCGGTATGGGATCTTCCTGTTCTTTTCTGTGTGGAGAATAATGGCTACGGATTATCCACACCTACCAGTGAACAGTATCGATGTAAAGATATCGCCGATCGGGCCGCCGGATACGGAATGGAATCCCATATTATCGATGGGAACAATATCACGGAGGTTTACACTTGCGTTAAGAAAATTGCCATAAGTGTTCGAGAAAACCCCAGGCCGGTTTTACTGGAATTTAAAACCTTTCGAATGCGTGGGCATGAAGAAGCCAGTGGAACTAAATATGTACCCGAAGAATTGATGGAGCACTGGGCCTTAAAAGATCCGGTAACGAATTTCAGGAATTATTTAATGCGCGAAGGCCTGCTGGATGAAGATTTAAATGAAGAGATCACCAAAAATATCAAATCTGAAATAGACGAAAATTTAAAGATTGCTTTTGCTGAAGATCCTGTTTCCTCCAATACAAATAAAGAATTGTATGACGTATATAAACCATTCGAGTACCAGGAGATTTCACCCGAGGAGCCAACTCAGCAATTACGGTTAATCGATGCTATTGCCCAAAGCCTGAAAGAATCTATGGCTAAACATGAAACCCTTGTTTTAATGGGCCAGGATATCGCTGATTATGGAGGAGTTTTTAAAATCACCGATGGCCTTATGGAAGAATTTGGTAAGGAGAGAGTAAGAAACACTCCAATTTGCGAATCCGCAGTGGTTGCTGCCGCAATGGGTTTGTCTATAAACGGAATGAAAGCCATGGTGGAAATGCAATTTGGTGATTTTGTAAGCTCTGGCTTTAATCCAATTGTCAATTATCTGGCTAAGATTAATTACCGCTGGAATCAGCATGCAGACGTGGTGATACGGATGCCCTGTGGAGCAGGAGTAGGGGCTGGACCTTTCCACAGTCAAACCAACGAAGCTTGGTTCACAAAGACCCCGGGCCTGAAAGTGATCTACCCCGCATTCCCCTATGATGCCAAAGGGCTTTTAAATACGGCTTTTAATGATCCTAATCCGGTGCTTTTCTTTGAGCATAAAGCTTTGTACCGAAGTATTCGACAGGAAGTCCCAGCAAATTATTATACGCTCCCTTTCGGAAAGGCTTCGATACTTCAGTCCGGGCAACAAATGAGTATTATAACTTATGGGGCCGGGGTACATTGGACCCTGGAGGTGTTACAAGAAATGGATTATTCAAATGCTGAACTTATAGATTTAAGGAGTTTGCAACCTTTAGACAAGGAAACAATCATCGCATCGGTAAAAAAAACCGGGAAAGCAATGGTAGTTACGGAAGACACTTTATTTGGAAGTCTGGCTTCAGAGATTGCTGCAATGATCCAAGAAGAATGTTTTGAAAATTTGGATGCTCCGGTCTCTCGTTTGGGTAGTATGGAAACTCCTGTGCCCTTTGCCCCACAGCTGGAAAAACAGTATCTACCAAAGGAAAAACTTAAAAACAAGATCCAGGAATTAATTGAATATTAGCATTAATTAACCTGTTTTTGAACCTTATTAAGAAACCTTAACGGCTCTACTGTTAAATTAGTAATAATCTTTTGCGGACCTAGGACTCCTACTGTAATTTAGACTTTAACTAATCAAAAAATCTAAAATTATGGTACGTTTAATCGTTATTTTTTTAATCATTGCCTTAGTCGCCGCAATTTTCGGGTTTGGGGGCATAGCGGAAGGTTTTGCTGATATTGCGAAAATCATTTTCTACATTTTTATCGTACTACTGGTGATCTCATTAATCAGTCGATTATTCAGAAGATAATTCAATCTATTATAACTTAAATCCAATGGAGTTTTTTGGTTTGTCCAGGGCTTGCATTGGGTTTTTATTTTTAAATAAACATCAAATCTCATGAAAAAACTTTTAATATTATTCTCCATTACCTTGCTGATAGCTTCCTGCGGTCCCAGTAAAACTGCAAGAGAAGCCCGAAAAACATTTGATGGAGACTGGACACTAAATAGTGTGACCTATCCTCAAAATACCGGGGAGTTTAATGTCACCCTATTAAATGACGCCTCTGCCGATTGCTTTGAAGGAAGTACCTGGGATTTTATTTCCAATAATAATCACGGAACCTACCGGGTACAAGGAATCAACTGCGACGGAGGAGAACGCCACTTTATGTGGTCAATTGATGAAGAAAACACCCCAGAGGGATTATATGATTTCTTACTTAAACCAACTGATGAAAATTATAAATCCACAACTGGGAATCAAGGTTTCAGGTTAAACCTGAGATCCTTAAGTGATACTCAAATGGTATGGGAACAGACAGTTACTCTGGATGGATCTCCCTTTGTTATTCGAATGAATTTTTCTAAAAACTAAATTAAATTTAATTGATATGAAGATGCAACTCAATAGAATGTTTGCTTTACTTTTCGCCACAACAATGTTGTTTGGCTGTGAGGCAACAAAGAACGCTAGTAATAAACAAAAAGGTGCTGTAATCGGTTCAGCCGGTGGCGCTGTAATCGGAGGGGTTGTCGGTAACAATACCGGTGATGGCAACACTGCTCTTGGCGCCATTATTGGCGGAGTAGTAGGTGGAGCTGCTGGTGCCTATATCGGGGACCGGATGGATAAGCAAGCACAAAAAATCGAAGAGGAAATCCCTGGAGCTGAAGTAGAAAGAGTAGGAGAGGGTATTAATGTCACCTTTGATGAATCCAGTGGAGTTTATTTCGATACCGATAAGTATAATATAAACTCCAGATCTCAAGAAACTCTTGATAAGCTTGCTGATATTTTTAGAGAATATCCGGATTCTAATATTCTAGTTGAAGGCCATACCGATAATACAGGAAGTGAGAGCTATAACTTCACTCTTTCTAAGAATAGGGCACAAGCCGTTACCAATTATTTACTAGGTGAAGGCCTTGATAGTGGTCGATTTGAAACTAAATGGTACGGAGAACTTCAGCCTAAGTATGATAATAGCACGGTCGAGGGCAGGGCTAAAAACCGAAGGGTAGAGCTGGCCATTGTCGCCAATGAGGAATTAAAAGAAGAGGCCAAGCGACAGGCTGCCGATAAGGAAGACCAGAATTAGAGTCTTATCATAATATAATTTTATCTTAAATCCCGGCCACTGGCCGGGATTTTACTTTTGTTTTAAGTATCTTCAAAACATGGAGCATCCCGAAGTAATTGTGATTGGAGGCGGAATTGCAGGGCTCACCCTTGCCACCCACCTCTCCCAAAAAGGAGTTCCGGTTCTGCTTTTTGAAAAGGAAGTTTATCCTAAGCACAAAGTTTGCGGGGAATATATTTCCAGAGAAATCCTTCCTTATTTAAAATCCCTTGGGATTGATCTTTTAGAATTAAATCCTCCCCATATAAATGAATTGTATTATAGTACCGGTAGGGGAAATAGTCTGAAAACAACGCTTCCAATGGGAGGCTTGGGGATTAGCCGGTACAAGCTGGATAATTTTCTCTGGGTAAAGGCAAAAGAGAGTGGTGCTGAATTAAGCATTGCTGAAGTGGTGGAGGTGAATTTTGGGAGCGATCAGAAATTTGAGATCATAACAAGCTCCGGAGAAAAATATAAGGCTCCAATTGTTCTAGGAGCTTTCGGAAAAAGATCCAATATAGATAAAAAGCTGGAACGAAACTTTATTAAAAAAAAGTCACCCTGGCTCGCCGTGAAATCGCATTACAGCCATCCCAGCTTTCCCGAAAATCAGGTTGCCCTTCATAATTTTAAAGGCGGCTATTGCGGGTTATCTAAGACGGAATCCGGGGCAGTTAATGTTTGTTACCTGGTTTCCTTCTCTAGTTTTAAAAAGTTCAAGGACCCTACACTTTTTAAAGAAAAAATACTGATGCAAAACAGGAATTTACATCGATTTTTTGATAAAGCTGAAGGCCTGTTTGAAAAGGAATTAAGCATTGCCCAGGTTTCTTTTTCAAAGAAGAAGGCCGTACAAGGACATGTGTTAATGATTGGGGATGCTGCAGGTTTAATTCATCCGCTTTGCGGTAACGGGATGGCCATGGCCATACATAGTGCTAAAATAGCAGCAGAAGTGATCCTGGCCCAGAAAAAGGAAAGATTTAGAAGAGAAAATATGGAAGAGGAATATGTAAAAAGATGGAACAGTTGTTTCCGTAAAAGATTACAAGCCGGTAGAATGCTTCAAAATATCCTATTGAATCCCTCCCTGGCGGAAGTCTCTCATAGGTTGGTGAAAAATATCCCCTCCCTGCTTCCGACGATCATTTCCCAAACCCATGGCCGAGCTGTCTTATGAACCACCTTAATACTTCCATCAGATCAAATAAGGCGGAAATCATGGATGATTTTGAGCTCGGTGGTAAAGCATTGGAAAACGTTCTTAAGGATCTGGAAAATATAAATAAATGGCTTGGCGGTAATCAAGTTACCCTTGGGGGTATAAAAAAGATCCAGAGCGCATATCCTGAGAAACAACAATGGCATATCGTGGATGTAGGCTGTGGAAACGGTGCCATCCTTAGGGAGATTGCTCAATGGGGGAATAGAAATAATATAGATCTAAGGCTTACAGGTATTGATGCCAATAAGCATGCTATTTCCATAGCTGAAAAGCTTTCTGAAGCTTATCCCAATATTGAATTTAAGACTCAGGATGCTTTTAGTGAAGCCTACCAGGAGCACAATTTTGATATTGTTCTTTGTACCCTAACGCTTCATCATTTTTCTGATCCCCAGATTATCGAGTTACTAAGGGTATTTCACCGACAGGCAAAATATGGAATTTTAATCAATGATTTGCACCGAAGTAAAGTGGCTTATCATTTATTCCAGGCATTCTGTATGTTGTTTGTCCGAAACGACATTGCCAAAAAAGATGGATTAACCTCCATTTTAAGAGGCTTTAAAAAAACTGACCTGGAAAGGTTTTCGACTAGAATCCCCAAAAGCAAGACACAGATTAAATGGAAGTGGGCCTTCCGGTATCAATGGATCATTCAGAAATAAAAATATGAGCACCAGCGTAGTACATATAGAGAAAGAATTACCCGAATATTCAAGGAAAACAGCTGATATACTTCCCTTTGTAGAAGATTGGCTCCGGGATGAAGATGAACGTTTTCGACGTAAGGTTTTGAAAATATTCGAGGGTGCGGGAGTCGATAGACGCTATTCCATTATGAATCCGGAAGAAGTATTCACAATGACATCTTTTGAGGATAAAAACCGAATTTATCAAAGGGAAGCAAAAAGAATGGGGGCAAAGGTGCTTAAGAACGCTTTGGAAAATGCAGGCTGGGAAAGGGATTCCCTGGATTATATTATCACGGTGAGTTGTACCGGTATTATGATACCTTCACTAGATGCTTTTCTTATTAACGAGCTGGATCTAAGACAAGACATTACCAGGCTACCAGTGACGGAAATGGGCTGCGCCGCAGGGATTTCAGGCATGATCTACGCTAATAATTTTTTAAAATCCAATCAGGGAAAAAGAGCAGCTGTAATTGCTATAGAAAGTCCAACCGCAACTTTTCAGCTCAATGATATGAGTATGACAAACATGGTAAGTGCGGCCATATTCGGAGATGGTGCAGCCTGTGTTTTACTCTCTTCTGAAAAAGAGGCCCCAGGCCCTAAAATAATAGGAGAAAGCATGTATCATTTTTATAATGCCACGCACATGATGGGATTTGACCTGACCAATGACGGTTTAAAAATGGTCCTTGACCAAAGCGTACCATCGATCATATCTGAGCATTTTCCTGAGATTATATATCCCTTTTTAAAACGCCATGATACAGATATCGAAAAGGTAAAACATTTAATCTTTCACCCTGGGGGGAAGAAAATAGTACAGACTGTTGAAGAACTTTTTGGTAACTTAGGGAAAAATATTGAAACAACGCGGGAGGTGCTCCGCCTCTATGGCAATATGAGTAGCGCTACCGTGCTATATGTTTTAAAGGAATTCATGAATAAAAACATTCCCGAAGGAGAACAGGGACTCATGCTGAGTTTTGGTCCTGGCTTTTCGGCACAAAGAATCTTATTGCAATGGTAACAGAATTTAAGAATACAAATTACTGGGCCCTAATCTTGGGTGGAAGCAGCGGGCTGGGTCTTGCATCTGCAAGAAAACTAGCAAAACACGGCATGAATATTATTATTGTTCATCGCGATAGAAAAGCGGAATTGCCTGATATTGAAGAAGCCTTTGACGATATCATAAAAAATAGTGATGTGCAATTAGAAAGCTTCAATATCGACGCAACCAATGCGGAAAAAAGAGACGGAATAATCTCTGAAATCCTAAAGATTTTGGGACCCGAAGGAAAAATCAGAAGCCTAATTCACAGTATAGCAAAAGGCAATTTAAAACCAATGAATGGGGACGAACCCACTCTTGAAAATATGGATTTTCAAATTACCATTGATGCCATGGCCATCAGTCTTTACGACTGGACCAAAGATATTTTTAAACAAGGAATTTTTGCCAAGGATGCCAGGATCATTTCTTTTACCAGTGAAGGAAATAAAAAGGTCTGGCAGGGATATGCCGCTGTTTCAGCTGCCAAGGTAGCCCTGGAAGCCATTACCAGAAGTATTGCCCTTGAATTTGCTCCTCATGGAATACGAGCAAATTGTATTCAGGCAGGGGTGACGGTGACCAAGTCATTTCAAATGATTCCAGGTAATGAAACCCTTCGAATGCACGCCTTAAAACACAACCCGTTTAAAAGGCTTACCATTCCTAATGATGTGGCCAATGTCGTTTACCTTTTATCTAAAGATGAAGCAGGATGGATTACAGGAACCATTATACCGGTGAACGGGGGGGAGCATCTAAAATAAAAGCTTGTGAAATTCCGAAATATCATAGCTAAACTGCCGTATTCTCAACCGTTTTTATTTGTAGAGACCCTTGATAAAATTAATGATCATTCAGTGGAGGGGACCTACACCTTTTCTGAAAATGAATTTTTTTACAAAGGACATTTTAAAGAGAGGCCGGTAACCCCAGGAGTGATCCTAACCGAATGTATGGCCCAAATAGGAGTGGTCTGCCTCGGTATTTTTCTATTAAAAGAGGAAAGAAAGAAGCCCCCAAAAATCGCCATGAGTTCTACAGAGGTAGATTTCTATCTACCTGTTTTACCCGGAGAAAAGGTCAAGGTGGTCTCGGAAAAAATATATTTCAGGTTTAAAAAATTAAAATGTGAGGTAAGGATGTATAATGCGGACGATAAGCTTGTTTGCAAAGGTAGAATTGCCGGAATGTGTTCCTGATAAAATTAATTTTGAAAAGATTATTAATCAATGGCTAAAAAACGTGTAGTAATTACTGGCTTAGGCGTAATGGCTCCCAACGCCACGAACCTCTCCGATTTTAAAACCGCCATCAAAAACGGGAAAAGCGGTATTGCCCATTTCCGGGAATTAGAAGCGCTTAATTTTAGTTGTCAGGTAGCCGGCCAGCCAGAGCTCACTCAGGAAAGGCTTCAGCAGTATTTTTCTCCTTTGGAATTACGAGGTTTAAATTCAAGTGGGATCTTTTATGGTACCATCGCTGGGATTGATGCCTGGAAGGATGCTGGTCTACCAATTGATAAGGAGAATTCTCCTGATTGGGAAAGCGGGATCATATTTGGAACCGGCATCCTTGGGGTAGATAAATTCCGCGAAGCCATACATCTTATAGAAGCAGGAAAAACCCGTAGATTGGGTAGTACAAGTGTTCTGCAAACTATGGCTAGTGGTATTAGCGCTTTTTTGGGTGGTAAACTCGGCTGTGGAAATCAGGTTACCACAAATTCTTCTGCATGCTCAACGGGAACTGAAGCTGTTCTAATGGGCTATGACAGGATAAAATCTGGGAAAGCAAAACGAATGTTGGTGGGAAGTTGTAATGATCACGGGCCTTTTGTCTGGGGCGGTTTTGATGCCATGCGGATCTTGCCACATAATTTTAATAACAATCCAACTTCGGCTTCCCGTCCCATGAGTGCCACAGCTTCCGGATTTGTTCCGGGAAGTGGAGCTGGTGCATTGGTACTGGAAGATTATGAATCAGCAAGAGCACGAGGGGCTCAAATCTATGCGGAAGTATTAGGAGGAGCGGTTAACAGTGGAGGACAACGTGGTGGCGGTAGTATGACAGCAGCCAATGATATCGCCGTGCAGCGCTGCATCAGGGAAGCCATAGAGAATTCCGGAATAATGAGTGAGGAAGTAGAAGCGATCAATGGTCACTTAACGGCAACCACCAGGGATGCTACCGAAATTTTAAATTGGAAAGCAGCTTTAGGCAGAAAACGTGAAAATTTTCCTTACATCAATTCCCTAAAAGGTATGACGGGACACTGTCTAAGCGGGTCCGGTAGCATAGAATGTGTGGCAAGTGTACTCCAGCTAAAACACGATTTTATATTTGGCAATATTAATTGTGAAGATCTTCATCAGGATATTGCAGAGGCCATTTCTAAAGAAAGAGTGCCTCAAAAAACCTTAGAACGTCCATTTAAGATCCTGGCTAAGGCAAGCTTTGGATTTGGCGATGTGAATGCTGTGGTAATTTTCAGAAAAACAGAATAAGAATTAATTTCAGAATCTTCAACTATGCAAGAAAAAGAACTAAGTGAGAAATTAAAAAATATAGTCGCTCCTTATGCTCAAAACCAGGAAGGATTAAAGGAATTCCAAGATAGTACCCATTTTATCAAGGACCTGGAGGTGAATTCTGCCAATCTTGTGGACATCATCCTAGATGTAGAGGATGAGTTTGATATTGAAATCGATAATGATTCCATGGAAGGAATGTTAACGGTAGCTGATGCAAAAAATATAATCAGGCAGAAATTAAAAGAAAAATGATCGGGAATGATGTGGTTGATCTGGAACTGGCAAAAGTGCAAAGCAACTGGAGACGACCAGGATATCTTCAAAAAATATTCACCAAAGAAGAGTGTCAACAAATTCTGAATTCAAAAGACAAAGATAGGACGCTCTGGCTGTTCTGGACCATGAAAGAAGCTGCCTATAAAGCCTGGCAACGAAGCAACAATTTGCCTCCAAGATTCAATCCGGGCAGCTTGTCGTGCATTCTCCATACTATCTCTTCAGATATGGCAACCGGAGAGGTAATCATAAAGGAACACAAAGAGTCCTATATAACCAGAAGTAATTTAAATTCTAGTGTTATTACAAGCCTGGCCACCAATTTGGATAATGAAAAGGTAATATGGAAAAACATCACCTCCAAAGAAAACCTAAGACAAACTTTAATAAAGGAGCTTGAAACCTCTGATGGTCCTTTTTGCGCGCCTGTGGAGATAAAAAAAGACAAAAACCTTATTCCTCAGATATATCTCGGAGGCCAGTCAAAAAATCATTGCTTTTCGCTTTCCTACCACGGAAGATTTTCCGGATTTGCCTTGGCGTTAAATAACTCCTAAACCCTTCTTAAAGCCTTGCCGAAAAAGTGCTGTATTTGTATCTTGATGGTACAAATTTAAAATCCAAAGTATTTATGAAGACAGTTGATAAAATGGAGGTGCTGCACAGCCAATCTGCCGAATTTATCCAAAAGGCGGAGCCAGGGAAATTTCATAAGCTAATACCCGACACCTTTATTATTAAAGGTGATAAAAACGATATAGGCCATAATCAGGGCTATGCCATTAGACATATTAACCGCCAGGATATCCTCTTGATAGATGTGGTGGAAAAATCGACAAAAGATGCCGTTAAAAAACTGGTCACTGATGGTTATCGAATTAAAGGAGTGTTAATTACCTGCGATGAAATTATGAAAACGGCCTATGCAGACCTAAAAACAATTTCTGAAGATGCCGGAGGTGCCGCCATTTTTGCTCATCCAAGGAAGAATTTCAAAGATGATTTTAGGACGAAGGATATCACTGCAAGAGAGAATGTATTGAAAGATTTTGGTCTAAAAGTATTTGATCTTCCCGGTAACGGTGGAGCATCTGTAATTCTTTATTCCGAAATAAATGACGGAATGTTATTTACGGGCGATGATGCTGAGGGATCCCCTTATGAGTCCGATCTTAATACGTTCAAACGTCCTGAGATGAAAAAGAAGAACGATGATTTTGGTCTGGCCGAAAGCTGGAGCGCCTTTAGAGAACCCTTTAGCTATTTATTTCCAAGGAAAGGGAAACCAGGATTTAACCTGGAAGAAGGGCAACAAACCGATATTATAAATGCATTGAGCCGAAGTAATTAGATTTTAGTTTCCCGGGGCTGCTATAAAAATAAAATGATGCCTTTCCCAATTTCTAACAGGATTCAGTCAGGTATTGGTTTTATTTTTCAGGTGGCCCCATCTTCTTGATTCTCTCCGGACTTTTCGTCCTGGCTGTCTTCTACCAACGGATGGTCGGTTACTCCAAGTCCAACTATTAAAATAATATTGGCTATTGTTCCGTACAACATGGTCACAATGGCAATCAAACCTCCTCCAAGTAAAGCGGCGACACCCAGGGTAATATAATAAATGGTCGTATACCAGGTTCCTGGTACTTCTTCGCTTTCAGTGATAGGTATATTGAGAAATAAGAAAGCGATCACCGCGGATATAATCAGGATAGTATCGTATTTAGCAATACTTAGAACTTGTTTATAATGCTCCTTATTTAAACTGGAATTGGCGGCCCGGCTTAGACTTAATAAAGTTAGCATCAGTGCCAAAATGGTAGAAGAACCTAAAATAACAGTATTGCAGAGCATATTAATACCCGAAACAGAGGATTCCAGTAAAACCTTAGCCTGGTATCCCGAAAGTCTTCCCAGGGCAAAAGTTCCGGAAGCCATAACAAGAGTAGCCACTGCACCTCCAAAAAGTGCCCGTTTTATGATTACACTCATGATATCAAGTTTGGTTCAGGGATGAAAATAAAGGATTCGTCCAGAATCAAGCTATAAGATATTGTTAAATGCTAAGTAATTCAGTAGAAAAAATGATATTTTAAGAATTAAAACTACCAACTATGTCTAAATTAAATGTAACCCAGAAACTTATAAAGGAACATCTTCTCAAAGGAGAGATGACACCCGGAACTGAAATAGGCTTAAAAATTGACCAGGCCTTACTTCAGGATGCTACCGGCACCCTCGTTCAATTGGAGCTTGAAGCTATGGGGCTGCAAAAAGCCCAGACCGAAGTAGCCGTACAATATGTTGACCATAATCTTTTGCAAACCGATTTTAAAAATGCTGATGATCATGTTTTCTTGCAATCGGCCGCAAGAAAATTTGGATTATGGTATAGCCGTCCAGGAAATGGAGTAAGTCATCCAGTCCATATGGAGCGCTTTGGAAAACCCGGAAAAACCATGGTAGGTTCTGATAGCCATACCCCCGCAGCAGGTTCTTTGGGTATGCTTGCTATTGGAACAGGAGGGCTTGATGTTGCCGCGGCCATTGCAGGCCAGCCATACTTTGTGAAAATGCCAAAAGTATGGGGCGTAAAGTTAACGGGAAATCTTCCGGATTGGGTCAGTGCAAAAGACGTTATTCTTGAAATGTTACGCCGCCATGATGTTAAAGGTGGGGTAGGGAAGATCGTCGAATATTACGGGGATGGACTCAAAAATTTAAGTGCCATGGACCGACATGTCATCGCCAATATGGGAGCTGAATTGGGAGCAACTACCACCGTGTTTCCAAGTGATGAGGAAACCCGAAGGTTTTTAAAATCACAAAACAGAGAGGATGACTGGAAGGAATTAATAGCCGATGAGGGTTGTGAATATGATCTTCATGAGGAAATAATTCTCGATGAGCTTGTTCCTTTAATAGCAAAACCTACCAGCCCGGGAAATGTAGTTCCGGTCAGAGAAGTAGAAGGCAAAGAAATAAGCCAGGTAGTGATAGGATCTTCAGCTAACCCGGGCCTACGTGATTTCTGGATAGCCGGTGCTATAGTGGAGGGGAAGAATGTCAGTGGAGAGGTATCCTTCGATATAAATCCAACCTCCAGGCAGATCATTCAGAATATGATAGATAACAGAGCCTTTGCTAATCTCATTAAAGCCGGAGCACGGTTTCACCAATCCGGTTGTATGGGTTGTATAGGGATGGGTCAGGCCCCGGCCTCTAAAACAATTAGCTTAAGAACTATGCCTAGAAATTTCCCGGATAGATCAGGGACCAAGGATGATCAGGTTTACCTATGTAGCCCGGAGACAGCTGCTGCTTCTGCATTAACAGGAAAAATCACTGATCCAAGAGATATGGAAAAACGCTACGATATGAGCTATCCACAGTTCCAGTATCCCGAAATGGAAATTATCAATACCGAAATGCTGGTGGCGCCGCCGGAAGACAATACTGGTATTGAACTCGAAAAAGGTCCCAATATTAAATCATTGCCTTACATCGAACCCATGCAGGATCATTATACCGTCCCGGTTTTATTGAAAATGGGGGATAATATTTCTACGGATGAGATCCTCAAAGCAGGAGCAGAGGTACTACCTTTTAGAAGTAACCTTCCTGAAATCAGTAAGTTTGCCTATACGGTAATTGATGAAACTTTTTACGATCGTGCGATGAAATCCAAGGATGAGCACGGCGGTCATATTGTGGTCGCAAAAGATAATTATGCCCAGGGCTCAAGTAGGGAGCACGCGGCTATTGCTCCTAAGTACCTTGGGCAGGTAGCAGTAATAGCAAATTCGTATGCTCGTATTGCCTGGCAGAACCTGGTTAATTTCGGAATTTTACCACTGGAATTTTTAGACCTAAGTGACTACGATAAAATAGAGCAAGGAGATGTTATCACCTTCAGAAATCTCCGTAATGATGTCATAAATCGTAATAATATTCAAGTAATAATTCGAAAACCGAACGGTGAGAGAATAAAATTTGAAACCAAACATAGCCTAAGTGATCGCCAGATAAATATTTTGGCCAAGGGTGGAATTATAAATGAATTCAAGGAAAGAATTGAAGAACAGGAACTAGGTGAGGACCAGGCATTAGACCAAACCTATGAGGATAAAATGAAAAAGAAATAGAATATATAAAAAAGGGTCTGAAATTTCACTGTGTCCCCAAAGTAAAACACTTCCGGGATGCTGCCATTTCAGACCCTTATCCAATAATTTAATTCATTTTAATGCGTACTCATTTTTGCTTTTCTCTTTTGGAGCTGACGATCGATATCTTTTATAGATTCTACGACAGCAGCTTCGAATGAAGTTTCATTGGACTCTGCAAAAATTTGAGGACCGGGCATACTGATACTAATATTACATATGTACCCCTTAGGATCTTCAACTTCATGTTTTTTAAAATGCACTTCCGCACTAATGATGAAATCATATTTGGCTTCTAATTTATCCAGCTTTTTCCTGCTGAATTCCTCTAAAGTTTCGCTTTTCTCGATCTTAACATATTGAAATCTTGCGTCCATAGTATTACTTTTTATTTAGGTTCAAGAAAAATAAATTTCATTAACCAGCCAAGCCTCTCTGGCATATTTGGCAAAGATTTATGATTGGTTTTTTATCCAAACTTTCTTTAACCTAAATTTTTAGTTTAAAATAGGTTATTCATTGATTTTATTACTGGTTTGAATAACCACCTGGGTAATTTGGGGAATTTTATTTTTTATTTCCAACCGAAGGCTTTCCATGGTTTTCTCTGCCTGATCAAGTTTGAGATCATCAGCAAGATCAATCTCGATTACGGCGAAGATATTATCAGGACCAAAGTGCATGGTTTGGGGAACAGCCCAGTCACTAATGTTGATATTCCTTTTCAGAATTTTCTCTATAGATACCATCACAAGGGGACTGGCACTTTCTCCCAGGAGGAGACCTTTGCTTTCACGAGCTAGAAAAGTGGCTACAACCAAAAGAATAATTCCAATTAGGATAGAAGAGGCTCCATCTAAATATGGATTTTGGAGTTGTTGGGATAGAAATATACCCAATAATGCTACAAGAAGACCTGCCAGGGCCGCGGTATCTTCAATAATCACAGCAAAGGTAGCAGCATCTTTACTTTTTACTATGCTGCTAACAATGTTGGTCTTCTTCGCCCTTGATTTATTAAACGTCTTAAGAGCCAGGTACAGCGCGGTGCCTTCAAAAATTATAGCTGCTACCAGCACCACATAATTCCAGGTTGGATCTTTAATTACATGAGGATCCTGCAAGGCATGAATACCTTCGTAAATAGCAAAACCGCCTCCTAAGGCGAAAATAAGAATACTCACCACAAAACTCCAGAAGTATACCTCCTTGCCATAGCCAAAAGGGTGCATGTCGTCTGGTTCCTGTTTGGATCGTTTGATTCCTAAAAGAAGGAGAAGACCATTACCCGTATCTACCAGGGAATGAATCCCTTCAGCCATCATGGCTGAACTTCCGGTGAAAAATGATGCTGTAAATTTGCTGATAGCTATTAAGGTATTGGCGCCAATAGCACCATATATTGCGATTTTTGATCCGCCTGCCATAGGTTTTAAGCTTTAGGTTATCGTCCGTTAATTTCCATGGGAAATCAAATTACAATAATTATCTATGTCTAGGAGGTAAGTAATTTAAAATTTAGAAAACTTTAGACAATCCCTGGATCTATAATTGAATCGATTTGTTGTTTTTTCTTATGTGGATTCACCACAGCAGAAAAGTGTAAGACTAAAGATTATTTTTATATTTGGAAAAATGTTCAGAAACCAAAAAATAAAAGCTTATTTCTTTCTTGGAATTTTTATACTGATGTCTTTTCATCAGGTAGTTCCTCATTCCCATCATGAACATCATAAGGAAAACAATGAAATAGCCCATCAGCATACTTCGGGTACAGATCATCATCACAAAAATAAGAGCGATCAAAATAGATTAGATGGATTTTGGTCCTATCTTCTGGCGATACACTCGCATTCGATCACATTCAATGAGATTCCTGTCCTCATGGAACATTCTCAGGATCTAAGAATGCAGAAAACCCAATCCAAAAAAAATACCTTAAAGAATTATTACGCCGATAAGAGGGCATTGGCTGAAAAGGATTCCGATAATTTTGAAGTTTATCATCCTCCCAAAAAATATTTTAACCCGTATTTATCCTTACTCTCTTTAAGAGGACCACCCCAATTGGTTTGATCACTAAGTCATGCCTTTGTTTATTTATTTGTTTTTCAACTGTAGGCAGACTTCCTAAATTTTTAGATTAAACCAAATTTTAAGTTTTATGAACAGATATATAGTTTCCGCTGTGGGTGGAATCCTTATCTCTATCAGCTCATTTGCTCAGAACACTGGAACAGAGGGCATTATGCAGGATATAAGCCAAAATAATAGGCAGCTTAAAGCGTATAAGTCTTTTATGGCAAGTCAAAATCTTGGAAACAAGACGGAAAATAATTTACAGGATCCACAGCTTACTGCTTTTTATCTTCCCTTTGGTGACCATCAGGGCGATGAGTACTATGAATACCAGATCTCTCAAAGATTTGAATTTCCCTCAGTTTATGGCGCCCGTGGAAAAAAGATAGCTAAACAAAAGGATTTGCTGGAACTGGAATACAAAAGCTTGCGCCAGGAGGTTCTTCTGGAGGCTAAATTACAGCTATTGGAGCTGCAAAATTTACAACAGCGACAGGAACTAGAACAGGAAAGAGTAGCGCAGGCTAAACAAGTCTACGATCAGATTCAAGGTTTATTCGATGCGGAACAGATCGGTATTCTGGAGTTGAATAAGGCAAGAATTGCCTGGTTGCAGCAACAGTTTGAAATAGATCAAATAGAAATCAGCATCAGAAATACGCTGATGGAACTTCAGAAACTCAATGGAGGAAACCCGATTCAGGAGGAGCAGATTCGGTTTTTTGATTCTGAAATAGCAGATTTGCAGATGCTTTGGGAAGAAAAACTTTCTGACGATGCAGAAATTCAGATGCTCAATTCTCAGCAAGCTTTCGCAGAGCAACAGGTTAAACTGGAGAAGAATAAAATTCTCCCTGATCTCACTATTGGTTACAATTACCAGGGCGTAAATACCAGTAATTATTCCGGGTTTCTTGCTGGACTTTCCATTCCACTTTGGAACAGCAACAATAAAATAAAGGCAGCCAAGGCTAATCTGGGATACACCAAGGACAATACCAGCGCTAAAACTGCCGAATTTTACACGAGGTTTCAGGAGAACTATCGGCAATACCAGTTACTAAAGAGGAAATACGAGGAATACAGGGAAACATTCGAGGATTTAAAATCGGAGGAACTTTTATTTAAAGCCTATAACCTCGGAGAATTCTCCTTTCTGGATTATTACCGGGAGGTAGAATTTTACCGTGAAGCCTATAACAATATGCTGGAAATGCAGAAAGAGCTTTTTCAGTTAAAAGCAGCACTTTTAAAACATCAATTATAAATAAAAAACAAACATTATGAACTTCAAGAATTTATTTTTCGCAGCAATATTAGTATTTAGTTTTTCAGCTTGCAGAGAGACAACAAATGAAGACCACGGTCACGAACACCAGGAGGGTGCTGAAGCTCACGCGCATGAGGAAGAAGAGCATGGTCATCCCCATAATGAAGACGGTGGCCATATGGACGAGGATCATATGGAACAAGAAGAATTCAAGGTAGGTGAAGATTCTTTAGATACGCACGAGGAATCCGATCAGCACACCCACGATGATGGAACCGAACATCACGATCATTAAAATCGGATTTAAAACATGAAATATCTTATAATATTATTAATTCCTCTTTTTCTAATTTCCTGCGGAAACAATGAGGAAGAGGATCACGCTCATGATGCAGAGGGAAATCATCTTAGCACAGGTGTTCCTGCGATAAGCAAAACCATCTGGACAGAACATACCGAGCTCTTTGTAGAATTTCCGGCCCTGGTCGAAGGAAAAATCAGCAAATTCGCGGCCCATTTTACTGTTCTTGACCAACATCAGCCGGTTCGGGAAGGTTCAGTAACCGTTAGTTTGATAAAAGGTGAAAACGGAATACGACATAAAGTGGACTCACCTTCATCACCCGGGATATTTTCTCCCGCCTTACAACCAAAAGAGCCCGGAGTTTATGACCTGGTTTTTGACCTTAAAACTCCCGGGTATTCGGACAGAATCGTAGTTAAAGACGTAGAGGTTTACTCCTCTGTCGAAGAAGCTTCAAAAAATATTTCTGAGACAGAAGATGGTGCTATCAGTTTCCTAAAGGAGCAGGCCTGGAAGATCAATTTTCAGACCGTACCGGTTAGCCGGGGAGAAATCTACGACATCGTAAATACTTCAGGAGTCTGGCAGGCTGCCCCCGGAACTTATAAAACCCTTGCTGCAGGCGCTAATGGAATGGTGAATTTTGTTTCAGAAAACCTTACCGAAGGTTCCGAGGTAAAAAGAGGAGAATTGTTAATGAATCTAAGCAGTGAAGGCCTTTCTTCCAATAATATCCAGGCTGAGATTGCTCAGGCCAGAGCCAGGTACGATCAGGCCAAAGCTGAGTATGAACGGAAAAAAGAACTCTACGAAGACAGGATTGTACCTAAATCTGAATTTGAAAGAGTGGAGAGTGATTTCCGGGTAGCCGAAGCGAATTATCAGGCCTTAGCCTCTAATTACGGAGCGGGCGGAAAACAGATTCGAGCCCCTTTTGACGGTTTTATCAAAGCTATCAATACCTCTAACGGAGATTATGTGGAGCAGGGCGCTAATCTAATCTCCATTGGTACGCATCAATCCCGACTGCTAAAAACGCAATTAAGTGCCTCTTACAACCCGAGCAAGAAATCTATCACGAAGGTTTGGTACAAAAGTGACAGTGGGGACTGGAATGAATTAGAAGGGGCTTCAGTGGTGTCGGTTGGTAAGGAAGTGAAACCAATGATCCCTGTTTACATAAGAGTTGAGGATATCGTTGAAATGCCCGAGGGTAGTTTTACCGAGGTTCAGATCGCCCTAGGTACAGCTGAAACAGGGGTAGTGGTACCAGAAGCTGCGCTGCTTGAAGACTACGGAAATTATTCTGTGATCGTCCAAACCAGTGGGGAAAGTTTTGAGCGAAGGCCAGTTAAAATAGGGAAACGAAATGGAAAAAACGCACAGGTTCTTGCTGGGCTTCAAGTTGGCGAAGTTGTAGTGACTACCGGTAATTACCAGGTGAAGATGGCATCAATGTCTGGGGAAACACCCAGTCACGGACACGAACATTAATCCAGAAACCGAAATTAGATGTTAAATAAAATATTATCAATTTCGCTCCATAACCGGCTTTTGGTACTCTTGGCAGCGGTGATGTTAAGTGTTACCGGGTTTTACTTCGCACGTACAATGAACGTGGACGTATTTCCCGACCTTACTGCGCCTACTGTGACCATACTTACCGAGGCTCACGGAATGGAGTCGGAAGAGGTAGAGAAACTAGTGACCTATCAGCTTGAAACCGCAATGAATGGTTCCCCGAATGTACGAAGGATTCGTTCTTCTTCAGCTGCAGGAATTTCAATTGTTTGGGTGGAATTCGACTGGGGGACCGATATTTACAAGGCAAGACAGATTGTAAGTGAGCGTATTCCCATGGTTCGCGAGAACCTGCCGGATGGCGTAGGAGCACCAACAATGGCACCTATTTCTTCAATTATGGGGGAAGTAATGTTGTTGGGAGTCACTTCAGACAGTCTTAGCCCTATGGAACTAAGAACCTTATCAGACTGGCAGATCCGTCCGCGGATAAAGGCCATTGGAGGAATCGCCAACGTAGTTGTGATAGGTGGTGATTACAAGCAATACCAGGTTTTCGCCGATCCCGGTAAGATGAAATATTACACCGTAAGCCTCGCTGAACTAACTCAAAAGGTGAAGGAGGCGAACACCAATGCTCCGGGTGGTTTTTTAAATCAGTACGGAAATCAATATATCATAAAAGGTAGCGGAAGAGCTTATGCGGTAGAAGACCTGGAGGAAGCCGTAGTGAAACAAGTGAATGGCCAGAGCATCAAAATTAAAGATGTAGCGAGCGTGAAGATAGGTGCTGCCGACAAGATCGGGGATGGTTCCCTCAATGGAAATCCCGCAGTTATTCTCACCATCGCAAAACAGCCCGATGTCAATACCCTGATGCTCACCGAAAGGTTGGATGAAGCCATCGCGGAACTGGAAAGCAGTTTACCCGAAAGTGTGGAGATCAAAAGTCAGATCTTCCGTCAGGCAGATTTCATTGACGCTTCCATTAGTAACCTGAATATGACCCTGCTTGAAGGAGCATTTTTTGTGGTCATCGTATTGTTCATTTTTCTTATGAACTGGCGAACCACCTTTATTTCACTGCTGGCCATCCCAATTTCTTTACTGGTATCCATCATTGTTTTAAAATGGTTGGGTTACACCATAAATACGATGAGCCTGGGAGGCATGGCCATTGCCATTGGTGCACTGGTGGATGACGCCATTATCGATGTCGAGAATGTGTATAAACGCCTGCGAGAGAATATTCGTAAACCAAAAGCTGAAAGACAACCTGTTATTAGGGTGGTAAGGGATGCTTCGGTAGAAATAAGAAGTTCAATCATCATTGCTACCCTTATAATCATCGTCTCTTTTATACCGCTGTTTTTCCTTGGCGGTATGGAAGGCCGATTGCTGAAACCTCTCGGTATTGCCTTTATCACTTCAGTTTTAACTTCATTAGTGGTGGCAGTAACTGTTACTCCGGTGTTATGCTCTTACCTTCTGAAAGATGAAAAAATGCTAAAGAAACAATCTGAAGGAACCCGGGTGGAGAGGTGGTTACAACAGCGCTATGCAGGAACTCTGAATCGGGCTCTGAAGATCCCAAAAACGATAATCGGAGTGACTGTAATTGCTTTCTTGTTCAGCATCGCCATTTTCACGCAATTGGGAAGAAGTTTCCTTCCGGAGTTCAATGAGGGGTCCATGGTGATTAGTGTAGTTGGTCCGCCGGCAATGTCGCTTGAGGAGAGTAATAAAACCGGTAGACAGGTCGAACAGCTGTTACTAGAGATGTCCGAAGTAGATGTGGTTACCCGAAGAACAGGGAGAGCAGAACTCGATGAACACGCCCAGGGCGTGAATGCCGCCGAAATCGATGTGCCTTTTACTTTGGAAGATAAATCCAAAGAAGAATTCTTTGAAGGCGTAAGGGAAAAACTGAGCATTGTGCCCGGGGTAAATATAACGCTGGGACAGCCAATCGCTCACCGAATAGACCATATGCTTTCGGGAACCAGGGCCAATATTGCGATCAAGATCTTTGGACCCGATCTGCAACAGCTTTATGAAATTGGTAAAAGTGTTGAGGAGAATATCACTCCAATCAACGGCCTTGCTGATGTTGCCGTAGATCAACAGATCGAAGTACCGCAGCTCAAGATTACCCCAAGACGCCAAATATTATCGGCTTATGGGATGACTGTGGGACAACTTATGGAACAGGTGGACATAGCCTTTGCCGGGCACGAGGTAGGTGAGATCTATGAAGGGCAGCAGTATTTTGATCTTGTAGTTCGATATGGAGAGAAATTCAGGAATAGCATAGAGAATATCAGAACTGCTTTGATAGGATTGCCCAATGGTTCACAGGTGCCATTAGAACAGCTCGCCACAGTTTCTTCGGTAAGTAGTCCCAATACTATTAGCCGGGAAGATGTGCAGCGAAAAATCGTTGTGGCTGCGAATGTGCAGGGACGTGATCTGCGGAGCGCTGTGGAAGAAATCCGGGAAACTGTGAATTCTTCGGTAAATATACCGGAAGGATACCGGGTGGAATACGGCGGACAGTTTGAGAGCGAATCAAAAGCCTCTCAAATGCTTTTACTTACTGCGATTGTTGCCGTTCTGGTGATTTTCCTATTGTTGTATTTTGAATTCAAAAACGTAAAACTTGCGTTCATCGTCCTTATCAACCTTCCTCTGGCACTCATTGGTGGGATTCTTATCGTGTACTTTACTTCCGGAATCGTAAGTATTGCTTCTACGATAGGTTTCATCAGTTTATTCGGGATTGCCACCCGTAATGGAATCCTGTTGGTATCAAGGTACGAAGACCTGAGAAAAGAAGGATTAAGGGGCTTTGAACTTATAAAAACCGGGGCGCTTGATAGATTGAACCCGATATTGATGACGGCTTTCACCACAGGTCTGGCACTTATTCCGCTTGCTTTAAAGGGAGGCGAACCGGGAAGTGAAATCCAAAGTCCAATGGCTGTGGTGATTCTTGGTGGGTTACTATCGGCAACAATTTTGAATCTTATTGTGATTCCGTGTGTGTATGTGCTAGTTACAAAAGAGGATTAATAAGGAATAATTCAAAGACAGTTTATTAAATATATCTAATCCCGAAAAGAAATTTTCGGGATTTAGATATGTATATTTTTAGCTAGACGTTGAAACGCCTTGATATTAAGGTTGGTTCTTATTTTGAATTGTGGAAGATAGGGAGACTAAATCGTTGAATTTTAGTTTTATTATATTAGAACAGGCTTTCTGTAATTTTCTATTTTACATAATATAAATTATAGGTCAATATATCAGGTTTAGCTAAATAAACTAATAAAGACCAGACTTAAGCCACCGGGATTTTTCATTTTACTCATCCATTGCAAAAGCATCAACGGGTTCCTCAAAGGCAATAAATAAAACACAGGGCGAATCTCCACATTTAGCACGGTGCGGTTTTTGCGCCGGCCCGTAGGCATAAGTACCTTCCTTTAGGATTCTGGTATCTTCACCCTCATAAGTTACTTCCAATTCTCCAGATACCAATACCATACGCTCAGCCGAAGTATGCGTGTGCATCGGAATTTCAGCATTTGCTGGCACCTTAAAAAAGATATCCGCATTCTTTTTACTCGGATCTCCATGTAATACCGCAACCCCACAGCCAGCAGGCATAAAATCAGGACAAGGTCCCCATTGCAAATTATTATCGGTTTTGGTAATGACCACAGAATCTTCAAAGGGCTCTTGCCCAATAAGACTTCCCGTTACCAGAAAGCAAAATGAAAAGAGTAAAATCTTATTTTTAGAACGTTGAAAAAAGCTTTTCATGATGGCATATGTTTAGAAATTAGACCTCATTCTAAGTACTTTACTTAAAACAGTTCAAGTTAACTTCAACATCATTGCCTCTTTATACGGAATTTCCTGTATTTTACACCAGATTACATGCCACTTAAATACAAGTTATACCAGTTTTATCCTTACTTTTTTCCGTTTTAAACGACTATTATTAAGGACTTCTATTAAATGTTGAGCCTTTATAGAAGGCACGGCCACAAAAGCGCAATCATGCTTAAGCTCTATAAGACCAAGTTCTTCCATCTCAAGGCCAGCCTGTTTTAGAAACAAACCAGCTATATCACCTTTGGATATTTTATCTTTTCTCCCTCCTGAAATAAATAAGGTAGATTGCCTAGGAGCATTATTTTCTCTGGCTTCATGGGGCTGCTTTACTTCCCCGTCAAGCTGATCTGGCTTAATGAATTCAGGAAGGCTTTCATTTTCCCCATGTAAAACATAGGCAATGCCCTTGGCATTCATTCGGGCGGTTCTTCCGTTTCTATGGATAAATTCCTGATGTTTCAATGGAAGCTGATAATGAATTATAAATTCAATCTCTGGTACATCTATCCCACGAGCTGCGAGATCCGTTGCAATAATGATACGGTGGCTTCCATTTCGAAATTTTATCAATGCCCGTTCCCTGTCCTTTTGTTCCATCCCTCCAAAGAAGCAGGCATGAGCAATTTGATGTTTATCTAAAAATGTACTGACCTGGGCAATGCTGTCTTTTAAATTACAGAAAATTATTCCAGAGGCTTTTGGGTTTTGAGCAAGGAGCTTTTTCAAACCAGGTAGTTTATCACTTCCTGGTACTGCCAGAGTTCTAATTCTTAGTTGAGGCTTCCCTCCTTCCAGATAATTCAATATCCGGGGTTCTTTTACACCGGTAAATTTCGGTATATCCATTTTTTGGGTTGCCGAGGTGAGAATTCGCTTATTTAGTCTGGTCAGGCTTTCTATAATCTCACACATTTCATTTGTAAATCCTACCTCCAGGGATTTATCGAATTCATCTAGAATTAGGGTCCGGATCTCTTGTATTGAAAAGGAATTTCTTCTTATATGATCAGCAACACGACCCGGGGTTCCAATGAGGATTGCGGGCGGATGGTTTAATTCTGCTTTATCTTTAGAAAATGCCCTTCCTCCGTACACGGCATTGGCTTTAAAACCAGAGCCGATCTCTCGTGTTACCTGCTCTATTTGGATGGCTAATTCTCTTGAAGGAACCAAAATAATGGCCTGTACCCTATCCACATCAGCATCCAACAGCTCAAATAAGGGTAATAAGAATCCCAAGGTTTTTCCAGTACCTGTTGGCGAAAGAATAACAGTATCACGCTGTTCTTTGATTACCTTATGCGCTTTTTTTTGCATAGGGTTGAGTTCGGAAATACCGAGCTTGTTCAGGATCTCCTTAAGATCTTTTGTAGTTTTCTGCATAAAATGTTTAGGAATAGGGAAAACTGGAAAGGGTAATTTCCAGTTTCAGGAAGTAACAGGACAATATTAATTGTCCATAAATAAAGAAGCTCCGGTAAAACTAAAAGTTTGATACCGAAGCTTTAAAATTGACATTATATCTTTTTGACCCTTACGGCATTCATTCCTTTCATACCTTTTTCAAGTTCAAAAGTAACCTTGTCATTCTCATCGATATCTTCGAGGGTACCACTGATGTGAACAAAATATTTTTCCTGGGTTTGGGTATCCATAATGAAACCAAAGCCTTTCGAGTGATCAAAGAAGGAAACTTTTCCTTCCCTTTGTGGATCTTCCTCAGGCATATCTTCTTTTTTAGGTACTCCAATTTCAATGCTTTCAGCATCTACCTCTTCTTTTTGATCAGGATCTGGCGGAGTGTCGGTAAGATTCCCATACTGATCTACATAAGCGAATTCAGGACTTTCAGAATTAGAAGCTTTGCGTTCTTCCTTCTTCTTTCTTTTCTCTTCTCGCTTTTTTAATTTCTTTTTCTCTTTTTCTATTTTATTAAATGTTTGTTGAGATTTTGCCATTCGATTTTAACTACCTATTGATTATTTAATTATTTGAAATTTATTTTATTTAAAGCAACTTACCAGGTAAGGTTAACCTGGAGGCCGCTTTTGAATGCAACAGAGATATTATAAGGATTTTAAACCGGAAATACAATTATTGCAGTACCTTTCTTAGAATGCAAAATTAATGCCTGGCCAGAGCTTATCCTAATTAAAACGTATTTTAAACTCATAAAATCAACTTTTTATGAGTTTAAAAGGAAAAATTGGACAAATTTTCCTGGTAAATATGGCTATTTTTTCACAGGCACCATATAAACAGGAATTTTAGTCTTTTCTAAAACCTGGGCCGCTACGGTTCCCATAAGGAGCTTTTCCAAAAAAGAATGACTATGAGTTCCCATTACTATTAAATCTGCCTGCCATTTATCAGCATAATCCAGTATAGCTTTGGCGGTATCACCTTCTGCAAGGTGTTTACCAACTTTTTCATCATTTAAATGGGCCGCCGCTTTTTCTAAATAATCTTCTGCAACCTCCCTCATTTCTGAAGCTACGTTTAGATCTATTGCTGTTTCATTATAGCCTTCATATCCCAAGAAAGGTTGATATTGCATGCCGTAATAGGCAACATCAGCCAGCACGTGAACCAGACATACTTCAGCCTCCATTTTTTTAGCTAATTCATGTCCAGCCTTTACAACTTCTTCTGAAACTGGATGATAATCAATTGCAATAAGTACTTTTTTCATGATTCTATTGGTTTTAGTAAGGGTATTAAATTTAAGAAGAATATTTTAATTCTAATTCTGTTAAAACCCAATTAAAACCAATTGCTATTAGACAGTGAAGCTGTAAATTTAAAGGTATTAACCTTTTAAAATCAATCCATTATGAAAACTACAAGAGAATCTGCGAAAGAAGAAAGCCAAAAGGAAAGGATTCATAGTTTACAAGAGCTTTTAGAAAAGAACTATGATGCAGAAAAAGGCTATAAAAAAGTTTTAGAAGAAGCCGATAATGCGAACCTCAAGGAATTTCTCAAGCAACAGGCCGTAATGCGTAATAGGTTCGCCACTGAAATTCATAAGGCAATCCGAGCTCTAAATGCGGAGCCTAAGGAAAAAGGAAGCGCCACAGCAGATTTGCATCGTACCTGGATTAACCTCAAGACCTTATTCACCAAAAATGATGATGAAGCCGTTCTTGAAGAATGTCTCAGGGGAGAAAAAGCCAGTCTTAAGGAATATGAAGAAAAATTAAAGAAAACCGCCTTTGCTCCAGAAACCAAGACAATGCTCGAAAACCATTTGCAACAGATACGCTCAACGGTTAATGAAATTCAACACCTGGAGGATCTGGCTGATTAACTTTTTATTTGCTTTTGCTTATACCATATTTCTCTTTATAAAAAGCTATAATTGGAGGGAAAGGCCCATATTTATGTTGCTCAGGAGAAAAGTCATCTACCCAGGGGCCATAGGGAGTTGAAACAGGTTTTAATTTCTTATCAGGAAAATCCTGTTCGGTATTCGCTTTACGAGGCCTCTCGAAACTATTGATATAAGCAGCAATATGATATGCCTCTTCGTCAGTTAATTTGGGATTATCCCAGGTTGCCTGTTCGAAAGGCATATTGCTTTTTATAAATTCGGCAGCAGTAATAACCCGGTGCATCCCTGCACCGTGATTGAAGGTGTCATCTCCCCAGAGTGGCGGATATAAATATCCTTTTTCGGCTTCTTCAAGTCGCTGGCCCTGTCCGTCTTCACCATGACATACGGCACATTCTTTAGTATATAAACCTTTACCAACCTGTGGATCAGCAGGAAAATCAGGAAGTTCTATAGGAGGATAACCTTTAAATTCAGCTTTTCTTTCCTCTGGAACTCCTTCACTTACATAATCCATATAAGCTACTATAGCCTCCATTTCTTTGGAATCCACCGGAAGTTTTCTCCCGTTCATACTGCGCTCCATACATCCATTTATCCGGTCTTCTATGGTCGACTCTTTACCGTCTCTTCCAGAGTATTGCGGGAATCTTTCCAGGACTCCAACCCAAGAACCTGAACCAGCCTGAGTTCCGTTTTGTAAATGACAATTAATGCAAGCAAGATTATTACCCGCATATCTCATTTCTGCATTTTCGGCACCGGGTCCCATATATTTTGCAGATTCGGCTACTAACCGATAGCCGTACTCTACTTCCCGGTCAAGGATCTTATATTCCAGATCCTCTTCTACATTATTTGGCTCCCAATCAGCCGCAGCTATTTTATCTTTAATAAATAATTCCGGGGATTCAATGAAAAGAATGAGTCCCCCAAATAAGAGTACGATAAATACAACAAATCCGAGGAAAATTTTAGATATAGTCTTAAAAACCTTTAATTTATCCATAATAATTGCAAGCCTGTTAATTTAGTGAAGCGCTCGAATATAAAATTATTGCATAAATCTTAGTGTAACAATTGTTACCTAAAGTGGGCACGACTATTAAAGTTAATGAAAAATCAGGTGATTTTCTTTAAGCCTTACACTTATTTTTTTACCACAATAAGACTTGCTTTGGCCCCCGTGAGCAGGTTCCATACTTTGGTTGTGACAAGTTTGCCTTCTTCATCCAGTACCTTTAATTCAGCAGTATTTGGGCCTGATGTACCCTGGTTTAAAGCTTCGAATTCAATATTATTAAAACCACTCTCTAGTTTAACAAGAATTGGAAGATAACCTCCACCTAGGGTGATTCTTTGGATCTCAACGCCATTTACAATTACCCTCACCTTATCCCCATCGACATACTCGTGGTCGCGGGCATACAATTCTACAAACTTCCCTCCAGTTGTAAAATCTCCCAGGTATTGATTTTCTTTATGAGCATTTTTAATTTCCCGGTCTTTTTTCCATTTCTTTTCCACTACCTCACCGGCAGTTATTAGCTCATCATTGGTCTCTCTGAAATCTATTTTTTTAGGCTTATCATTCCGAAGGTATTTACTTTCTTTTGGTTCTTCAGCTTTGAGCAAAGGAAAACCAGATTTTGAATCGGGTTCAGCCTTGAGTAACCCCCCGGTATTGGTTGACCTTGGAATTTCAATTTGGGCATGGGTTACCAGTCCCACGAATAACATAATAAAAAGTAAGAACCCCGATTTCATATCACTGAATTGAATTTGACCAGTATACATCAAAAATATAGCCAAATTAAGAGATAATAAAATTACAAGGCCTAATTTTCATCCTTTTTAGATTTTGTATTTTATATCTTTGCTAAAACTATTAAAATGCAGGTTCACCACCTTTTGGAACAAAATTCCATCGCATCCAAATTTCTAGCCGAATTAAGGGACGTTAGCATTCAAAATGATCGCATGCGTTTTAGAAGAAATATTCAACGTTTGGGGGAAATCCTTGGCTACGAACTCAGTAAATCCCTTGATTATTCTTTAAATGATATAAAAAGTCCTCTGGGAACGGCAGCCATGCATCTTCCAGAAAAAGAAATTGTACTTTGTAGTATTCTAAGAGCAGGAATCCCTTTGCACGAAGGTTTACTTAACTATTTCGACGAGGCTGAAAATTCTTTTATTTCGGCTTATCGTCATCATCCATTTGATGATGAAAGATTCGAGATCATCGTAGAGTACCTCGCTTCACCTTCATTGGAAGAGAAAACACTTATTCTTGCAGATCCTATGTTGGCAACTGGCCGTTCCTTTGTCAATGTGCTCAATGCTCTGAAGGAAATGGGCAAACCCAAGCAAATTCATCTGGTTTCCGTAATTGGTGCCCAGGAAGGCGTAAAACATATTGCAGAAAATTTCCCGGAAAACACTCAATTATGGATTGCTGCCATTGATAAAGAGCTCAATGACCACGGATATATTGTGCCGGGTCTTGGGGATGCGGGAGACCTTTGTTATGGAGGTAAAGTGCAGCATTAGAAGGGATAGCCGATGGCAAAGTTAAGTACAGGTTCATCTATGCCAAAAATCCAACGTTCACCCTTTTCCAGGCTAGGATCATGAAAGGGTGCAGCCAGGTCAAATCGAACCACAAAATTTTGAATATCGATTCTAAGCCCCACGCCTCCGCCAATACCCAGTTGATTAAAGAAGTCCTTACTGAATTTACCACCGGGTAGCTGATCGTTAACTTTGCTATTCCACACATTCCCGGCATCCACAAAGGCAGCACCTTTTAAAAATGAAATGATAGGAAACCTATATTCTACATTAGCTTCCAAACGGATATTGCCTGATTGATCAAAGAAAGAGCTATTATCACTTTCTTCGGGATTATAAGTTCCTGGTCCCAATGAACGAATTCTAAAGGCTCTTACGCTATAAGGCCCTCCCGAAAAATATTGTTTGGTAAATGGCAAAACCTCAGAATTCCCATATGGAATTCCATACCCGGCAAATACCCGTGTTGCTATTTTGCTCTCCCCCTTTATTAGAAAATGGTATCTGAGATCAGCATCTGCTTTGGCATACTGCGCATATTCAAGTCCCAGGAATTTATGCGGTCTTGGATCATCCTTATTGGTGAAAAGAGATACGCTATTTCCCGCGATATCTAGTGTTGAATGGAGAAAAAACTGATGTCTTTTCCATGTGTCAATATGCCCATTATATATAAAAGAATAGGTTAAGCCTGAAATAAATTCCTGGTTAAAGCTGTTACGCAGATATGGATTTTCATTTAAAATCTCCTGGAACTCTTCAGTGGTATTTGAAAGTCTCAGATAGTTCAGGGAAATTGGGTTAAACTCGTGACTTACATACCGGTTGGCATCCCAGTAATACCCAAACCTAGCTGAAGCCGAGATCATACTAAATAATTTACTTCTATTTAAGTAGTCCGTTCCCAGGCTCATCTTGGTTTTTGGAATAGAGTACCGAAACCAGTGATGATCTATTTTTGCCGGAAAAAGTAAACGGGGAAAAATCAAATCCGTCTCCAGGCCAAACTGAGTACTACTCAAGCCGCGCTGTTCACCACTGGAAAGTTGTTTTTCAAAATTAAATTTCCCTGTTACATTCAGGATTTCTCCACCGTGAAATAAATTTCGATTTGTAAAGGTAACAGCAACACCCGGGCCTGCAAAGTTATTTGATTTGGTAACTGCTTGTATTTCAGCCCTTATAGACCTTTTATTTAAAGGAGATAAATAAATGTTAGCTTCCAGTTTTCCAAGGCTATCTGTGGCAATGGTATCAATTTCTTTATAATTTATATTTACAAATTTATAGGCACCAATAGCACCTAGTCTTCTCGCAGTATTACGAGATCCCTCGGGATCATAATAGCTACCCTGCTCTATTAGTATATAAGGCTCAAGATATTTGGGTTTAAAGAATTCGGGATCCTGGATAAAATTTTTATTCCCGTATCGCACTGTGTCTTGGGGAATACTGTCCTTTCCTACCTCATAATTTGCAAAAACATTGACCTTATCTATTTGATATGGAATCGTAGCCTCTTTAGGCACCTTTTGTTTAAGCTTCAAAAACAGATTGAATTTCTTGTTATTATACCGGTTGGTATCCGCTTCAAATATTAAAAAGGAGGGATTGAAATTATAATAACCACGGTTTTTAAGGTGCTTGTCAATTCGTTCCCGTTCCGCTTTTAGAATAGTAAGATCAAACCTCATTCCTGGTTCTATATAGGTATCTGCAAGGCTTTTCTTAATTTCAGGGTAAATATTCAAGGAATCTGCAGCAAGTTCAAACTTCTCTAACCTATAGGGTCGTGATAAATTGACTTTATAAATTGCCTTAGCCATTTTAGCAGTAGAATCCTTTTCAATGGAAGTCCCAATCCCACTATAAAAATATCCGCGATTCTCCAGGCGATTATTAATAAGGTCAGAAGTTTCGTTAAGGTCTACATCCGAAAGGTAAACCGGCTCCTCTCCTATCTTATCATTAAAGAACTTATTGATAAACCCCGGGTTTTCCCTTTGCGATTTATAATGAAAATATAAACCGGGACGGCTTCCGAGAATTTTAGTGTTGGGATCTGGGGTTAATACAGATGCTATCTCCTCCCTTATACGGTTTCGTGCTTTTATACTGTCTTGTGCTTTCAACTCAATTTCGGCTCCAGTATAAAGAAATTCGTCTTCTGGAATAAAACGCTTTACACTACAGGCCTGAATGATAAGCCCTGTAAAGGCAATTAAAAAAATCTTACTGATGTGATTTCTCTTAACCATATTTAATTTTCATTCTGGGTAGCCTGCAATTCCTTTTCAAATAACTCTTTGAATTTATTGAATTCTCTGGTAAAGATCAGTGCGATTCCACTAACTATAATTTGTCCATCGATAACGTTTTCATACATATTTCTTCTGAATCCCTTCAACCTAAAGCGTCCGTTCTCAGTCAAGAGGTATTCCAGGCTTACATTTCCTATCATCGGTGTACTCTCACCTGTAGGATTACTTCCTTGCACATCCACCTGGCTGCCCACACTTACAATCAATCGATCATCCATCAATCGCTTCTGTGCAGTTATATCCAGCTGAGTACGTTCCTGGGGACTATCGCCTTGATAATCAGTAAAACTGTCAACACCAAAGTTGAGCTCGATTCCAGTTTCCCCTACCAATTGGTCAGAAAATCGGTTTAATTGGTCTGATAAGGCCTGGTTTAAATTATCCCTCGCAATATTCAAAGTCCCACCTCGACTACCGTCGCTACCTCCTTCTGGGAAGAAGCGATTGAGTACAAGAAGCGAGAAAACCTGTTTATTTAATTCAGCTTCTTGCTGATTAAGCTGTTGGATTCTACCATATACCTGTCCGCCAATCGCCCCTTGCTGTGCCTCCGGCATATCGAGGCCAAAACTTAATTCAGGTTGCATAAGCTCCCCATCAACATTTAAATATACCTGAAAGGGAAGTTCCTGTCTGAACCTTCCACTAACATCGCCTCGAGCCCCACCTGCCATTAAAGATGTTGCGGCGGTCTCAACTTCATAAAGTGCCCTGATGTCTAAACTTGCTTGCATAGGATCACCAGACCAGGAAATACTGCTCCCATCTACAATTTCAAAGCGTCTTTTCACCAATTCATACAGGCTCATCTCATAATGACCCCGGTTCATTTCATATCGCCCGGATAAACTGCTTCGGCCATTAGAAGCGATATTAAAATTTAGAGCTCCTTCCCCACCTACTCTAAAGTTATCCCCGGTATTATCATCGATAATAATTGTAAAATAGGCTCCCTCATCTATTTCTATGATTGTATTTACAACGATTCCTGAAACTACGGCAGTGGCTTCTTCGGTATTTGCCGTTAATATATCGTCTGGGTCCTCACGGTTAACAAAACGGACAATTCCATCTCTTTCCATCATTTCCAATTCGGCATCGGGCATTATATAAGTAAGGTCGGTATTGGAATTTACCCTTAGCTGGCCATTTATTTCCGGCAGGTTAAGGTCACCGGTGATCCTGGCATCCACATCAAAATTTGCTGTTCCGAAAAAAAGATCATTGTCCTCCCTGGTAGAATTCAATGCATTGAAATCATTAGCTTTCAAGCTCAAGTCAAATTCAGGGTTTAAATAACTTTGGGTTAAAATTTCTCCTGATACCACAAATTCATTGCTATTTCTATCCCGAAGGATAAATTGATCCAAATAGATTCCTTCATTATCAATTTCTATTTTTTCCTGCCTAAGTTCAAAAGCAGCATTCAGACTTGCTATATTGAAGTTTGCATTTTGAAAATTCAAAACTCCGGAATATTCGGGTGCGATAGTGGTACCCATAATTTTTACATTACCAGCTATACTCCCACTGGTTTCTTTGATTTCCCCTTGTGAGAATCGTTCCAACACACTTAATTGCAATTCATTGATCTGAAGGTCGAGATCGAGTTCTGCAGCCTCTTCATTTGCGACATAATTCCCGGTAAGATCCATATCCAGTTCTCCTCCATTTGTGGAAAGATCCATCATATAATTTCCTCCACCCCTGGCCCGGGCCTCAAGGTTTAACACACCCAGAGGCGCCTCCATCACCCTAAAATCCCTGACATTTAAATCTGCTAGCATTGCAGTACTGCCAAAGGGTTCCTCTAAAACCAAATTTCCATCCATCTTCCCCGCTGCCAGTTCAGTTTCAGGATTGAAATAGGAGAAAATAGTAGCAAGATCAAAATTTTCAAAATTCATGGAGATATGATCCTTATCGGTATTTCCTGAAATATTATCGATACTGATTTCCTGCTTATTTCGGCTAATTCTAAAATTATTGAAATTAAGCGTATTGTCAGAATACACAATACTGTTATTGGCTGGAATTTTCCAGCTATTTTTATTTAAGATTAATTCTGATGGATCCAGGCTTATTTTTACACTATCCCCTTCTCTACTGGTTTCTGTCATCACGTGTACCAAAAGACTATCACTATCCTTAGAAATAAAATCAAGGTATAATTTCTGATCTCTCATTTTTCCATCGAGATAGGTCTTTTGAACCAAAAGAGGACCTCCTTCCAGGGAGTTAAATCCAAATTGAAAATTAAAATTCTCCTTATTGGAATCCACTCTTAATGCAAGACTATCGATTACATTTGAGCCATACTGAAGTCTGGGGAAACTAATAGCGGCATTTAATGCTCGCTCTTTTTCCCTGAAAACCATATCCAGGGAAATGGTATCCATTTCTTCGATACCTGAGATAAAAACATCTGTTAAGATCGGAGCCTGCCTTATCTCTCCGGAGAATTTAATATTTACAGGATTACTCGTGGTATCGATTTTTCTTTCTTTATAATAGCTGATATAATGACTTTGAAGCGCCTGAGCAAAGCCTAACGGATCGGCATTTGATTCCAAGCTAAGCTCCAGAATTTTATTATTAATGTGTAAAGCGGTTGTATCTGGGGTTACGTGAGCATCTAGATCCAAATCTCCTGCGAAATAAGGTTCGTTATCATAAACGGCTATAGCATCGCTTAAATGAGCCTCTATATCATAGCTTTCTAGATTACCTTTAAAATCCGCTTTTAACTTAAACCCGGTTTTTATATGCCGTGAGGTAAAACCCAGAGCCTGGAGGTCGGCTCCTTTCATATCAAGGTCAATTTGGGCCTGGGGGGCTAGAGAATCAAGTTGGACATGAGCCGCGAGCTCTGCATCTAGATTCTCATCCCTATAAGAACTTCTAAAGGTTCCTGCCCCATTTTTAAGCACTCCGTTAATCGGCAAGTCTTTAATCGGGTAATTATTATAACTAAAGGAATTAATCTTACCCTCCACCTCGGCATCTAAATCATTAATATTATTCCCTGATCCCGAAGCAGTAAGGTCAAGATTTATAATACCCATATTTTTATTGCTAAGAAGATTTCCTAGATTTAACTTGGTCGTGGTTAGATCTGCATTAAAAGCTATCTGCTCATCATTTCTAAAATCTCCTTCCAAATCGATCTGTCCTTCACTGGAATTCAGGATAAGATCTGCATTTATTTGTGTGGGGGTTCCATTTATCCGACCTTGGAGGTCTATTTCATCAGGAATACGTATTCCCAGTGCGTTTTCATCTATAAAGCGCTTTAAATCCTGTCGGCTGGAGACAATTTCTACCTCAGGGAAATTAAATTTAATGCGATCCGGATCAGTGGTATTTTCAACTTGACCAAAGGTATTGACATAGGTGTCTCCCCAATATAATTTGGCTACTGAAACAGAAAGATTTTCCAGACTACCCACGGCTTGGAGCTGTCCATGTAAGGGCTTTCTACTTAGTGCCTTCAGGTATTCATTTTTTCTTAATTCAGGTTGAAACCTTAATATATCCTCGACCTGGAGATTGATTTCCGGTAAGTCTATGGAGATATTAGAATTCTCAGGCTCTTTAATAAAAGCCTTTAAAGAGGGGTACTGGGCAGAGAACTTCCCTTGAAGTGAATTCTGATTTAACTGGAATTGTAACTCATTAAATGCTATCCCCCTGTCTGTTACTTCAAAATCTCCCGAGAACTTCTTTAAGTTCAAACCAGAATATTCATCAAAAGTTAGATTTTTAAGACTTAAATAGGCTTCCTTATCTTTAAAAAGAAAATCACTCGCTTTGGCATTTATATTTTCCAGGGCAATCGCAGCTTCAGAAAAGTTATCTTCAAGAGGTTTATGACCATTTTCAGTAAAAGTAAAACTATTATTTACCAGGTTTAAGTCTTTTAAACTTAAAGAATATTCCGGCCATAAGTCATCTCCGGTACTTTTCTCAGAAGCATTCATTTCGTTCCTGCTTTGGATATGAATAGCAAGTCTGGAATCTTCAAGTCCTATCTGATCTACGGCTATATGATCTTGGGGGAGATTCAATTGAGGATTTAAAGAAAAGAATTTGAAAATATCTGCCTGGAATTCCAAAGAATCCGGGACTGAAATATAATTGGCTTTTATATTCTCCAGGTGGACAGTTTTGGCCGATAGGTTTGGTAAGCTTGTGGTTTGGCTCTCCGATTCGGGGAATGGCTTTGTTTGGTGGTATTTAATCCTGGTGTTTTCTATAGCCAAATCTGCAATCAAAAAATCCATTTGATCAAGGTCCATCTTATCCAATTCCAAGCTTAAACTTCCTAATTTTAATTCCGAATCTATACCTGCAACCACATCATTATAGTTAAGATCAAAATTATGGAGATAAACCTCTTCTATTGTTATTTCCATAGGAGCAGTTTGAGTGGTATCACTCTTTGCCGTGGTATCTGAAGCGGTCAGGGCTTCCATTAAATAATTAAAATTATAGCCTTTAAGAGAATCCTTTCGGTAAATATTAGCTCTTACTCCGCGCCAATCCAATGAATGGATCCTAATCCCCTCTCCCATTAAAATAGGCCAAAATGGCATATCTAATTCAAGTTCTTTAGAATAAATTAGGGTATCTCCCTGCTGATCTTCAAGGTATAATCCATCTAAGAAGATATTACCTGAAAATGTAAAAAATAGGTGATCGATCTCAATTTTGGTATTGGTTTCTTTCGCAAGAGAAGAAGTGAGCTTACCCACGATAAGATTTTGCCCCCAGGGTGATCTTATAAAAAGAAAAAGCAATAAGATTAAAATAAGAACCCCCGCAAAAATCTTTGCGAGGATCTTCAATATTTTAATCCCGGTTTTTTCTGACTTTTTCTTCAACTTTTCTGACGGTTTCCTTCAAATTTAGCCTTTAATAAGCGTTTTTATAGCGGGAATTTCAATAAAATTCTGTTAAAGGCAACTGTAAATCTCTTCTGTAGCTTTTAGGACAATCTTCGACCGCTTAAGGAAGCTTTCATCAAGTTTGCCAAGAAAATTCAATTACCTAACCTCTCAAAGAGGACCTTAAATTCTTCCAAAGCGATGAGCACCCCAAACCTAAATACAATCCAAATCTTTTTAATGATAAAAATAGTACAATTAACCTGTTCAGGATTATTGAGCGGTAATTATCACCCTGGCTATACTCGGATACTGCTAAATTAACTACTTTAGAAAAGTATTAAGTATAGGCTTTTGAAATCCTTGATACTCTAAAATTAGGTGAAATCAATGCCACACTCATATACCTAACTGGCAACCAAATTTTTACATCTTTAATTTCTGAATATTTACGATGAACAGGGCAAGTATTTTCTTACAATGAAATGATAAATCTCCCTTAATAAAACGTTAAACGGTAAAAATTAATACGATAAAAAAAAACGTCTCGTTTTCTTTGAAGCGTCCAAAATCATTCAAACTAACACTTAATTGGACTTAAACTAAAATAAACTAACTATGAGAAAAACTGTAGCAATTACTGTTTTATCAGCAGCCATGCTGACATCTTGTGTTTCAAAGAAAAAATATGTAGCACTGGAATCTGAGCTCGACGATACCAGAAGTACACTTCAAAAAACTCAGGTTGAGAAGGAGGAAATTGAAGCCAAATACGCAAAAGTTGAAGCCCGTGTTGCTGAGTACAATGCAAAGATCAACTCACTGCGTGAAGAAAGTGATGAAAAAATGGAAATGAACGACCTTACGGTTATGTCTAATAACAATAAGGCAAAAATGCGGGCAACGATTGCCAAAATGGATCCTAAAAAGGTCGCAGAAGCAGAAACCCTGGAGGATTCAATAAATTTAGCAGTGTCCCACAACTTAAAGCAATCCATTTCTGAAGGTTCAGAAGAGGATGACGTTGATATCAGTGTCGATAAGACGGTGGTCATGATCAATGTATCTGATAAGCTTTTATTCGGTGATGGAAGTTACCGGGTTAAAAACGACGCTAATAAATTATTGAAAAAGCTGGCCGAAGTCATTAATTCTGAACCTAGCATGGAGGTTATGGTAGAAGGTCATACCGACGATCGCACTATGGTAGAAGGTTCTTATCTAAAGGACAACTGGGATCTAAGTGTACGAAGAGCTACTTCTATTGTAAGAATATTACAGGATAAATATGATGTTGATCCTGCAAAACTTATCGCGGCAGGAAGAAGCAGTTATGCCCCACTTGTAGATAACGATTCTCCTGAAAATATGGCTAAAAACAGAAGAACCAGAATAGTGATAATTCCTAACCTGGATAAATTCTTCGCAATGCTTGAATCAGAACAATAAGAAATTCTAAAAGAATTAAAAACGGCTTTCCAGAAATGAAAAGCCGTTTTTTTTATTTTCGTTTTTTAGCCAGGAAATAATGGTCCAGGGAATATTTCCCTGCTCCGGTAAAAAATAAAAGAACCCAACCTGATAAGAATAAAAGAGGTAATTCCTGCCTGGCAAAGCCATCCGGAACATGAACTATTAAAGCTGCTACGGCCATAGTTGCTATTAAAGGGAGAACAGCAAATCGAGTACCTAATCCCAGGATTACCAGCACAGAGCAGACAAATTCTGCAAAAACAGCAAAAGTAAAGGTAGTGACCTCCCCTATCCCTATTGGATCTGCAAATTGAATAGGCGCATCATTAAAAAACTGAATCAATTTTGGTATGCCATGAGTGAGGGTAAGCCCGGAAATGGCCAGTCTAAAAATGAGCAGACCAATATCAACCTGATGAAGATTTAAAGTGGTTAAGTATGTTTTTTTCATAATCAAGAATTAAAATTATATAAGACAAGCTACAACATTAATAGGAAATTTCCATAATTTCTAAATTACGGATCTCCGGGCCCAGCTTAAAAGCTACGGTCTCCCCTATTTTTTTCCCAGTTATCGCCCTTGCAATTGGAGCAATAAATGCAATTTTATTTTTCTTTACGTCAGCTTCATCCACTCCTACGATCAAGATTTCTTGAAGCTTCCCTGAGTCTTTATTTTGAATTTTTACCCGGGCACCAAACCTCACCTCATCTTTGGCCTGAGATTGGGGATCCAGAATTCTGGCCGAAGCAATACGATCATTGAGTAATTTAAGCTTTCCATCAATAACTGTTTTTGCACGTCTGGATTCTGATTCATCATCTATTACTATGGAAGACCGTTGTTGCTCAAGATCTTTTTTCTCTTCCTGCAGCAATTGAAATCCAAATGGGGTTACATAATTAGTGACCCCATCAGGCAAAGCTGCACGGGGAGGTATTATTGGGGCCTCTTCCTGGTCATCTTCCTTGACAAATCCTCTGCTCATAATTCCTTGATTTTATTTCAAGGTAATAATTTTTTTCTGTGTAGCCTCCACTTAACATTTTTCCTTTAGGTGTAAGTCATAAATATTTCAAAAGAATTCTTAGTGCTTTTCTAATGAATTTATTTTTATGTTTAAATTTAGCTATGACCACCGAAATTCTCCTTTTATTTATAATCCTTGGAATTGTAATTGTTCTCTTTGCCCTGGAGTTATTTCCGGTAGACAAGATCGCTTTTTTTATCATGGTAAGTTTACTGGTCACCAACCTTATAAGCCCTGAGGAAGCGATATCCGGTTTTTCCAGCCCAGCAACCATTACCGTTCTGGCCTTGATGATTATGGCTATTGGTTTGGAGACCAACGGGGTAATAGATTGGCTCGCCAATGGCTTACGCAAATTACGCGGATTACCCATTTACCTTATGGTCCCGGCCTTTATGTTAATAGCCGGGGGAATTTCAGCATTTATAAATACTACGGCGGTAGTTATTGTCTTTATTAAAATCATTAATGAACTATCAGTACGATATGATATACCGGCTTCCAAATTGCTTCTGCCAGTCTCCTTTGCTGGAATTATAGGAGGTAGTTGCACCTTAATGGGGACTTCCACAAACCTAATCGTCAATGCTGTTGCCGTTAACCGTGGGATTGAACGTTTTAGTTTTTTTGAATTCACCTGGTACGGATTGATCTTTATGCTTATTACCATAGCCATTGTAAGTCTGATGATCAGGTTCCTCCCAAATAAAAAACCTTCTCATTATTCCGATGTCTATGACCTTGATGAATTTATTACCAAGATTATTATTAAAAAAGACGCCGACCTGATTGGAAAAAATATTGGAGACACTTTCTTTCACAACAATCCCAATGTCGAAGTCCTAAGATTGAAAAGGGAAGGAATAATCAACGACAAACCTGGAAAAAACACCGGGATTAGGGAGGCCGATGAATTTCTTTTACGATGCAACCTTGAAAATTTAATGAAGCTCAAAGAGGCAAAAGGTATTTCCGTTATAAAGGATAGAAAACTCACCCAAAATAATCATGAAAAGGATATAGACCTTGATGAGAATGTGGAAGTAGTGGAACTACTAATCCTGCCAAACTCTCCGCTGGTGGGCAAAAGGTTAAAATATGTGGGAAGTTATGAGCTATATGGCGCAGTTCCCCTGGCCATAAGGAAAAGAAGAAGTTTTATGAATCCCCGTCGAAGAATTTTTGACAAGAACCGGAGCCAGATAGAACTCCGGGTCGGTGACCGCCTTTTGGTAGAAGCCACCGATAGTGTTATGGAGGAACTTCAAAAAATTGAAAATGTTACTATTCTACAAAAGCACCAGGATATTACGGTAAGCAATCGTCGAAAAAGATATTTAAGCCTGTTTATTCTTCTTCTTGTAATCGCATTATCTGCTTTTGGCATTTTTCCAATTCTTAAAAGTGCACTGATAGGATGCTTTTTAATGATTTATTTCAAATGTATTGACCTGGGAAAGATTTACTCGCGGGTCAACTGGCAAATTATCTTCTTGCTGGCAGGAATGATACCTCTTGGCGTTGCTATGAACAATACCGGAGCAGATCAATGGCTTTCTACCCAACTCTTAGAATTGTTCACCGAACAAACAAATACAGTAGTCATCGTATTACTTTTTCTCGTTACCATGATAATGAGTGGTTTTGTGTCTAACAATGCTACTGCAATTATCATTACCCCAATTGCCATCACTATTGCTCTTGCCTTAGAAATGGATCCAAAACCCTTTATCCTTGCCGTGTTATTCGCTGCTAATTTCAGTTTCTTTACTCCAGTGGGCTACCAGACCAATACCATTATTTATGGAATGGGAATTTACCGATTCAGACACTTTTTTATTATAGGTGGAGTAGTATCACTTATTTTATGGATTGTTGGTTCTATGCTGCTGGCAGGAAGCATTTAATTTATCTTTGCTATACAAATACTTATCAAAGGATGAAAAAATTGTTGATTATAGGCTATGTCTGGCCGGAACCAACTTCGTCTGCAGCCGGTACACGAATGATGCAGTTGATAGATTTTTTTCGAGATGAACATTATGAGGTTCATTTCGCCACGACTGCAAAACGAAGCCCATTCACCCCCTCATTGGAAAACCTGGGAGTAATCACTAAAGAAATTGAGTTAAACGCACCGACTTTTGATAGTTATATCGAAGACCTACTACCTGATATTGTGCTTTTTGACAGGTTCATGATGGAAGAACAATTTGGTTGGAGGGTTGATAAATTCTGTCCTACTGCGTTAAAGATATTAGATACTGAGGATCTTCATTTTATTCGCAAGACAAGGCAAAAAGCGTATAAAGAGAACAAAGATCCGGCAACACTTTATCTAAGCTCAGAATTTGCTAAAAGAGAGATTGCTTCGATTTACCGCTGCGATATTAGCCTGATAATTTCGGAAGCAGAAATGCACGTGCTGTCTGATATTTTTAATGTTCCGGAAAGTCTCCTTTTATATTTGCCTTTTATGCTGAAAGAAATCACTTCGAAGGAAATTCAAAGCTTTCCGGGTTTTAGGGAAAGAAAAGATTTTATAAGCATTGGAAACTTTCTTCATCAGCCCAATATCAATGCAGTTTTAACCTTGAAGGAAAGTATTTGGCCGAAAATTAAAAAGCAAATCCCGGAAACTAATTTACATATTTATGGTGCTTATCCTTCAGAAAAGATCTTTAAGTTAAACGATCCAGAAAATGGTTTTTTAGTGCACGGAAGAGCCGAAAATGCAGAAGAAGAAATGACAAAAGCAAGAATCTGCCTGGCCCCACTCCAGTTTGGTGCTGGATTAAAAGGAAAGCTGATCCAGGCAATGCAATGCGGCAGCCCAGCTATCACCACCGAGGTGGGAGCAGAAGGAATTCCTGGAACTCTTCCATGGAACGGTTATATTGAAAATGATCCCGAGGAATTTGCAAATGCCGCTATATGTTTATATCGGGATGAAGTTAAATGGAAGACCGCCCAGCAACGAGGTTTTGAAATAATTAATTCCCGGTTTTCTGCAAGGGCTGTTCGAGGTGAATTTAAGAAGAGACTAAAACTTGGTAATTGCCTAGCTGAGCACCGGAGACAGAATTTTATCGGTGCTATGCTGAATCATCATTTACATCGTAGTACCTATTTTATGGCCAGGTTCATTGAAGAAAAAAATAAAACCGCCGGCTAGAATTATTAGCAACCGACGGTTTTCACTACACAAAAGGAACAGAAAAACTGCTCACTAACAGAAAAATTATACAAATTCGCTGACGGGACTGACCGGAAACACTTTTCGATGCAGTTTTTGAAGCACGTCAATTTTATTTTTAGTAGCTACCAGCAAGGAAATATTATTATTGCTACCGCCATAAGAGATCATCCGGATAGAGGTATCGTGCAATAGCTCAAAGATCCTGCTGGCTTTTTTGTCTTCAATCACCCCTTCTCCAACCAAACAAATAATTGAATGGTCACGCTCTACCATAATTTCACCATAATCTTCGATCTCCGCAATGATCTTGTCCAGATTTTGATTATTATCTATGGTAAGTGAAATTGCGATCTCCGATGTGGTTATCATATCTATGGCCGTTTGGTGACGATCAAATACCTCAAATATTTTTCGCAAAAAGCCATGTGCCATCAGCATTCTATTGGATTTAATCTTAATGGCTGTAATTCCATCTTTGGCTGAAATAGCTTTTAAACCCGCTCCATTGGCCTGCCCGGAGATCCTGGTTCCCGGTAGATGGGGTGTAAAAGTGTTTTTCAGGTAAACAGGAATATTTTTATGAATAACCGGAGAGACGGTTTGAGGATGGAGAATCTTCGCACCAAAATAAGCAAGTTCTGCTGCCTCTTCAAAACTTAGTTCTGCTATGGGGTGTGTATGTTCTACAAAACGCGGATCGTTATTATGAAAACCATCTATATCGGTCCAGATCTGTACTTCCTGAGCATTTAGAGCTGCTCCTAAAATAGTCGCAGTATAATCACTTCCTCCTCTTTTAAGGGTACTTATTTTATTATGTTCGTCAATACGTACAAAGCCCTGGGTGATGAAAATATTGGTTTCTGGAAGACCTGAAACTGCATTTCTAAAATTTTTCCCTACAAACTCGGTATCGGGATTTTCGAGATTGTGAACCTTCATAAAATCACGTGCATCGAGCAAATTATTTTCAATGCCACAGGATTCCAGATATTTGGAAAATATACAGGTAAGCATTCTTTCCCCAGTTGTTACCACCCGGGAATAAACTTCTTCACTATACTCAAGTTTTGTGAAGGCTTCAAGTTCAGTTAACACTCCAGCGACCTCCCTTTTGCATTCATACTGCAGAAGCTCATCCTCAATAAGGATTTCAATGACATCAAAATGTTTTATTTTGAGCTCGCCAATAATTTCCGCCACCCTGGCACCTGCACCAGATTTTATATGATCGGTGATATTCACCAACGTATTGGTAACCCCACTCATTGCCGAAAGAACAAGGACTTTTTGATCCTCCCCACTGCAACAGATTGATTTCACGTTTCTAATACTCTCCACCGAACCAACCGATGTGCCGCCAAATTTTAAAACCTTCATTCTCATTAATTTGAAAGTGCATATTTAGGCTTTAGCCCAGGAGAGGCAAAAAATATAATTCATTTTATATACATTTGCACAGAATGTATAATAATTAACAATGAAAACCATCACAACCTGTGTGCATGATATCATTAGGCATCAGCCTTTCTTGGATGATGCTATCGCCAGAGATATCGTTAATTTTAGCGGTCTTGCTGCTGATATCCAACCTGAAGTTGAAGCAGAAATGAAGAAACCCGTGAAACAGGGTTCTATTATTATGGCCTTACGGCGATATGCTCCCCGAAGAACCAAAATCAACATGAGGCATCTGCGAGAACTGGGAGATATTGTGGTTCGTTCAGGAATAACAGAATATACCTTCCTTAATTCAAAAACCATTATCGCTAATAAGGCAAGCTTGCTGGAATCGGTTAAAGATCAAACCGGTGTTTATTTGAATTATTCGAGTAACTATCAGGAAAGTAACATTTTGGTTTCCGCCAGCCTCACTGATTTGGTGGAGGATTGTTTTAAAAATGAAGTAAGGGTTTCTGTAAAGGAGAAATTATCATCCATTACTATTGCTTTACCAAAAAACAGTTCACAATCTGTAGGTCTTTATTTCTATTTGTTCAAACTCCTGGCCTATGAGGGAATCCCTGTTTTTGAAATGATTTCAACCTCAAACTATTTTGCCATTTTCCTGGAGAAGGAATATGTTAATAAGGCATTTCTTCTTCTCAATGAGATTAAAAAATAACTTACCAATACTCAAAATAAACACCCGTCATAAGAACTGCAGCGATAAGAATAATAATAATTATAGCGATAAAAACTGCTCCGAACCTGGTTTTCTTACTGTCCTGGATGATGTAGTCCTCGGATTCCTGGTCATCTTTATCTCTGATCTGCATGCTAAAAAATTTTAATTCCTACTCATTTATTTGATACCACCATACAGAATTTTGACGATTCATTGGCAGCACCATTTTTCCAGAATCTCTATGAAAAAGAATATCACCTGAGCTTATATCGGAAGTTAGAATTTTATGGGATTTCCCTTTTTGGTCAATTTCATAAACATTACCATCGGCCCAATCGGATATATAAAAGTTGTTTTTATTATTGAGCTGAATACCGTCAAGATTGCCAATGGGTTGTTCGGAAATTCTCTGGATTTCTTTGTTTTTAAGATTCACCTTTAAAAGATTCCCGTCGTCTTCCTTCCCCCAGGCAGCTACATAGATATGATCATCAACAACCAGCAAGCCATTGGGAAATTCTAGTTCTTCGGTGCTTAACCACTGGGTCAATTTATCTGTATCCTTTTCCAATTTATAAATACTGCTGTTTCCCGAATCAGAAATATAGATATGGCCCTCATTATCCACAGTGATATCATTCAAGAATTTTGAATCTTCCACAGCAATCCGCTTGATAATACTTCCGGATTCAATATCCATTCTTACAATATCTGTATTATCGCTTACATAAAGAATATCGTCCTGGATAAGCAATCCTTTGGGGTTATTCAGGCCGGTAATCCATTTTAATTCGAGGACTTCACCATTGAGGTTTGCTTTGGTTATAAAGCCATCACCCGGGCTATCATTCCCAATATTAGAGATATAAACCAGATCCCGGGCCTTATCGAAAACCACTGATTCAGGATGGCTGAACCCATCAGTCTTTTTAATCAGTTCTGCACTTTTTTGCTGAGCAAAAGCAAAAGAACTAATCACAATAATAACTAACAATAATAAACTTCTCATAAGTCTTGTTAATTTAAGAATATTAAATATACAAAAAACCTATCAGGTGTCTTTAGGATAATTTCCTAATTACTACCTAAAGTTTTCATAATCTGAATTTTACTAAAATTAAATCTGGCTAATTTAGAATTTGCTAATCAAAAGTCAATTACTATGAAGAATATAATCAGAGCTTTACTGGCTGGATGGGGAGCGAAGAAATTCGGAGGTGGTTGTGGGTGTTTGGGTATGGTGGTAGTATTTATAATTCTTTGGATAGTTTTAGGGTATTTAGGATTGGGATAATGTTTCAGGCCTAATTTTCAGGGATAATGGTATCAGACACAAAATAGATCATCAATTTTTTTCTGCCAAACTGCCTGGCCTTCTCCAGATCTTTGTCCATAAAAATATCTATTTTATTTTTCCAGCGATAATGCATTTTATCCTTAACAAGAAATACCCCGTCAAAACCTTCAATTTTGACCGGGGTATTATGACCAAGACCTCTTTCAATTAGGTCCCTGGAAACTGCAATCGCTTTTAAACCTGTTTTTAAAGTATCTCCCCAGGCGGTAATGCTGGGATCTCCTCCTGCCGTTTGCCAGCTCAGAGCGTTATATGCTGAAGCAGTGACCTCCAGGCTATCCCAGACCACTTTAGGTTCAGGAGATTCTTTAGACTCAAAATTACAGGCGGAAAGGCCCGTAAGAATATTCAGGAACATTAAAAAAATCCCAGAGGATATTAGGCGTATCACGATCATGATTCTGTGGAATTAATTTAATCCTTAACGAGAACATTCCAGAAATATTGGATCAACTTACCAGCCTGTGCGATAGTCTCGCTTTACAAACTGGTTTACTTCATCGAGGTTCGTCACTTTCATATTCTCTGCATCCCATAGCATTTTTATATCCCTGCCAGGGTATTCATAGTATTTATCGCCATTATCACGTGTCTTTTCCTTGCGGACATCAATACCTCTTAATGAAAGATTTGCGATGAGAAGGGTCTCTGTTAGGGGGCCGGAAATTTCAAAAGGCGCACTGAGGTCCTTCTTTCCGTGTCCGGCTATTGAGGCCTCTACCCACTGCCCATAATGACCATTAGCACCACCTTCTACCCTCTCGTATTTCTTGGGAACATTCACTTGATCGGTTTTAGAAGTTGGAAGCAATTGAGGGTTTTCCCCATAGGTGCCACACATCATTTTACCTTTTGTACCAATAAATAAGACGCCATTTCCTCCATCACCAAAAGTCTCATTTGGCCCTAATTCTTCCGGACGCATAGGTTTGATTCCACCATCCATCCAGTGCAGGGTTACATCTGAATCGGTTTTATCCGTTTTTGGGAAGGTCATAGTCACATGACTGGAAGGCGGGCAGCTCTCTGGGAAATATCCACGTTGAAATTCATCGACATAAACACTCCCCACACTGCTTTGAACATCTTTGGGGTAATTGAGGTTCAATACGCGATAAGGGGCTTCAATGAGATGACAACCCATATCACCAAGGGCACCGGTCCCATAATCCCACCAGCCTCGCCAGTTAAAAGGAACAAGGCCATCTACATAATCCTTATATGGAGCAGTGCCTAACCATAAATTCCAGTCCAGTTCCGATGGTACGGTAGCATTGGATTTTTCAGGCCATGGAATACCTTGTGGCCAAACAGGACGGTCTGTCCAGCAGTATACGGTATGAACCTTTCCAATAAGATCGCTGTCATACCATTCGCGTAATTTTCGGACCCCGTCTCCTGAGGCTCCCTGGTTCCCCATTTGGGTGACTACATTATATTTCTGAGCTGCTTCGGTAAGTTGTCTTGCTTCATATATATCGTGGGTTAAAGGCTTTTGCACATAAACGTGTTTTCCCAATTCCATTGCTGCAAGGGTTTGTATCGCATGATTGTGATCTGGGGTTGAAACAGAAACTGCATCGAAGTTTTTAGCTTCCTTCTCAAACATTTCCCTCCAGTCTTTATAATATTTTGCTTTAGGGAAGCGAGCGATTGAAGTAGCTGCACGGCGATCATCAACATCACACAAAAACCCGATGTCTGCTTTCCCGGTATCGGCAAAACTCTTAATATCACTTTGACCCTTACCGCCCACACCGATGCCGGCTACAATAAGCTTATCACTGGGAGCCAAAAAGCCAGGACCTCCCATTACATGACGGGGGACTATGGTAATTCCGGCGGTTACCAGCGCAGTACTCTTAATAAAATTCCTTCTGGAATTAGATTGATTTTTTTTCATAAAACAGATTAAGTTTAAGTTGGGTTAATCTCCTTAATTAAATGGAGGAATTTAAAATTTAAGTTAATAAATGTATCTTTTAATATTTAAAATTCCAATTAAATAAGTTTTTATACTGATTAACAGTGTCTTGCATATCGGGTGATTTGGCGGGATTCGTAAATTCTTCACCATAAACACAATGTTAATCTTTCCACAAGATTTGGGATTCCCCGGCGCTTAATTTGGGTTTCATCTTAATAACCGTACCTTTGCAGCTTTAAAAGGCTGAGGATTAGCCTATTTTTAAACTCGAAAAATATTATTATGAGTCAAGTAAAGCAAAATGACACGGTAAAGGTACATTACACCGGAAAACTAACTGACGGACAGGTTTTTGACAGCTCTGTGGAACGTGGCGAACCAATTGAGTTCACTATGGGAGAAGGTCAGTTAATTCCAGGTTTTGAAAAAGGCCTTATCGATATGGAAGTAAACGAGAAGAAAACCATAAATATTCCAAAAGAAGAAGCTTACGGAGAGCCAAGAGAGGAACTTATACAGGAAGTACCAAAATCTCAGCTTCCTGAGGAGATTAAGCCGGAAGTTGGAATGGGTCTTGTTTCTAAAAGCCCTGACGGTAGAGAAATGAATCTTGTGGTTAAAGAAGTAAAAGACGAATCTATTGTGGTAGACGGAAATCACCCTCTGGCCGGTAAAGATCTTGTTTTTGACCTAGAAGTAGTGGAGATCAAGTAATTCATCTCACATCTTATATAAATAGCCCCTGAAGTCTAGATGATTTCAGGGGCTTTTTATTAATCATCCACCAGATCTTTCAGTTCCTGATATTCGGCATTTGTTTTTATCTGTAACCCATTGCTAAGCCCTAAATGACATCCTGAATCCTCCTGAAAGGCGATATACATAATTTGGGACTTATTGATGTAGAAGGTATCCTCATTTAGGTCTTTGATTTCTATGAATTTCATCTTATAAAAATTTATTCAATTTAGGAAATATTCTGCATATACCCGATTAATATAAACTACGGTCAAGTGCGGTAAAAATAGCTTCTTTGAGTTTTTGATCCATCCTATTATTACAAACGAATTTCTGGTTGACTTCCAGTTCAATTCCAAAATAATCCCTTTTAAATTTTCTCCTCAGATAAGTTGTTAAACCATCTGCTTTTCCCCGGTAAGGATAATTAAACCTAATTTTCCAGGAAGGTTCAATTGAATTTAAATTTAATTTTAAGACTTTACAAAACCTTTTTTCATGATCTCGTCCCGGGTCATACAGCAGCCCAATATCGAGATTACGGGTTTGGCCTTTGAATACAGGAGTAAAGCTGTGAGTAGATAAATGGATGACCTGCTGATTTAATCCGAGAAGATTCTTAATTTCATTTTCAAGCTCGATTCGATAGGGAGTATACCATTGGGAAATAATTTTATTCTTTTCTCCTTGCGAAAGGTCTTTGGTGAATTCAGAGAATAAATCGGGATGTCCAAGGGATCGGTTCACTTCCACCAGTAACCTGCTTATATGCTGAGCGAGGCTGAAATCTCCCAAGGCTTGGAGATGCTCAAAAAGATCAAAAGCACCGGGATCATAACCACGGTGGCTATTGAGAATTACATCTGCTTTCAAAAATAAATACCTGTACTCCTTAGGAATTAGATTCGATGCGTGTTCACATGTTAAAACTAATTTCACCCTTTAAAAATTTCGTTGTTTGCCAGGCACCATGCAAGCTGAGTATACACTTTTTTGATGTTTTCCTGGGAAAGGTCCCCACCAAGCTTTTTAATAATTCTGGATGATAAACTTCCATTAGTAAATATAATTTCAAGGGTCTCGCAATGTTTTGAAGATATTCTGGACGCTACGCTCTGATATAGTTTTTCCCAGATTTGCTTCACATTTACTTTCCGTTCTATGCCAAAAATCTCCAAATATGCCGGGTTTTCAATGCGCGTATTTTCTGCATTTCGAACCACGGCATTAAAAATATCAAAAAGTTCATTTTCGTGCCATTTCTCAAGTTCCTCTATAGGGAATAGTTCACCGCTCAAAAGTAATTTCAGACTTTCAATAATTAAAACAGCTATAGCTATATCTGCGGCAGGACACTCCTGGATATCTATTACTCGTATTTCAATTGCATTCCTATCAAATCTGGCAATTGCTCCCCTGGAATTGAGAAAATGATGATCGAGAACATTCTCGGTATCGAAGGGTTTAATAGCCGCATTAATAGGTTCAAAAATATGCTTATAATAATCTGCTTTATTGAAGACCTGCTCGGGGATTACTTTTCCGGTCATTTGCGGAATTTCTTTCTGATTAGATTTATATACCTCCAATCGTGAATCCAAAAACCCGGTTAATTTACCTTCAAACATGGGTGAGCTTGCACTTAAACCTGGAATTATGGGAAGCAGAATTCTCACTGCAGCATGTAGCTTTCCGAATTCTTCATCATTAAAGAATGGTAGGTTTATATGCATACTCTGCACATTGCTCCAACCATGTCCACTACAATCAAATATTCGATTGTATAGGTCATATATCTTGCTATGACTATGCCGCCATAGCTGGGTCTCTGTCTTCGGCTGCATTAAAGGATGAGAGGCTGAAGGCAAAAGCACACTGTCAAATTCTTCCAGTAGAGAATTGATTTCTTTGATATTTTCAGCAAACCGTATATCTAAATTTTCCAAATCTGACGTAGGGCCGTTGGTTTTTAACTCAAGTACATGAGCTACCAACTCATTGCTCCACTGAATTTTTCCATTATCAATATCAGCGATTAAACCTCCATTTTTTTTAATAAGTAGCTGGTCCACAATCGGATTTATTTTAAGGCTCTTGGCCTGCACCAACATATACTCCAGCTCAACACCTACTACTTCAAAGAGATGATAATTCATGATTATTTTTTTTCAAGTCTGCTTTTTAGCGCGCTGAGTATATCAACATACACCTGATCACCATAAAAGGCATCTTCCACTCCAGCATCTATATTGGGATTGTCATTTATTTCAATGACCAGGGCCTGGCCATTGATTTCCTTTACGTCTATCCCATAAAGGCCTTTTCCCATAATTTTAGCAGAATTCAGTGCCGCTTCCAAAACTTTTTTAGGTATTTCCTCAATGGGGAAACACTCAGCATCCCCATCCTGGTTAATTTTTTCAGCCGCATTCCAATTATAGATCTGCCAATGATCTTTTGCCATATAATAACGGCAGGCATAAAATGCTTTATCGTCCAAAACCCCTATTCGCCAGTCATATTCCGAGGGTGAGAATTCCTGGGCAATAACCAGATCGGATTTTTTAAGCATCACATTTACCATTTCCTGATATTCCAACTCGGTATTGGCTTTTTTTACACCGAAGGAAAATGTGGAATCGGGAGATTTTAATACTACGGGAAGGCCTGTGATTTCAAGGACTGAATTCTTATTATCCCTATGCACAATAACTGTTTTAGGTGTAGGTATCCCGGCATTCTGCAGCGCTTCAGCCATAAAAACCTTGTTACAACATTTCAAAATCGCTTCAGGGTAATCTATAAGGGCAATTTCCTCTTGTTGAGCCTTACGTGCAAATGCATAAGCGTCGTTATTGACCTCGGTGCTTTGCCTGATAAATAAGGCATCAAAGGCAGAGAGACGAGAAAGATCTTTTGGGTTTACCACCTCGACGTAAAACCCTAATTTTCCTCCAATTTCAATGAATTTTTTAATGGCTTTAGCATTGCTTGGAGGCGCAGGATCCTCCGGATTAATTAGAATAGCAAGGTCATAATCCGCACCGACAGGACGCGGCGTATCATAACGTTTTTTAGCAAAATACTGGGAGGCAAATTCCCGCATACTTTCTTTATGTTCGATGGGGATTTCAGCCTCTGAAATCGCCTTAACACTTTTAATATTCCATTTGGTTGTAAAATTAAATCTTACCCGCAGAAAAGGAATCTGGAAATGCCGGTGAAACATTGCGCTGAGCTCTCTGTATTTCTGAGCCACATTCTGACCAAAATAAATACTAAGGGTGAACTCCTGGGATTTAATGTTCTTTAGGCTTTTCTGAATGAGATCATCAAAGTCTTCTGAAACAATCTTGACAAGTTTAGGTTCACGTAAATCCACAAGGTTTCTTACAGTAGGAATCGCCAGATGACCCCTGGCTTCGGCTAACAATGAAACATAATATCCCCTGGACTGATATGAATAGTCCTTACAAAGATTGAATATCCTAGCCTTTTTAATTTTAGCATATCCCGGGTCGGTAAGGTAGGCCTGTGCAGAAATGATCTGAACTTTATCAAGTACTAAGTTCCAGGTTTCAGGCTGGTTAACCACAATAAATTTTTCCATTAAAAAGGTTAATTGAATATCAAATGTAACTGAAAATCCTTTAGAAAAAACAAAAATTAGAAAAGGCAGAAAAGACAATTCCACCCAAAAATTTCCGAGGATTACACTGGGTATTGAATCAGCTGTCCGATATCTTGTGCTCTTTTAAAAAATATTCCTATTTTCAACAATTATAAATCATAAGCGATCATGAAAATTTTTAAAACCTCCCTGATGGTGCTCCTGGGTGCCATAAGTTTACAAGCTCAAAATTACGACCAGCAAACCTTGGATAAAGCGAGAAAAATCCAGAATGAAATAATCACTATAGATACCCATGCCGACATTAACGTAGCTAATTTTACCGATCAAAATAATTATACGATGAACCTGGAAACCCAGGTAAACCTTCCTAAAATGGAAGAAGGCGGGTTGGATGTGGCCTGGTTTATTGTGTATACTGGTCAGGATAAATTGAATGAAGAAGGCTATAAAGCTGCATATAACAATGCTATGCAGAAGTTTATCGCCATCCATAAACTTGTCAATGAACTCGCTCCTGATAAAATTGAACTTGCAACTAATTCAGCGGAGGTAAGGCAAATACATGCCTCTGGTAAAAAGGTGGCCATGATTGGTGTTGAAAACGCTTATCCTATTGGAGAAAATATAGAAAACGTAAAGAAATTCTATGAGCTTGGTGCCCGTTACATGTCCCTATCTCACCAGGGTCATAGCCAACTTTGTGACTCCAATACCGGGGAGGAAAAGGATGAATGGCTTCACAATGGTCTGAGTGACCTTGGAAAAGAGGTCATTTCTGAAATGAATAAATACGGGATGATGATCGATGTTTCTCACCCTTCCAAGGAAGCAATCAAGCAGATGTTCGAGCTTTCCAAAGCCCCTCTTATCGCCTCTCATTCCTCTGCAAGAGAATTGTGTGACCATAGTCGAAATTTGGATGATGAATTATTATTGCTATTCAAGGAACATGGAGGAGTTGTACAGACGGTGGCCTTCAGCGCATACCTGAACACTGAAAAAAACAAAGCTTTTACCGATGCTAGAAACAAGATCTATGAAAAGAAAGCATCGGAAATGAATTTCTCGATTCTTAAACGGGACAGTATTAGAAACCTAGCACAGGCCGATCGAGATATTTATTATGCTGAATTTCAAAAAATAAGAAATGCTGCCCAGGACGATGTTACCAAACTTAAGAAAGAAATACAACCCGTAGCCGTCAGCGATTTTGTAGATCATATAGACTATATGGTTGATTTAATAGGTATTGACCATGTTGGAATAAGTTCTGATTTTGATGGAGGCGGAGGAATTGAAGGATGGCAGGATGCCTCTGAAACTTTGAATGTCACAGCAGAACTCATAAAAAGAGGTTATTCTCAGAAAGAGATTGCTAAACTCTGGGGAGAAAATTTATTACGCGTTTTAGACGAAGTTCAAAGCGTAGCTAAAGAAATACAGAAGTCGTAGGTCTTAAATCCTATTCTTAGAATTTAAAGGATAATGCGAACCGAGAGGTTCGCATTATTTTTTTAACCCTCCCCTACTTACCACTGAAAATCAATCCAAAGGTTAATAATTTGTTAATTTAGTACTATTTTATGCATAGTACTGTAACAAGCCAATTAATTGGAAGTCTATTAGGTAAACAATAAACTTTTAGATTATGAAAACTTTCAAGACCACCCGTAGAGCATTTTTAAACTCGGCCAAACAAAACACCAGAAGCAGCTGGGATAGCCAAAGACGCTATTTAAACTAATTGTCCAACCATTAAATCAAAAGTTATGAAACCGACAAAGATCAACCGCAGAACATTCTTGAACACCACCAAGCAAAACAACAGAAGCAGCTGGGATAATCATAGACGCTATTTAAGTTAATAGTTCAACCATTAAAATCAAAAGTTATGAAACCGACAAAGATCAACCGCAGAGCATTCTTGAACACCACCAAGCAAAACAATAGAAGCAGCTGGGATAATCATAGACGCTATTTAAATTAATTGTTCAACCATTAAAATCAAAAGTTATGAAACCGACAAAGATCAACCGCAGAACATTCTTGAACACCACCAAGCAAAACAATAGAAGCAGCTGGGACAACCAGAGACGCTATTTAAGTTAATAATTCAACCCTTAAAATTTATATTATGAAAACCCTGGAGAATTTGATTATGAATATTGAGGAGCGCAAGGCAGGGTTCTTAAAACGCCGGAAACCATTCCGTGTAATAAAAAACAACCATTTTACATCAACATGGAAGCATCACAAAAGTTTTGCAATAGAACCATAAAATAAATCCATATGAACTTCGCCCTAAATTAGCCGGCACAATTTAATTTGTGACCGGCTCTTTTAATTACCATCGTTAAACCTTAAAGTTGGCATAAATAGTGACATACTTTTTTCAAGTCTTTGTTAATTTGTAGCAATTAATTTAACCTATGTCATTGTTATACAAGATCAAGAATTCACCCAGAATTAAATTGGGTTTAATAATAATTGGAAGTTTAATTGCAGTTGGTATCCTTTTCTTGGCCAGTGTATATTTTGGTGCTTGGGGAAAACTCCCATCAACCAAAGAATTAAGTGAACTTCAGCAAAGTCGTGCTACCCAGGTTCTATCTTCAGAAGGGGAACTAATAGGAAAATTTTTCATTGATGACAGGCAACCGGTAAAGTATGAGGAATTTCCGCAGCATTTAATAAATGCTCTGATAGCTACAGAAGATGTTAGGTTTTACAACCATAGCGGGATTGATTACCGAAGTCTTTTGCGAGTGTTTTTTAAATCCATTTTACTGCAGGATGATTCTGCAGGTGGGGGTAGTACCATTTCGCTGCAGCTCGCCAAGAATATCTACGGAAGAAAGGATTATGGAATTTTGGGAATTGTAGTCAATAAATTTCAGGAATTCGTAATTGCAAAAAGACTGGAGCGTGCCTATGATAAAGATGAAATTATCAGGTTGTATTTTAATACAGTTCCCTTTAGTGATAACACTTTCGGTATCGAGAGCGCTTCGATGAAATTTTTTGGAAAACCTACCTCAGAATTAAATCTGGAAGAATCAGCCGTCCTAGTGGGAATGCTTAAAGCTTCGCATTATTATAATCCCCGTATTTTCCCAGAGCGCAGTAAACAAAGACGAAATGTTGTGCTTTCCCAAATGGAAAAGTATAATTTCATTTCAGAAGAAAGAGAAAAGCAGGCCCAGGAAACCGAACTGGTCCTGAATTATAAAAATTACGGCCATGATAAAGGACTTGCCCCCTATTTTAGAGAACAGGTTCGCAAAGAGGTAAGTAAAATTCTAGACACTTTAAAAAATAAAGATGGAAAGAAGTATAATATTTATCGTGACGGACTCATTGTGCATACCACATTAAATTACAGGATGCAACAGCTGGCCGAGGAATCGATGAAAGAACACATGGCAGTTTTACAGCAACAGCACGAAAAATCGTACGGCGAAACGCCTCCATGGAAACGGAACAAAAAAATTCTTCAAGATGCCATTAGAAGTTCAAAACCCTATAAAAATCTAAAAGAAGAAGGCTTATCAGAAGATGAAATAATGACTGAATTGGAAAAAACAAGGCCTATTGAGTTATTTGAGCATAATGGTGCTGTCACCAAAACAGCCAGTATAAAAGATAGTATAGCACACTACCTTAAATTTTTAAATTCAGGAATGTTGGCGGTTGATCCCGGGACAGGGGCGGTTCAGGCCTGGGTCGGGGGTATTGATTATCGTTATTTTCAATATGATCATATATCACAGAGCAAACGACAGGTCGGATCTACTTTTAAGCCCATAGTCTATTCGGCAGCCTTGGAAAATGGAATTGAACCCTGTACCTATTTCTCTGCCCGGGAAGTGACCTATGCCGGAGGCTGGCGGCCAGAAAATTCCGGCAATCAGGAGAAAGATCCTCATATGAATTATAATATGAAGGAGGCACTAAGTAAGTCAATGAATACTATTGCCGTGAAAGTTTTAATGGAGACAGGTATTGGCAATGTTATTAATCAGGCCAGAAAAATGGGAATTGATTCTGAAATTCCGGCGGTGCCTTCAATTGCCCTGGGTACGGCGTCAATGACTTTGGCGGAACTTACCACGGCCTTCACCCCTTTTGCAAATAATGGAAAATACAGTGAACCGTTTTATATCACCAAAATAGAAGATGGCAGTGGCAATCTTCTAGCAGAATTTAAACCTAAAAACAACCCATCCCCCGCCCTTTCGGAAACCAATCGTCAGGTGATGGTAGAAATGATGAAAGCTACCGTTAATGAAGGTACTGCATACCGCCTAAGAGGCACCTATGGTTTAAGGAACGATATTGCCGGAAAGACGGGAACCACCCAAAACAATAAGGATGGATGGTTTGTGGGGATGACTCCAAAGCTCGTAACGGTCACCTGGGTGGGAAGTGATGATCACCGGATAGGATTCCGTAACACCTATATTGGCCAGGGGGCTAATTCTGCCTTGCCTGTCTTTGGAAAACTGATGCAAAAAATGAATGCCGAACCTCAGTTCAAGGAAATTACCCAGGCACGTTTTCCAGTTTCGTCCGAGGTGATCGCCATGATGGATTGCGAACCTGAAAAACGTGATGGATTTTTTAAAAGGCTTTTTGGTAATAAGGATAATGACCAAAAACGCAATAATCGCACAGAAAAACAAGAAGAAAAGAAAGAGAAAAAAGGATTTTTCCAGAGGCTCTTTGGCGGAAAGAAAAATAATTAAAGGCCGGAACATAAGCCCCTGAACCTTTAATTAGTTTTCGTACCTTATTTATTATGCCTGAATATCCGGTGATTCTTCTCTGGCCCAGAAACGACTCTTTTTAATAGCATTCAAAAATTTCTGGGACAATTGCCTAAAATCATCTTTTTCATTGACTACAAGTCCAAGTTCCGAGAGATCCTGGTCTTTAATTTTCTTCCAGAAATAGGTTTCTGTTATTATAGAATCTTCCGGTTTGCCAGCCATAGCAATTGGTTTACAGTGCTTAAAGACTTCATTTAGAAAAAATATCGCTTCCGGTATATCCCGTAATTCGGTAACGGCCTTTTCACCTGCAGGTAAATAAATGGCATCATAAAGAACTGAAGCTGTGGTGATAAAACTGTTATTTATTTTTACCTCCTTATTGCCAGAGAGTTTTAGGGTGCCGGAGTGAGGGGCTATTACATCGACTTTTGCCCCTTCATTTTCCAGGTCCTTTTTCATAGCCACTACTGATTCTTCATCAGAACCCTCAGCACATAAAAACGCCACTTTTTTACTTTTTACAAAGTGGACTAAATTCTTCTGCATACTCAATGCTTTAGAAGATTTAGTGTTCTGTTCAACGAAAGTAGATTCATATTTGTCTTTGGAATCTGCAGGTACACCTTTATTCATCGGCTTTTCTGGTTCTCGGGGAAAATCTACTCCCAGGTTCTTCGCAACGTTTTCAGCCAGTTCCATATCTACCTGAGTTAGCAAACCTACAAGACGTTCCCTGATCTGAACCGTTTTAACTTTTCCCAGTTCAAAACTAAAAGCATCAATGATATGTTTTTTCTCTACAGGGGTCTGGCTGTCATAAAACATTTTTACCTGGCTGAAGTGGTCGGAAAAACTTTTACTTCTATGCCTTATCTTGTTTCCTTCCACTCTCTGTGTATGCGAAACAAAACCACCTTCAGATACTTTGGCCTGAAATGGACATCCGCCTCCTAATGAGTTGGGATCATAACTGGTGCGGCCTTTATTGATCTCCTGCCTCATATGGCCATCCCTTTGATTATTATGGGTAGGAGCAACAGGTCTATTAATTGGTATTTCGTGGAAATTAGGACCACCCAGACGTTTCAGCTGGGTGTCGAGGTAGGAAAATAACCTCCCCTGTAGTAATGGGTCATTAGTAAAGTCAATACCTGGAATTATATGTCCCGGATGGAAAGCTACCTGTTCGGTTTCGGCAAAGAAATTATCAGGATTGCGGTTAAGCACCATTTTTCCAATAATTTTTACAGGAACTTCTTCTTCCGGCACTAACTTAGTAGGGTCCAGCAAATCGAAAGAAAATTTGTGTTCATCCTCTTCGGGGATCAGCTGGACTCCTAATTCAAATTCAGGATAATTTCCGTCTTCTATTGCTGTCCAGAGATCTTTTCGGTGAAAATCCGGATTATATCCCGATATTTTTTGTGCTTCATCCCAAACAACTCCGTGTACACCCAGGACAGGTTTCCAATGAAATTTTACAAAGGTGGCTTTTCCCTGCTTATTGATAAATTTAAACGTGTGAACACCAAATCCTTCCATCATCCTGAAACTACGAGGAATTGCGCGATCGGACATTGCCCATATAACAGTATGAAGTGACTCCGGCATCAGGGAAACAAAATCCCAGAAAGTATCGTGAGCTGCAGACGCCTGGGGCATTTCATTATTGGGTTCAGGTTTTATAGCGTGTACCAGGTCAGGGAATTTCATAGCATCCTGAATAAAAAATACAGGCATATTATTTCCCACCAGATCATAATTCCCCTCTTCGGTATAAAACTTTGTTGCAAACCCACGTACATCACGTGCAAGATCCGTAGACCCTTTAAAGCCCACCACGGTGGAAAAACGCACAAACACGGGGGTTTTTTTAGCAGGATCCTGGAGAAAATCTGCTTTGGTATATTTTTCCATGGATTCATACACCTGGAAATAACCATGTGCACCGGAACCTCTGGGATGAACTATTCGCTCTGGAATTCTTTCATGGTCAAAGTGGGTCATTTTTTCCCTAAAAATAAAGTCCTCCAATAAAGAAGGTCCCCTTTCTCCTGCACTCAGGGTATTTTGATTATCATGTATCCTCACTCCTTGGTTAGAGGTCAAAAACTGATTTGTCCCATCTTCTTTATTTCGTTCCAAATCCCTAACTTTTTGAGATTCTTCAGATTTTTTCTTCTTCTCTTCTTCTTTCATAATGGTAAATTTTAGATGGTTTCTATAAATTTCCTAAAAAAAAGAAGGTATAAGGAATTTGACCCTGTTAAATAAATCCTATAATTCCGTTTGATTTTCAAATAGTTAAAAAAAAATCTCAAATTGTTTATTCAGTAACATACACCGAAGAAAGATGGAGATAGATAAATCTAAAAAATTAGGGAAAATTGATTATAAGGTAACCCGATGGATGTACCAGTATGGTAAACCTTTATTACGGATTTCCATCGCTGTGGTATTTATTTGGTTTGGAGCTTTAAAAGTGGCCTTTGACAGTCCTGCCCAGGCCCTTATTGCCGCCACTGTATTCTGGTTCGAACCTGAGACATTCATACCAATACTTGGAGTATGGGAGGTGCTTATTGGTTTGCTGATGCTTTCCCGAAAGACAATAAGAATCGCCGTGATACTTTTGTTCCTTCAGATGCCAGGAACCTTCTTACCATTGATAATCTTGCCGGAAATTTGTTTTGAGGATCTTCCCTTTGTGCTTACCACCGAAGGCCAATACATTATTAAAAATCTTGTGATAATTGCTGCGGCTATAGTGGCTGGAGGATCGGTGCGTGAAAGAGAATTTGTTGAACAGGATCTTAAATCTGCTGATGCAGAAAATGATTAAATTATTATAAAAAGCCGGAAATATTATTCCGGCTTTAACTTTGATTATTATAGGTTTTAAAACTCCTTATTAATCGCTAAACGGAGTTTTCTGGAATAATCTTCTTCGAGCCAATCCCTGTAATTCTGTGTACTCTTACTTATACAATAGGAATATTGCTTGATCCTGGAAGATATATCATCCTTTAACTCCTTAATAAGCAGCCTGGCGTCAAATACATCCTCACTGTTTTCCACACACATTTTCACATGTTGATCCATGGACCATTCCAGTACAGCCTTGGATCTGAGGCCCTGTTTTATTACTTTATCATAGGCCGCTTCTACGTCAAAATCAACATCTTCTGTGTTAGCGAATTTTTTTCTAATTTCAGGAGGCATTTCATACTTGAATTCTCTTTCGATCTCCTCATCACTAAGGAGGTTTTCAAAATAAAAATCCGGAGCACGGAAAATTTGTCTCCAATCTACCGGGGCGCTCCATTCCCCAAAACGGGAAAGATTGTTCCCCAGGTCTAAGACTGAAAATTCTGATTTCCCGGGTAGAATTCTTGAGCCTCTACCGATCATTTGAAAATAAAGAGTCAGTGATTTTGTAGCCCTGTTTAAGATGATAGTTTCCACAGTAGGTTCATCAAAACCAGTTGTTAAAATACTTACCGAGGTGACAATGGCCCCAGGAGTATGTTTAAACCATCTAAGAATTTCTTTTCGGTCCTGTTTACCCGTGGTGTTATCTAAGTGCCTTATAGGCAAGCCGGCATTTTTAAAAGTTTCATAAACTTCAATAGAGGTGTTGATACCGTTATTAAAAATGAGAGTTTTCTTCCCCCTGGATTTATCATAGTAGGCATTCAGGAGTTTTTCCTGCATGCTGTAATTGGTATAAAGTTCTTCAGAAGATTTAACCGTGTAATCTCCATTCATCCCTACCTTTAAGCTTGTTAAGCCCACATTATAACTGTAGGTATTTGCCTTGGCAAGGAATCCTTTTTCGATTAAAGAGGCGATGGAATCACCAACGATTAGTTCCCGGTAATTATCCTTCATTGGTAACTTGATGTTGGAACTCAAAGGTGTAGCGGTCACCCCAAGTATGAAACATTTTTCAAAAAATTTAAAAAGTTTCCTGAAGGAGTTATAGTGAGCCTCATCGATAATTACCATCCCGATATCCTCCATCTCGAGCTTCTCATCATTGAGACGGTTATTTAGTGTTTCTACCATGGCCACAAAACACATATAATCTTCCTGATCGGGTAATTCCTTCACCTTGCTGTTGATGATCTTGTTTCGCACCCCAAAGTCTGTAAGCATGGTAGAGGTTTGCTTACACAATTCAATGCGGTGGGTGAGAATCAATACCTTCTTTTGGGTACGCTGGATGTATTCCCTGACCATTTGGGAAAAGATAACTGTCTTTCCACCACCGGTAGGTAATTGATATAGCAAATTATAATGTTCAGGGTGCTGATCGATTACCTTGAAGATTTTTTTAATATCTTCCTGCTGATAATCATATAATTGCTTATCTACTTTTTTGTCTTCAATTCCGAATGTTTCAACCTCCATAATAACTTTTAAGAACTCCAATTTTGCAAAAATAGCTGATTTCTTAAGTTTAGGAAAATTTTTCTGTAGGAAATAAAAAATTGAATTTCACTTTTTCATAAATTTATAGAAAGATCTTCAATCACCTCAAATTAATAACTACGCGTTCCCCCCTCATTTTTTGAAATTGTAATTACTTAAATCCTATGATAGGGGAAAATTATTTAGACTTATTACGAGAGAATGTACTATTTAAAGACCTGGAGGAGAAAAATCTCCCTGATTTCTTATTTGCTTTTGAAGAAGAAGTCTGGCCAAAAAACACCTGTAATATTACCAGGACTCCTACGCTCTTTAAATTTTATATTATCGCTCAAGGGCGGGTGAAGATTTACCGTATAGATCCCAATAGCGCCAGAGAATTCACATTGTTTTTGCTTAAAAAGAATGATGTATTTGACATCTTATGCCTTCTCGAAAGCTGTGAGCACAAGGTTCATTATGAAACCTTAGACCGCACTACCCTTCTTTCGGTTCCCATTAAAGTTATGCGAGACTGGATCACGAAATTTCCACAGATGAATAAATCTATTTTACCCTATATGGGCCAACAAATTCGCATTCTAGAGGAATTCTCTTCTAACATCGTTCTTTCCGATATATCCAGTCGCCTGGCAAGGTTAATACTAAGTAATATCAACAAAAAGTCAAATAAACTCGAATTAATAAATGATCTTTCCAATGACGAATTAGCCAATCTTATAGGCTCAACACGTGCGGTTGTCAACAGGCATCTTCAGCAATTTAAAAAAGAGGGTATTATAAAAATTAGTAGAAAAAAAGTGGAGATTAACAACCTGGAATTACTTTTAAAACAAGCGGAAAAAAATCACTCTAAAGGCTAGGTCAAACAGTCGTTAAATATTATACAATACGTAATTGGTGCTACCTAAGTAGTTTTTATCCTGCTATTGCTGAGGTACCTTTACTTAAATCTAAAAAATATACTGTCATGAAAAAGTTAATTTTCGCCGTAGTCTTAATGGGGGTTGTATTCTCCAGCTACGCACAAAAAGTCATCCGATTGGATGAAGTAACAATGGAGTTAGCCTCTGAAACATTGAAGCTAAATCCAGATTCACAAACCCTTATTGTGAGTATTCCGGAAAGGTATTCCGGTCACTTCCAGGAAAACCCTTTAAGGTTTGTGCGAGAAAATTTTGACATCCAACGATTTATTGCTGCCAATCGGGATGCAGAATATGAAGTGTATGATGTTCACTTTAAAACCAATAAAGGGGATTTAAAAGTAAGGTTTAATCAAAATGGAGAGCTTTTAACCAGTTATCAGTTATTCAAAAATGTAAGAATGCCCTATGCAACCGCAGTAAGCATTTTAAACCAAAATCCTAATTATACGATTGAAGGAAATAAGCATATTGCATCTTCAAGAGGAAGCTGGACCCTGAATAAGGAAATTTTTAAAGTTAAACTTAGAAATGGTTCCAAAACCAAAAATATCAAAGTGAATTTAGATAAATCTGGAATGGGTATACTCGCAGCAAATAAGTTTTGAGTTTTTCATAAGTGCACACGGCCCCGGAAAAGGGCCGTGTTTTTTTATACATCAAACAAATCAGATGATAAATAACGATCCCCGCGATCGCAAATAATGCTTACCACCAGGCCGCTTTCCAGTTCTTCGCAAAGACGAATAGCTGCTGCCGCGGCACCACCACTGCTCATTCCAGCAAAAATACCCTCTTGACGAGCGAGTTTTATGGTCATTAGTTTTGCTTCCTCCTCACTAACCTCAAGAATACGATCTACTTTCTCTTTCTTAAAAATTTTTGGCAGGTATGCTTCCTTCCATTTTCGAATTCCGGGAATCCGGGATTCATCGGTAGGTTGCACCCCCACAATTTGTATGTCTTTGTTTTTTTCCTTTAAATAAGTGGAAGTTCCCATGATCGTCCCTGTGGTACCCATTGAGGAAACGAAATGTGTGATCTTATGATGAGTGTCATTCCAGATTTCAGGTCCTGTACCCTTATAATGTGCTTTCCAATTATCATCATTTGCAAACTGGTTAAACATAAAATGATCTCCCTCCTTAAGCTTGGCTTCCGCATAGTCCCGTGCTCCTTCTATTCCTCCCTCTGCATCGGTTAAGGTTACTGTAGCTCCATAAGCCCGCATTGTCTGGACCCTTTCTATAGTTGAATTCTCCGGCATGACCAACTCCAAATTCAAATGAAATATTCCGGCAATCATCGCCAATGCGATTCCTGTATTCCCGCTAGTTGCTTCAATTAACCGGGTCTCCTTATTAATATCCCCTCTCTCAAGAGCGCTTTTTATCATATTGTAAGCAGCCCTATCTTTCACACTTCCTCCAGGGTTCTGGCCTTCAAGTTTAAAATAAAGCTCAACATTGGGGTTTTTAACCAACCTGCTGGCTTTCACCAGTGGAGTATTTCCGATTAGATCTAAAATAGAATCATTCATATTACTTCATGCTGTTTTTAATGTTAATCTGTGGGTTATGGGTAACGATTGAATTCTCAGGAACAGATTTTGTCAACCATACATTCCCTCCTATCATACTATTTGCCCCAACCACGGTTTCTCCACCAAGAATGGTGGCATTTGCGTAAATGGTTACATTATCTTCTATGGTAGGATGTCTTTTTGTTTCCCTTAAATTTCTATCGACATAAAGCGCTCCCAGGGTTACGCCCTGATAAATCTTCACATTATCTTTGATCACTGCGGTTTCCCCTATTACGACACCTGTTGCGTGGTCTATAAAAAATGGAACCCCGATTTCTGCTCCGGGATTGATATCCGTTCCCGTTAAAGTATGTGCACACTCAGTCATTAACCTTGGAACAAGGGGAAAACCAATTTTGTAAAATTCATGACTCAACCTATAAATGGCGATGGCAAAAAATCCAGGATAGGATAAATACACCTCTTCAACAGAATTCGCTGCTGGATCATTTAAGGCTATGGCATTGGCATCTTTATTTAATTTGGTTAATATTTCGGGAAGAAGCCTAAGGTAACCACACCAGATCTCATGGCAAGACTTATCCGGTTGCCAGCATACCAATTCAGCCAGTTCGGAAAAATCCTTTTCCAGTTGCTCAATATTATCTTCAACTTTTGTATCTGCATCAAAAAGGGTATAAAAGATTTTATCGACAAAAGCCTCAGTTTTCTCCTTTATACTTAACCTTAAATTGGGCAGTTGTTTTTGCTTTTGAATATCAGCAATAACCTTTTTTTCTATCATCTACCTTTTATTGAATGTTGGCACTATTTCAAATGTAATCAATAGTAAAATAAATTTTCCCGATTTTCTCTAAAATACTTAAAAGACAGTACAAGACTATGAATTTCCACCATTTGTATAAGGTTTACTACAATAGCTAATCCACTCGTTAAAGTTATGTGAACCAGTACTTTATATTTTATATTTATAATTATTTTTAATGGTATAATTTAAAAAACCAAAATCATGGCACAGAGGCAAAAACGTGAAGAGGAGCAAAAAGCTCAAAAGAAACAGGCTGCTCCAAAGAAGCAGCCACCAAAACAGGCAAAACCTAAAAAATAAGTTTTGCTTTAGTCATTAAATTCATTTTAGGCCACCTCAAAAGGGTGGTTTTATATTTTAGAATCATCTAGTTATTCATAATTTTTAAAAAATGATTTTAACTTAGCGATCTTAAATTATTAAAATACTGCATTTGAAGGAGTTTTTTTATTTCGCAAAAACGCATTTTAAAAGGGTTAGTTTTGGATGGCTACTGACATTTCTTTCCAGTTTTGGACAAACTTTTCTTATATCCCTCTACGTTCCCGAGATTATTAGGGATTTCAATTTAAGTGAAGGTTCTTTTGGAGCCATTTATGCCGGATGTACTGTTGCGGCCTCTGTAATAATGCTCACCATTGGGCATAACGTGGATCATCAACCTGCCAAAAAAGTCACCGCTTATACGATTCTAGGTCTTGGCTTATCCGCCATTCTTTTAGGCTTTTCCTTCAATATATTTTTACTCTTTATCGCCTTAATGGGATTAAGGTTAATGGGGCAAGGCTTGTTAAGTCACATAAGTATGACTATAATTTCAAAATATTTTGATAAAAACCGCGGTAAGGCTTTAAGTATATCCTCTCTCGGTTATTCTTTCGGGGAAGCTGTTTTTCCCGTAATTGTTGCGCTTTTGATTTCCTGGTTCGATTGGCGTATTGCAGCCATTGCCAGTGGAATTGGGCTTCTTATTTATCTTATTAGATTGCACTTCACCGATCTTAGCGATTTCGATAAACACCTTTCTACCCAAAAAAGATCTTCGACCTGGAGTTTGCTCAAAGATTATAAGAAGGTGGTTTTTGAAAAAAAATTTGGCATAATGATGCCCGCAAGTTTTATTTTAAGTTTTTCGATTACCGCGATTTTCTTCTATCAATATGTTTTTGTTGAGAATAAAGGATGGTCGGTACAATTGTATGCGAGCTTCTTTACCGCCTATGCGATCACCAGATTGCTATTTTCTATTTTGGGCGGGATGTGGGTAGATAAGTTCACTGCAAAAAAAATGTTCCGCTGGTTTTTAATTCCAATTATCATAGGCCTTGTTCCCTTCGCTTTTATGAAGAGTATCGTCGGTGCCTTCATTTTTCTTATCCTTGCAGGGATTACAGTAGGAATGTCCGGTACGGTTCAAACTTCCCTGATAGCTGAAATGTATGGGACATCCAGGATGGGTGCCATAAGAAGTGTATTTACGATGTTTATGGTTATTAGCACTGCACTTGGTCCACTTCTGGTAGGTTTCCTACTGGATCTAAATATCGACTTCAGGTATATTATGCTGCTTATAGTCGCAGCGATGACTTTAGTAGCCATAAACAATCAACGGATAAAAAATTACTAACGAATAAGGCTGAAATGACCTTTTTTTGCGGGGAAGTCCTCAAACTTTATTTCAAACCAATAATCCGTAGCAGGGAGCTCGCGGCCATCAAGGGTTCCGTTCCATCTGAAGTTTTCCCCAGAACCCGATTTTAATAATTTGCCATATTGATCGTAAATACTTATTCTGGAGTTGCTGAAAAACTCAAGTCCTTTTATGCTAAAAAAATCATTATAGCCATCGCCATTCGGGCTTATAAATTTCGGATAGACCAGATGAGGGAAATCCCTGGAAAGTGTTTCACAGCCCCCCTTATCTCTCATATATACGGTATAAATCCCACCGCGCACCTCAAAAACGTTGGAATCCTGAAAATTAATTCCATTGATGGAATATTCAAATAAACCATCTACCATGGGATTTATAATCAATTTATTTTCTTTCGAGATTATACTCTTAAAACCTACTTTATCAACGGTGACAACTTCTATACCCTTTACCACTGAACATCCGTTGGAATTAGTAAGCTCAACCTTATACTGCCCGGGTGATTGAACATCAATACTCCTTGTGGTCTCTCCGGTATTCCAACTATAGGAGGATACATCAGCACCTGCATCAAGGGTGAGTGTTCCTTCCTCACAGATATAACGATTTTCATCTTCTGCAACCGGCAGTTCATTGATTTCCATACTTACAGGAATTCGCTCGCTGGCATTACACTCAAAACCTTTTTTAAAGGCCTGGGCATAATAAACTCCCTCTTTTTGGGGCGTAAAAATTTGGGAATTTTCAAGTAAAAGATCTGCTCCGTTTTGCGATCCATACCAGTTTACAATTTCATCTTCTTCAACTTCCACGGAAAGGGAAGGTATTTCCTCTCCCCTGCATATGGTCTTATCCCCGTTACTTAGCGGTGGCTGCGGTGTTTCAACAATTTTTATTTTAAAAGGTTCAGAAACCGTACTGCATAGGTTATTAATAAGATTACTCGGGTCTTCAGCAACTCTTACCCTGTAAAACCTGGAACTTCGGAGTGGATCGGTGGTATACTGAGCTGCGGTTTGGCCAGGAATATTTTGCCAGTCTTCATTATTGGTACTTTCCTGCCACTGAAAATAATGATCCTTATAGGAAGAATAATCTGGAATTGCGGTAAGGTCCAGGCTTATGGGCAGGTTTTCTTCACATACATTTATTTTTGAGTCTTCCACCCCCGGAGACGAAATCTCGGTTAAATCTCCACAAGACCTGAATATAATATCGTCAATGGCAAGATCATTTCCACATCCCCCATCAGCATTATTATACATTTTTAAAATAACAGATCCCTGGCCGGGTTCACTCTTAAAGGTAAGGGCATATGCTTTCCATTTAGGCGTAATGCTGGTAGGAATATTCCCGGTATTTCCCTGGGCCAGTAATTCTGTCTCGGTTTGATCCCAAATTTGAAATTTTACATTTATTGGAATTCCTCCATCCGGACAAGGACTGGTAGGGCTTAAAATATTCATCAGAAAGGCAGAAAACTCATAACTGGTATTTTCACATAGCCCTGAAATTTGATATTGGTAGAATTGGCCGGCGGTCATATCGGCATTGACAATTAAAGCATTCCCATTGGAAATTCGCGTGTTGGGCATCTCTTTGAACCACCCCCCTATTTCGTTTCCGATTTCATCAGATACGGTATATGCTCCATCATTAGGATCATGACCATCTACAAAACTATAACTAGTGGTTCCAGCTGGCAGAGGTCCTCCATTATTAAAATCTTCATGAAAAATTGGATCCCCTTTGCTGCCTTCACAAAATCCTAATTGAGAAAATGCCTGAGAAGTACTTATCAATAAGGCAAAAAGCAATAGATATTTCATTCCTTACAAAGTTAGCAATACTCTTTATAGGGAAAAAGGGATTCCTAATAAAGTCGCGTTTTGGATATGTTCTTATGAAGTTTTTCTGAAAGCTCTAAAAGCCAGTTTAATTGATTGGTAACCAAATGAGCTTCCCGGAGTTGGGCCTGAAGATTTTCATCATTCTGAGTATTCCTATCCCCTATTTGAGCCTCCCTTCGGAGCAGTAAATCCTGGTAATTACGATGAAGCGCTTCGCCTGCTTTAAGGCTGCTTTCCTTATCGGGTAGTTTTCTTATTTCCTGTTCAGAAAGCACAATTCCAGTGTTCTTTAAGTTTTGGATTATGTGTTGTACTAAAATATCAAAATGCTCCGAGGCACTGGTAGTTTTGTGATTTCTAATGTAGGTTCCCAGAGAGGCAAGAGCACCAAGAAAAGTTTGGTTTACCCCAACAATCTCATAGACCTTACTAATCTCCTTTTGTTTGGATTTAGGCTCCTGGGTCATCCGTTGAAAAGCTGTATTAAGATTTCCGGTTTCAAGAAAAGCATTCTTCCTGGCCAGTTTATAGGATATCGGTAAGCTTCCCTTCTGCTTGTAATACTGGGCAATTTCTTCCAGATAAATTTTATTGGCTTCAATGCTTTTTAGCATCACATTTTTAATCCCTTTCACTTCCCAGGCTGGCCATAAGAGCAAATTACCCAAAGCTGCCAGGCTTGCTCCCACTACTGTATCAATAATTCGGTATTGTATCACATTATAAACATCTGGTTGTAATAAAGAATAAATAAAAACTATACTCAGGGTGATAAACACTGCTGCCGTTTTATAATTTCTCTGTACCAGGGAAAAAGCCAGGGTAAGAGAAAACAGGCCCAAAATAGCATAGACCATTTGGTTCTTTATAAAAAACACGATTCCAATGGCAATTACACCGCCAATAAGGGTTCCTATAATTCTTTGCTTGGAACGCTCCTTTGTAAGGCCATAATTGGGTCTCATTATCACAATTATAGTCAGGAGAATCCAGTAGGCATTATCCAGGGAAAAATAAGCGCCAACGGAAAACCCTATTAAAACCACAACTGACAGTCGTAGGGAATGCCGGAAAATTGTAGAATCCAAATTTAAATTTTCAAGCAGTATTTTAGGATCATAATCCTGCGGTGTTATGAACCTTAGCACTTCTTTCTTCTTTGGGAACACCCGCTTTTTATCCTCCAGGTTATAGAGGATCCGGATAATCGTATTTATTTTTTGGGCCTGTCTCTCCAGGTAATCGAAAAGATTTTCAAGCAGGAACATATGCTCTTTATTATCGTTGAGATCAAGGTTGTTCCTAAAAGAACTGAATCCCCTTTGAATGCCCTCCAGATTCTCCTGTATTTCTTTCTGAGTGTAATTAGCATTCTTTTCCAGCGAAGTAGCGATTTGGTCCAACTCAAGTGCTAAACTATTGACAAGAGAACTCAATTTTTCTGGCAAGACCGATTCATCCCCGAAAACTTCATCCATCTTGGCATAATCTACCGGGTTAGCTATTGCCAGTTCCAGAATATCCACTAATTCAATGAATATAAGCAGTCGTTTCCTTGCATAATTAGAATTCCCAAAACTCAATCTCGATCGAATAAGGGCATCCCTTAAACTTTCATGTTTTTCATTTAATTCGCCCTGGAGCCTAAAAAGCTCTTTCTGTAAACTTTCTCTTTTTTTATCCTCAGTCAATAATTGTGCACGGGTTTTTAAATAAAGCGCAGTGAGTTCCATGGCTTGGGCCAAAAGCTGTTCGGTAGCCCTCTTGGGATTTAAGTAATGCCAGAGCACACTTAATAATAAATACCAAAGCCCACCTAATACTATTAGTCCGGCTCGCTGCCACACTTCAAGTACCGTTGATATGTTAGCAAAACTCAAGACCAGAGCAAAGAGCCCCGAAAATGCAACCAAGGAGGCACGGAAACCAAAAACGGCCATATAGGCAATTCCAAAAACTAAAATGGCCAGAACAGGCAAAAGTATCCAAAGGTTTATCGAAGCATAACCAAAAACCAGGGAAACCATACCTGCGAGGATTGCAGCCAGGAAAACCCCGATAATCTTATGGCTAAAACTTCCCTGGATATCGCTGGGAGAACTTAGCAGACATCCTATAGCCAGGGCTACTCCCACTTCATAATTATCGAGATAAGTAAAAACAGCAATTGGTAAACTAATAGCAATGCTCAGAATCACCGCCTTGGAAAAATCCCGACTGCGGAAAAACTTAAGAAGCTCATCGAAATAGTATTTTATGCTATTCAAATTAATGGGGCTTTACTTCACAAAAGTACAAGCATTTTGGATCTTAAGAGTTATGATTTCACAGGATTTATAAGGAACATATTTTTAAGTATAAATTAGCAGTAAATGCTTGTTCTTTTTTGATAATGGTACTAAATTAAACTTTCACTGCTTAATTGAATAGAACTATGAATAAAGTGATACTTTTTAATTCCAGACCTAAAGGCATACCTAGTCTAGAAAACTTCGAAATTACCCAAGAGCAAACCCCTGAACCTAAGGCCGGGGAATTATTGCTAAAATCTAAATATATCTCTGTAGATCCCTATTTACGTGGAAGAATGCGTGATGAAGAATCCTATATTCCTCCCTTTGAAATAGGACAACCTTTGGAATCCATGATTGTGGCTGAAGTAATAAAATCCAATAACCCCCATTTCAAAAAAGGTGAATTTGTTAGCGGAATGCTTTCATGGAAAGAGTTTCAGGTTACCCAGGGAAAAGGGCTAAATAAAGTTGATAAGGAGAAGGCTCCGCTTTCGGCATACCTGGGCATACTGGGATTAACAGGTCTCACTGCTTACATTGCCCTGGATAAAATTGGAAACCTAAAGACCGGAGAAACATTGGTGGTGTCGGGGGCCGCAGGAGCTGTAGGTAGTGTGGCGGGTCAAATTGGAAAAATCAAGGGCTGCAAGGTAATAGGAATAGCCGGCAGCGATGAAAAAATCAGGGAAATCACAGGGAAATTCGGATTTGATTCTGGGATCAATTATAAAACTACTTCAAACATTCAAAAAGCCCTGGCAGAGAGCTGTCCCCAGGGGATTGATGTATATTTTGATAATGTAGGAGGGGAAATCCTTGATGCTGTAATGCAAAACATAACAGATTCCGCCCGGGTTATCAATTGTGGTGCTATATCGCTTTATAATAAGGAAGAAATGCCCACAGGCCCCAGAGTGGAAGGTATTCTCATTAAAAAAAGTGCTTTAATGCAAGGCTTCTTGGTTAGAAACCACGTTAAGGATTTCGGGGCAGCCATCAATCAACTAGCCACCTGGCTGGGTGAAGGAAAATTAAAATACGAGGAAACGATAAGAAAAGGTTTTGAGAATACTCCCCAGGCATTCCTGGATCTCTTTGCCGGAAAAAATAAAGGAAAGATGATCGTAGAGATCTAATTCCAGATAGAATTCCCTTTCATCTTTCTCCATTTGGTCCTATCATCACTTTTTATAAGGAGCGTATTGTTTTTTATCTCAAAAATTATTTCTCCGGATGGCACTTCAAAATTGGGTTCCATAGAAATAATTATTTTCTTGTTTATCACTTGGTAGGATCCTCTCCAAATAATATCTGATAGCATAATCTCCACTTCATTGTTCTTCAGGAAATCGACCTGTTGATGACAATTGATGTAAAAATCCGGAGGTTGGGCATCCATACATTCCTTTTCGGAATTGAAAAATAATCTTATATAAGATTTATCCTCTAATTGCTTCTGTTGGCCTGGGGCAGAAATTTGATTGCAGGAGGTAAGGGACAACAATACTATGGTTACGATATAGATAATTTTCTCCTTCATTTGCCCCGGAAATTAAAACAATAAGTTAGTGAAATTCAAGGTAATATATAATTTAATAATTATAATTTATTGTAAAAATTACCCGATATGCCTGTGATAAAGTGAAATATTATTAAAAGAAAAAGTAGTGACCGAAATCACTACTTTTATAAATTCAATTTAATAATCCGTATCGATATTCCGGAAGTGACACCTTGAAGGATGCTTTACTTTTTCGGAGGTTGGGAAGGTCGCACTTCAATTTTACTGGGAAGTGTCCTTGGATTAATCTTTAAAAGATCCACCACCAACTCCCCTATATCCTGGGGTTGAATTTTCCAGGCATCTTCTTCCGTTGGCGTATGATCGTTAAAATAAGTGGCTACCGAACCAGGCATTATAGTGCTCACTTTAATACCTTTATCCCTAAGATCCAGCATCACGGCCTGGGTGAATCCTGTAACCCCGAATTTACTTGCATTATATGCCGCTCCGCCAGCGAAGAAATTGGTTCCTGCTAGGCTGGAAATGGTAATGACATAGCCCTGGGACTTCTTCAAGGCTTCCAAAGAGGATTTAATACTGTAAAAGACTCCGCTTAAATTGGTGTCAAGGGTTTCCTGCCATTGTTTGACAGAAAGTTCATCGATATTTCCAAAATGGCCAATCCCGGCATTGGCAATAAGCACATCCATCTGGCCCCATTGGTCAATAAGGGAATTAACCGCTTTTTGCTGACTCTCATAATTGCGAACATCCGCTTGAAGAGCCAGCACCTTATCTGCATTACCTAACTTCGCAGCAGCGTTTTGAGCATTTTCCAGAGAACGACTTGTAATGGCCACCCTCATACCTAAATCCAAAAGTGATTTGGCCACCCCAAAACCTATTCCCTTACTTCCTCCGGTTATTAACGCAACTTTGTTTTCTAATGATTTCATTTTCAAATTTTTATTATGATTTCCTCTAAAGCTACTAAAGATTGAAGTTGCGATAAAATTTGGGACTCTAAGAAATTGTTAATTTTAGAACCAATTGCTCACAATAATTCTGTGTTAAAATGTTTCAGAAAAGACTGAAAGAAGTAACTTTGCAAAAAATAATAACCGCAGAAGGGTTAATAAAGTCTAATTAGAATAAAAACTTTCTTTTGAAAAATATAAAGGCACAGCAGTTACTCAACAAAATTCAACGTGATCTTATGCGCAATGGTATTATTATCAATACCCTTGTAAATGATCTCAAGGAGCTAAGAACCATAATTGTTGATGAAGAGGGAAATCCATTGCTTGCAAAGGCATTAAGGTTAACCTATGAGCATATCGAAAATTTTGAAGGTTTTGAAATTGCTATTCCGGATGACGAGCCAATGGAAGAAGGTGAACAAACTCCTGAAAACTCGGCTGCAACAGGACAAGAGAGCCTTGATTATTTATTGTCCCTAATGGCAGAACCGGATAATAAGGTCAATAAGATAGAACTACGCGAGTATGTTGATGCCCTAAATAGTTATGCAGAGGAAAATTAATTCGGTAAAAATTATCTTTAGGCCCGAATTTTGAGATAGCTGCGCTTTTGTTGGTGCCCTTACCAGCTAAAATGCTAAAACACTTTTTTTAATGAAAAAAGAAGCGAAATCTAAAAGAAAGAAGTCGCGCATACGTTTATTGCACCAGTATTATAGTTATACAGGTTTCTACAAATTTGTATGGCGCAGCGTAAAAAAGGCGATAATACCCATATTGCTATTCCTGGCTGCCATATTTGCTTTAGACAGATATGTTCTGGATATCGATCAGATGTTGATAACGGTTACCGAAACTTATTCCCCACTTGGAATCCTTGGGGTATTTTTCCTCTCCGAATCTTTACTGGGTTTAATACCTCCAGAACTCTTTATTGCCTGGTCTGGAAAATCCTCCAGCCCTATTCTTTATCTTTCTCTTCTTGCTCTTGCCTCCTATTTAGGAGGAATTATCTCTTATTATATTGGTAGGGCCATCACAAAAATACCTGCGGTCCATGAAGATATTGAAGTAAAAATGGCCGACCATATTAAGAATACCCGAAAATGGGGTGGCTTTTTAATTATCGTCGGAGCACTGCTGCCTATTCCCTTTGCCATGACCAGTATAGCCGCCGGGATCATTAAATTTCCCTTCCCGAGCTTTTTAATGTTCGGACTCCTGCGTTTTGTACGTTTTTATCTTTATGCCCTGGTCATTTTTGAAATGGTATAAGCCTATTTTTCTTAATTTCTGAAATTCTAAATTTTTCCTAATCCCGCTTTCTCTTCCATGGAATTGAATTAGTTTTAAGTAAAACCAATCAAAATCCATTTTATGAATTCTACTTTAAAGAAGGTGGCACGCACCGGTTACGCCGCAAAGGCCGTTGTATACGGACTAATTGGAATCCTGACATTACTTGCGGCATTTAATATGGGAGGTCAAACTGCGGGTAAGATGCAGGTAATTGAATTCCTGGAAAAACAGACTTTTGGGAATGTATTATTGGGGTTAATCGCCCTTGGTTTACTTTGTTATTCAGCCTGGCGCTTTTTTCAGGCTATAAAGGACCCGGAAAATGTTGGAAAGGACATGAAAGGTAAGGCCAAAAGAATTGGCTTTTTCATTAGCGCCCTACTTTATCTGAGTATCGCCGGATATGCCGGAATGAAACTTTTCACTAACGGATCATCTACCCAATCCGGTACTGGTCAAAACGGGCCGATGAACGCTTTATTAACAGGTGATGCTGGGGTTTATATCTTCACAGCCATTGGTATAGGCCTGGTAATAACAAGTTTCTTTCAGTTTAAAAAGGCTTTTTATAAGGATTTCCTGAAAAAATTTGATTACCAATCGATTTCAGAAGAAAAACGGAGAAGAACTATTAAAAATACTGGATATCTTGGATTAATTGCACGTGGAATTATCTTTGGTATTCTTGCTTTTTTCTTTATCCGGGCGGCAGTAGCACATAATACCTCAAATATAAAAAGCACCTCTGATGCCTTTGCCTTTTTACATGATTCACCCATGGGCTCCTGGTTAATGGGAGCGGTAGCCGCGGGGATGATTTGCTATTCAATCTATGTCTTTATGATGGTTAAATACAGAAAGTTCGGAACTTAAGTCACTGTTAAACTATCGCAAATTCATCTTAAAGCAGGATTTAAATTCTAAGATATTATTTATATTCAATACTGCTAATCAATTAAACCTAAGATATGTCTTTATTAACCATTCTACTGAATATCCTTTTACCACCACTGGCAGTCTTTTTAAAACACGGGCTGAGCGGCACATTTCTTATTAGTTTGATACTGACTGCCCTAGGGTGGCTTCCAGGTGTGATTCACGCTTTTCTTGTAAATGGAACCAGATAAGGAAAAATAAATTATTTACATAAAAAACCCCGGTTCTTTCTATTCGAATCGGGGTTTTTATAGAAATAACCATTATTTTTAGTTACCATTTTCAGTTTCCGCTCTTCTTTGGACCTCTTTCTGCCAATCCCAGGCACTTTCTAAAGCCTGGTCCAAACTCAGATTTGCTTTCCATTTGAGAACTTTATTGGCTTTCGTTGTATCGGCGTAAGCAGCGGTAATATCACCCTCTCTCCTATCGGTAATCTTATACGGCAACTTTTCATTACTTACTTTTTCAAAACTTTGTATTACCTCTAAAACAGAATTTCCTTTACCGGTCCCCAGGTTAAAGACTTCGTAATTTGTTTCCTCCCTATTCTCCATTAAACGTTCCAGTGCCATCACATGGGCCCTTGCCAGATCCATTACGTGGATATAATCCCTGATACAAGTTCCATCCGGTGTAGGGTAATCATCACCAAAAACCGATAATTCCTCCCTTTGCCCAATGGCGGTTTGGGTAATAAACGGAATAAGGTTCTGAGGAGTTCCAATTGGCAGTTCTCCAATTTCCGCGCTGGGATGAGCTCCAATAGGATTGAAATAACGCAAGGAGATTGCTTTGAACCCCGGATTAGCCTTACAGGTGTCTTCTATGATCTCCTCTCCTATTTGTTTAGTATTACCATAAGGGGATTCGGCTTTCTTTACCGGTGCATCCTCTGTAATAGGTAATTTATCCGCCTGCCCGTAAACGGTACAGGAAGAACTAAAAATAAAGCCCGGGTTTTCTTTCTTATTGAGCTCTTTCAATAAATAAATTAAACTGGAAAGGTTGTTTTCGTAATATAAAAGGGGGTTTATAACACTTTCCCCCACCGCTTTGGAGGCAGCAAAATGAATCACACCGTCAATATCAGGATGTTTTTCAAAAAACTCTTTCACTCGTCCCTTATCCCTTAGATCAAAATTTTCAAAAACGGGGGTTTTTTGGGTTATTTTTGTTATTCCACCCAATACATCAATACTGGTATTGGATAGATTATCTATGATTACTACTTCGAAACCTTTTTCCTGAAGAGCCACGACGGTATGCGCTCCGATAAATCCGAGGCCACCGGTGACCAAAATTTTAGAGTTCATTAAATATTTTTTGTGAGCATGCAAATTAATAAAATTGTTGGAAAGACACCCGTTAATAAAAACCTAATTTGATTAAGAAAAGGGAATTACCTTTTAAAAATTGCAGGTGACTCCCTGCTAAAAATCTTTGATAAAAACTATCTTTGCGCTGATTAAATAAATAATATCCTGTGGAAAAGAAAAAGAAAATTTTCAAGTGGGTCAGCTTTTTAGAAGGACTGTCTTTTTTATTACTGCTATTCATCGCCATGCCCTTAAAATATATGTGGGATCAACCTGCCATGGTTGAAAATATCGGAATGGCCCATGGCCTGCTCTTTATTGCCTATGTGGTTGGGGCCATCTATCTTTTTAAACCGATGAACTGGAATTTCAAGGAACTTTCCGTAATTCTCGCATGCTCTTTGGTTCCATTCGGACCATTCTATGTGGAAAGAAAATATTTATAACTATGGATTTTCAGGGGTGGTTAAAAGACCTGGTTTGTCTTGTTGAGGAATTGCTTATAGATTATGGCTTAAACCCTATAGCAGCCCAGTATATCAATTTAACGATTAATATCCTGGTGCTCATCCTTATTATTATAGGGGTTAATTACCTCATAAAAACTTTTGTCATCGAAGCCTTTAAGGCCTTCACCAATAAAACCAGGACTACCTTTGACGATTTTCTAATCAAAACAAAGTTTCCAAAGTATATTGGGCAGGTAATACCGCTTTTCCTTTTATACTATTTAGTTCCCTTTATATTTATTGACTTTCCACTGGTCATAAAGGTATTTGATTTCGTACTCCATATCTATGTGATTTTTCTTGTGGTATGGATATTTCGCAGTATCATGCGTACCCTTAAAGCCTACCTGAAAACCCAGGATTCATTTAGAGACAAACCTGTGGAAAGCTATATTCAGGTGGTGATGATCGTGGTCTGGATCATTGCACTGCTATTTATTTTTGCCGAAATCACTGGGGAATCTGTAGTGAAATTCATCATTTCCCTGGGTGCAGCTTCTGCCATTTTACTATTGGTCTTTAAGGACACTATTTTAGGGTTTGTTGCCTCTATCCAGGTTACTGTAAATGATATTGTAAGGATTGGTGATTGGATTACTTTTAGTAAATATGGTGCTGATGGAACGGTAACGGAAATCAATCTTTCGACTGTAAAAGTGCAGAACTTCGACAATACCTTCACTACTATCCCCACCTACAGCCTGATCTCCGATTCCTTTCAAAATTGGCGAGGAATGCAGGAGTCGCCAGGAAGAAGGATCAAAAGAGCAGTTTATATTAAACAGAATTCCGTGAAATTCATGACCGATGCGGACCTGGAAAAACTTAAAAGCATTCGGCTTATAGAAAGTTACCTGGAAACCCGCCAGACTGAGATCAATACGTATAATGAAGATCAGAAGATTGACCGCTCCTTACCAATTAATGGAAGAAATCAGACCAACCTGGGTATTTTCAGGAAATATATTGACACTTATCTTCAAAATCATTCGGCGGTCCATAAAGAACTCTATATCATTGTGAGGCATCTTTCGCCTACCCCCCAGGGAATTCCTGTAGAGATCCTTTGCTTTAGCCGGGATAAACGCTGGGAAAATTTTGAATATATTACTGCAGATATCTTCGATCACATTATTGCCGCCGTTCCTTACTTTGGACTCCAGCTTTTTGAATCTCCTTCAGGTGACGATATCACTAAGTTTTTACAGGCAGGTTCTACCTCTAATAATTAAATCTGCTATATTTAAGCTCATAATACTATCCCGTGAAATTTAAATTTAAGACCTTTTTACAGATTTTCGGAGCCATAGCTGTGCTATTGACTCTAATCCCCCTTATTGCAGCTGATTTCTGGTGGATTCGGGTTTTTGATTTTCCTCATATTCAATTAACCCTGCTGACCCTGACAGCCATAGCCGCTTATTTTATACGCTTTGATATTAAATCGGTAAAGGACTATCTATTTATGGTCTTCCTGCTGGCGTGCTTCCTGTTTCAGTTCGGAAAAATTTACCCATATACCCCACTTTCTGCTTATGAGGTGGAAGAAAGTTCCGATGATCATGCTCCTGAGATAAGCCTTTTTACGGCCAACGTACTTCAAAAGAATGAAAAATTTGAAAAGCTGATCAGCGAAATGAATCGTCTTGATCCAGATATCATGGTTTTTACAGAAACCAATACAAGCTGGAAAGATGAGATTTCGAAAAATCTGGATGGCGCCTACTCTTATAAAGTGGAAGTGCCTTTGGATAATACCTACGGGATGCTGCTATACTCCAAATTAAAACTAATCAATGCCCAGGTTCACTACCTTGTAGATGACAGCATACCATCCATTCACACACAAATACAATTACCCAAGGGAGCCTTAGTACAGCTGTATGCTATCCATCCTACCCCACCCATGCCACAACATAACCCGAGCTCATCAGACCGTGATGCAGAAATGATGAAAATCGCAAAAATGAGCCTGGACCGAGAACTTCCGGTTATTGTCATCGGAGATTTTAACGATGTGGCCTGGTCCGAAACCACCTCGCTTTTCCAAAGCGTAGGGAAACTCCTGGATGTCAGGGTCGGCAGGGGATTCTACAATACTTTTAATGCGGAGAACCTTCTGATGAGATGGCCGCTCGATCATATTTTTACCTCTGAAGAATTTAAGCTGAAAGATCTTAAAACCGGCAAGAACACTGGATCCGATCATTTCCCTCTTTATGCCACCTTAAGCCTCGAACCGCAACAGGCAGATAAAAATACTACGGAACCACCCAGTGAAAATCAATTAAAAAGAGCTAATGAGCAAATAAAGGAAGAGGAAAAAGAAAATGTTGAGCGTGCTAAGGAAAAAGACTAATCCTTTTTTTGGTCAAGCCTGTCTTTTACATATTCTATTTTTGTTTTACCATGTGGAGTCGGTTTTCCATCGCTATCAAGAGTAACCATTATTATTTTATCAATTGTAATTATAATTGACCTGGTCATTTTATTCCTTACCTCGCAGCGTAAACTTAAAGAAGTGCTTCCAAATTTCAGCACATCAATTCCGATTTCTATAATATCGCCCTGATGAGCGGAATTTTGAAAATTAATTTCACTTATATATTTGGTTACCGTTCGTGGATTTTCTAATTGAATGATGCTGTAAAGGGCACATTCTTCATCGATCCACTCCAGGAGCCTACCTCCAAACAACGTTCCGTTAGGATTTAAGTCCTGAGGTTTTACCCATTTTCTGGTATGAAATCTCATTTTTTATTTTAAAAGTAATAAACAAAACCCTCTCTGGAAGAGTTAGCATTAATTTTTACGAAAATCTGTAATTACCTGGTGGTAAAATAAAAAAAATAGATTTTTTAGAAATTAAATTTAGATTTTGCTATAGGTGATTTTCGGCAGCTTTAATAATTTCATCATGGTCAAAGGCAAGCTCTGGAAGCTCATCAAGGTGAAACCATTTTGCCATTTCAGCATCATCTCCTGCTACCATATTTTCTTCACAGTCTATCCAACATAGAAAGGCAATGGAAATTATTCGGCCTCGTGGATCTCTTCCCGGATCACCAAAAGCTCTGACCTGCTCTATGGTCTTGGCTTTAATTGCGGTTTCTTCCTGGAGCTCCCGCTTGGCTGCATCCTCGAGATTTTCATCTTCATTTACAAAACCGCCGGGAATTGCCCACTGCCCCTGAAAGGGATCATTTTTTCGTTTGATCAATAATACATTCAACTTGTTATTTTTATTGCATAAAGCAACTATATCTACTGTTACAGCTATATCTTGTTTCATAATTTTTATTTAAAATATATCGTTTTACGATTGACAAATTCTCTAATTCCATGTGCTGATAATTCCCTTCCATAACCTGAGCTTTTTGTTCCGCCAAAAGGTAAACGGGGATCACTTTTTACAAGATCATTAATAAAAACCGCCCCATCGTTGAATTGAGGAATAATTCTTTTGGCAAGTTCCATATCCTCTGTAAAAACCGAAACGCCCAATCCAAATTTGGAATGGTTGGCCAGCTGGACTGCCTCTTTTTCATCTTTAAAAACTGTCACTCCTATCACCGGGCCAAAGGTTTCTTCATCAAAGACAGGCATACCGGGTTTTACATTTATTAAAATACTGGGTTCATAATAAGCCGAATCACGATTACCACCAAGAATAATCTCAGCACCCATCTTTAAGGATTCCTCCACCTGCTTTTCAATATCTTTGGCCAAATCCTCACGAGCGAGTACCCCGATAAAAGTATCTTCATTCAAAGGATCTCCACTTTGGAGCTCCCTGACCTGCCTGGTAAATTCCTTCAAAAAATCTTCAGCAATATTCTTATGAAGCAGTAGCCGTTTTCCGGCGATACAACTTTGCCCCGTATTCTGATATCTCGCCATCAAACAGGTTTTAACTGTTTCATTAAGCTTGGCATCCTCAAATACGACCAGGGCATTACTACCACCTAGTTCCAGGACTGTTTTCTTTATTTCTTCTCCGGCTATAGAGGCCACAGCACTTCCGGCAGGATTACTTCCGGTAAGGGTTGCCGCTTTAATTCTGGGGTCCCTGATTATAGCTTCTACCTTATCACTACCAATTGCCAGCCTTTGAAAGCATCCATTTGGAAAACCAGCTCTTTGAAAAGCCTTTTCTATGTTCGTAGCAGATTTCATGACATTGCTGGCATGTTTAAGCACCGCGATATTGCCAGCCATTAATGCCGGGGCGGCAAACCTAAAAACCTGCCAGAAAGGATAATTCCAGGGCATTACCGCCAGAATTACACCAAGGGGTTCAAAACTTACATAGGATTCGGCTGCGTCAGTTTCTATAACTTCATTTGAAAGTTGTTTTTCGGCATTTTCAGCATAATACTCGCAAACCCAGGCGCATTTTTCAATTTCTGCAATACTTTGAGAAATTGGTTTTCCCATCTCCAAACTGATATCCGTGGCATAATCCCTGGAATTTTTTTTCAGTTCTTTTGCCAGGTTGAGAAAAAGTTCTGAGCGCTCTTTAAAGCTTGTGGTTTTCCAGGTATAGAACCTCTTTTCGGCATCGGTCAAAGCCTTGTCTATATCTTTTTTGGTGAATTCCTTTATTCGGGAGATCTCCTCCCCGGTATAAGGATTTTTGGAAATTATCATTTTATATACTTCGAATTACTGAACTAGATTCAACTAAAGATAAAAAGAAGTTAGCGGCCTTCTGGGGCGATTAAGAGGATTTTAACGCAAATCCCAATGTTTATAAGTGGTTTACAAGTCTTACAGGAATATTCAAAAACCTGCCTTTTAATTACTTAAATTTAAGAAAACGCTATTAGTTATGAACCTACGAGATCTACAAGTGGTTGAAATGCGACCCGAAATCACTTCGGCTAAACTCTCCGAGAACATGAGTTCGGATGAGTACTTTCAGAACCAAACACTCCGCCCTGTGACCAAACTGCAGGAAGACCTAATCCTGGAGGTATTCAGAAATTATATTGTAAAACATAAAAATTCATTCTATGAACTAAGCCTGGAGAAAAGGCTGCATTATATAGAAAACGCTATTCTTAAAGACATCAAATTGCGCAACAGTTTAAAAGGGATAATAATAGGTCAGTTTAGCCTTGAAGAATATCGAAGCTACATTTTAAATTCTTCTGCCCTGAACAAACGGATGATGAATATTGTTAAGCAAAACCTGCAGGAAAGGATTCAACTTTTAGACCGCGAATTGACGTATTAGCAAACCTATTAGAATAGTTATAGCGAAACTCATTAAGGTACCTATAAGGACGTATTCTGTTTGTTTCCTGGCACCGGATTCACTTTTATCACTAAAGCGGAGAATGGATTTGGCAGCGATCAAAAATCCAATAGCAGAAAAATTACCTGTAAGAATAAAGGTTAATACAAGAATTCTTTCAAAGACACCTATATACCGACCCGCTGCTTCAAGACTGTTCTTTTTATGAGTGATGGCAATTTCATCCTGCCAGCGTTCAGTAGCCTTACCGATAAGAAAACCAGTAGGAAAGATTATAAGGAGATATCCGGTTACTACAGCAAGGAAATAAGTACTGCTTAACAGGTCCTGCAAAGTTGGCAAAACTTGGATAAAACCTTCTATAATATAGAGCCAGGCAAGAAAAATCACCAGTAAATGAAGTAATTGATCTAAAAGAAAAATTTTGAAATTATCCCTTCTCTGCTGAAGTTTCCACAGGTCAATGAAAAAATGAGTCAGACCGATAAAAATCGCGACTAACCAGAACCTGGTATCCTGGATAAATAACAAACTTAGAAAACCCGCTAAAAAGCTGTGGAGATACAAAAACCAGGACCGGAGCTTAAAACGACGTTTGTTTCTAATCATTTTGGTAGGCTGGAGTACGAAGTCTGTCAAAACGTGAGCCAGTAACAGCTGAAGTAGAATAAGAGTGGCCTCTTTCATCCAAAAAAGGTTTTTAAGATTATATCCTTATAACGAACCAATAAGGAATTTATGGCTTCCCAACCGGCTGCTTTTTTGCGTTGATTCACCGCCGACTGGCTAATGTTTAATTCCCGGGCAATTTCTTTCTCTTTTAATCCTTTTAAAAGAAAGTAGATGACTTCTGCAGAGGCGGTACTCCAACGGTCAGTTATTTCATCAAGAAGAAAAAAACTCGCTTCAAACTCCCCGTTAATGGATTCATTGGGTGTTTTCAAACGGGTTTTACGGCCTTCATCTTTCATTTCATCCAAAGATCTCCCTGAAAACTGGAAAGCCTGTCCGTTAGACTCCTCTATAGTACTGCCCTGATAATCCATGCTACCAATTCCAATGGCAATCCTGAGATCGGCCTCTCTTAATTTTCCCTTCTCTGTAGTGGAGATTTTTAAAATAGCTGTTTTTAATTGCAGCACTACAAATAGCGCCTCTTCAGGGTTTTGTAGCACCCCCTGAAAGCTATCACCTCTATAAATAGTAAAATCGGAAGAAGGATATTTTTTCTCTATAGCAGCAAACTCGTCTTTTAAAACAGCTATTACGTGACTTATCAGGTCCTCTGAATAATTGGTAGAATCTATTAAATCGGCGGTGAGTACGGCTATCATAGTTCAAATATACAAAATATTAGCATATAACCTTATAAAATATAAATATAAGTTTATTAACTTATAAAGTGTATACTTAAGTTGTTAAGCTTATAATTAAGAAGCTATAAGGAGATTGCAGGTATTAAATTTTTGCTAAAAGTTCTTCTATGGATTTTCCGATACTTAATTTTAAAAAAACACCAAAAAAGAAACAAATGACAATTAATAAAAAAGAAATTTACTACAAGAGCCTTGAGGCTGTAGATCGCAGAATTGACAAATATGAAAAGGAAATGGATATGATCAAAGAATCCATGGAGGCCAATGATGTAAAAACCGATTATGATGAGGATAATAAAGGTCAGTTACTTGGAGATTTTGAGAAATACGCCGAATACCTAAGTCAGGCTCAGGAAATGAAGGAAAAACTGGCGGAAATTGACCTGGATCATTATAGTGAAACGGTTAATTTCGGAAGTGTGGTGGAAACCGATAAAGATTTATATTTTGTAGCCGTTCCCGTAGGAGAACTAGAGCTTGAAGATGGCAGCAAAGTGTTTTCCATTTCCACTGAAGCTCCAATTTATCAGGTTATGAAGGACAAAAAACCTGGAGATAGTTTCCAATTTAATGACAAGGAAAGAGAAATAAAAAAGGTGCATTAAAAAATGCACTTTTTTTATTCGGGGTATTCTACTCTTAGATGGTAAATATTTTTAAGCTTTCGTTTAAGAATTTTCTTAATAAGCTGGATTTCCTTAAAGGTAATATTAGCATTGAGGAACTGCCCTTCTTCCATTTGTTTATTAACGATCTTTTCCACGAAATTATCTATCAGTCCAGCCGTAGGTTCTCGGAGGCTTTTACTTGCCGCTTCCACTCCATCACACATCATTAAAATGGCCGTCTCCTTGCTAAATGGAATAGGGCCAGGATAACGAAAAGCATCTGCCGGAACGTTCTCATCTTTCTCCTTAGCTTTTTTATAGAAAAAATACACGGTGCTGGTACCGTGATGGGTTCTAATGAAATCAATAACCCGGTCTGGTAAATTATTCTTCTTACCAATTTCAATTCCCTTAATGACATGTTCAATGATGATCTGAGCACTTTCACGGGGATCAAGATCATCGTGAGTATTTACATTACTTGTTTGATTCTCAGAAAAATAGGTGGGATTATGCATCTTTCCAATATCATGGTATAAAGCGCCGACCCGCACTAACATGGCATTGGCATTAATCTCATTTGCAGCAGCTTCAGCCAAATTAGCCACATTGAGAGAATGGTGAAAAGTTCCTGGGGCCTTTTCCGCCATCTCTTTAAGCAATTTGGAATTTGTATCTGAAAGTTCCAGTAAAGACATATCTGAAACCAGACCGAAAATCTTTTCGTAAATATAGATCAGGGGTTGTACAAAAAGAGTGGCTAGCCCGCCCAGTAAAAAAGTCAGGAAAACTTCGGCTTCTATTTCAGCAATACTCCCTTCCTGAATAATGGTAAAGGCAAAATAACTAATGATATAAACCAGGGTTATTTCTCCTACTGAAATAAAAAGGTTCGCCCGTTTATACAATTCCGATACTGTAAGGATAGTGACAATTCCCGCAATGATTTGAAGGAACATATATTCATAACTGTTGGGCACTATAAATCCAAGAAGAAGCACAGTGACTACATGAGTAAAAAGCCCTAGTCTTGAATCAAAGAAAGCCTTTAAAGTAAGAGGTAAAACGGCCAGGGGAACCACATACACATAATCGATATTGAACCTTACTACCAGGGTAGTAAGCATTACCATAAACAGAATATTGAAAAAGATGAACGTTACCTTCACATTATTTTCAAAGATATCGTACCTGTATTTTCTTATAAAGAGCAGTAGCATAAGCAAAGCCAGGGCCACCAGGGTGCTATATCCTACAATGATCCATACATAATTACTGCCACTCCAAACCTGTGATTCATATTCGGCTTTCAGGGACCTCAGTACATGATATTTATTGCCTTCAACCACCTCCCCCTTAGCGATTACCCGGCTCCCCTGTTCGATATTTCCCCGGGTATAAGAAATGTTATTAAGTTTGCTTTCAAGCTCACGCTGGGTAAGCTCATTGTCGAATTCCACATTAGGCTCTACTGAATTAAAGAATACTTCCAGTAAGCCATCTTTGAGAAAACTAATGGATGAATTTTCAATTTTCTCAGCGAGAAGATCCCTGACCTGATTTAACTTGAGAATTCTTTTATAGGGAATTTCAAAGGCTTCATTACCTCGGCGCAGATAAACCAATTGATCTGGATTCAGCCTATTACTCTCTTGCAGGATTCCATTTTCATACAAATCATCAAGGCTCTTATCTACAAATTCTGCGATCTGGTCTTTGTGAATGTTTAATATACTATCGGTGAAGATCAGGTCGATTTCTGTGGCGGCCTGTTCCTTTATTTGAGGTAGTTTGGATTCATCCAGCTGAAAATATGGTGTATGATTTCGGGTGATTTCCTGACGCTCAGCCCGGATCTCTTCTTCGGTCTTGAGAATAGCGAAATCAAAAGGAGCATAGAGATTTTCATATTGCCAGGGCTTTCCCTTAGGTATCTCATATTTGAATTTCCCTCCCTTGGGTAAGAGGTACACAATTAAAATCGCGGTAAGCGCAAATAAAAATACTTTGTAAAATAAAGCCTGGTTTTTATAAAGGCCATTTACGAAATTTGTCATACAAAAAGTACTATAGCCCAAATGTACTAAAAAATAGGCGTCAATGATATGCTGTTGGTCAAGTTCCTATTAAAATCACTAAATTCGCGTAGAAGGAAAACTAAAACAAAACATAATATGAAAGAAGTTGTAATTGTAAGTGCCGCCCGTACGCCTATTGGTAGTTTTTTAGGCAGTTTATCTACGGTTTCGGCCACCAAATTAGGGTCAATTGCCATAAAAGGCGCAATGGATAAAATAAAGCTTAAACCCGAATTAGTTGATGAGGTTTTAATGGGAAATGTTGTACAGGCCAATGTCGGTCAGGCTCCTGCCAGACAGGCCGCTCTTGGTGCTGGAATTCCAGATACTGTTCCCTGCACCACTGTCAACAAAGTATGTGCCAGCGGAATGAAAGCGGTTATGCAGGCGGCTCAATCCATAATGCTTGGTGATAGTTCCGTAATTGTAGCTGGAGGAATGGAAAATATGAGTTTAATCCCCCATTATGTACCTATGCGTAAAGGCCAAAAATTTGGACCTGTGACCATGGTAGATGGTCTGCAACGGGATGGATTGGTAGATGCCTATGACCAGAACGCCATGGGAGTTTGTGGTGACCTTTGTGCTAAAGAACATAATTTCTCCAGAGAGGACCAGGATGATTTTGCCAGAGAGTCCTATAAGCGCTCTGCAAAGGCATGGGCTGAAGGAAAATTCGATAATGAAGTGGTTCCTGTTGAAGTACCTCAACGTAAAGGAGACCCGATAATAGTCAAAGAGGATGAGGAGTTTAAAAATATAAAAATGGATAAATTATCCTCTCTCAGACCGGCCTTTAGTAAAGACGGAACCGTAACAGCGGCCAATGCCTCTACCATTAATGACGGAGCAGGAGCGATGATCTTAATGAGTCGTGAAAAAGCTGAATCCTTAGGACTTAAAGTATTGGCCACAATTAAATCATTTGCCGATGCCGCACAGGAACCAAAATGGTTTACAACGGCCCCAGCCAAGGCTTTACCTTTAGCACTTGATAAAGCGGGAATTTCTAAAGACGATGTGGATTATTTTGAATTCAATGAAGCCTTCGCTGTGGTAGGTCTGGCAAATATGAAAATATTGGACATAAGTGCAGAAAAAACAAATGTTAACGGTGGAGCAGTGTCACTGGGACATCCCTTAGGTTGTAGCGGAGTAAGAATTCTAATTACCCTGCTTAATGTCCTGGAGCAAAATAACGCAAAAATTGGTGCTGCAGCTATTTGTAATGGTGGTGGCGGAGCCTCTGCGATGGTTATTGAACGAAACGCCTAAGTTTAGAAAAAGATATTGAATGCAATACGGAGTTTGCCACCTCAGCATAGTACCGCTTCGCAGTTCTGCTTCAGATGAAAGTGAAATGGTATCTCAAATTCTTTATGGAGAATATTTTAAAATTTTAGAAGAACGGTCTCGATGGAGCAGAATTCGTGTTGCATTCGATAATTATGAAGCCTGGATCAACAATAAGCAGTTTATTAAGATCCAGGAGGAAGAATTTTTGAGATTAAAGAAAGCCAAACCTGAGCTTTCTGCAGATGTCATAAATTATATTACTGATGAGAATGGTCATTTAATGCCGATTCCCCTGGGTTCAGTTTTAAATTCTTTGGTATTATTACAACATCACTATGAAGGGCATATCGAAAATGGTGCAAAACCAAAAATCCAGCTTATTGAGACCGCCCTACTTTATTTAAACAGTCCATACACCTGGGGAGGAAAATCTCCTTTAGGAATAGATTCCAGTGGTTTTACACAAATGGTTTACAGGTTAAATGGCCATAAACTTTTCCGCAAGGCTGCGCAGCAGGCAGAACAAGGGGAAGCCTTAAGCTTTATTGAGGAAAGTGAAGTTGGAGATCTGGCCTTTTTTGATGACAAAGAAGGCATAATAAATCATGTCGGCATTATTATGAAGGACAATTACATCATTCATGCTGACGGAAAAGTAAGAATAGATCGCCTGGACCACTCTGGTATTTTTAATACTGAGCTTGGCAGACATACCCATAAATTACGTGTTATCAAAAAGATAATACCATAAAAAAAGACCGCTGCAAAAAACAGCGGTCTTTAAATTCTAATATTTCTCAGAAGATTTACTGTTCCAATTCTTCTAATTTCTCTTTCATCACCTGAGCTTTTTCCTGTTCATCAAGGGTGTTAAAGATATTCATTGCCGTTCTGATAATCTCAATATTTGTAGGATCATGCTCAATGGCATCTTCTAGGTATGGAATGACCTCTTCATAAACTTCCAGACGCTCTTCTTCAAGCTCTTTATAACGCTCGTTGTCTTCCTTGCTCATTCCCAATTGATTCATCTGTTCGATAATCTCTCTTTCCTGAGCCAGGATTGCTATCACGATATTCATTCGAGCATCGTTCATATCCGGATCAAGCTCAAGGGCTTTTTCATAATATTCAATAGCTCCTTCGGTATCTCCTAATTCAGAAGTGGTTACACCAAGGTTATAGTATATATTAGGATCATCCGGACTTTTCCTGAGCACTTCCTTCATGAGCTCATTATACTTCTCTTTATCACCCATTTTGTAATACATATCGGCTTCGGCCTGTATTAACATAACATTATCCGGATTCTCTCGTTTTGCATCTTCCATCGCTTCAATAGCTTTATCCATTTTTTCCTGGTTGATGTAAATAAGAGCGATGTTTTTGGCAATCTCACCTTTTTTAGAAGGAGATACTCTGTCTTCAGGATCGGTATAATCATCGGTTTTTACCATAAGGTCACGTTGTTCCTTTGGCATTGATTCCTGCTCCCCGGTTTCTACGTTGGTGGCAAGATATTCTACCTCTGTCCCGTCAAAACCTAGATCTCTAAGTTCTTCGTAGTATTCAAGGGCAGTGTCATAATCTTGCGCATTAAGAGAATTTGCTGCAGCATAATACAGGTATAAAGTATCCGCTGGGTTTAATTTATAGCTGGTAAAAAGCTTTTCCGAAGCGCTTTTGTAATCTTCAGCATTTTGATCATCAACGGCACTTTGCACCAGGCTATTTCTAACTTTCATTAATCCTTCCTGAGCTTCAGTACTGCCCATCTCTGCCGCTTTTTCAAAAGCTTCCGATGCAGTAAGCATGTCTTCCACATTTACATTCTTTCCATCTCCGAGAAAAGCCTGACCTTTATAGAGGTAAAATCTTTCCGTCCATTTATCATTAGCCTCTGAAAGCATGGACTCCGCTTTTTCTATTTCAGCTTTGGCTTCGGTATAATTCCCATCTTCCACCGCATCTCCGGCGTTTCTAATTTCGCTTTTTTGAGCAACCGCTGTCAGTGTTGATAAGGACAAGGCTACTGTTAAAATATTGATTTTCATTTTGATTTGGTTTTATATTTAATTTATTCTTCACTATCCTCAGCAATAGTTGTGCCACTGACATCTGGCTTAGTAGGCTCAGGGGTTTCCGCGTCTTCCATATGCTCAACATCATCTTCATCATGAAGTACCTTTGCAACAGCAGCAATGGAATCATTGCCTTTTAAATTGATCAGCCTAACTCCCTGAGTAGCACGGCCCATAACCCTTAGATTGGCAACCTCCATTCTAATGACGATCCCGGATTTATTAATGATCATGATATCATCATTATCAGAGACATTTTTAATGGCGACTAAATTTCCGGTTTTTTCAGTTATAGAAATGGTCTTTACGCCTTTCCCTCCACGGTTGGTAATCCGGTAATCATCCAGGCTGGAGCGCTTTCCATAACCGTTTTCTGAGACTACCAGGATATCTGAATCAAAGTCTTCTACCGATATCATTCCAACAACTTCGTCATTCTTATCAGCAAGGGTAATACCTCTTACCCCTGACGCATTTCTACCCATTGGACGGGTTTTACTTTCTTCAAACCGGATGGCTTTTCCGCTTTTTATAGCAAGCATAACCTGGCTCTCACCATTGGTAAGTTTAGCCTCTAGCAATTCATCATCCTCTTTAATGGTAATGGCATTTATTCCATTGGTTCTTGGACGGGAATATTGCTCCAGGGAAGTTTTTTTCACCTGCCCTTTTTTGGTAGCCATAATAACATAATGACTGTTGACGTATTCCTCATCTTTGAGGTCCTGGGTGTTGATGAAAGCTTTAACCTTATCATCTGGATCGATATTGATTAAATTTTGAATGGCTCTGCCTTTTGAAGCCTTGCTTCCCTCCGGAATTTCATAGACCCGCATCCAATAGCACTTCCCTTTCTGAGTAAAGAAGAGCATATACTGATGATTGGTTCCGGCAAAAAGATATTCAAGAAAATCCTCGTTTCGGGTTGTAGAACCTTTTTGTCCAACTCCCCCCCTATTTTGAGTCTTATATTCATTAAGGGAAGTTCTTTTAATATAACCGGCGTGAGAAATAGTAATGACTACCTGCTCATCCGGAATCATATCCTCGATACTGAGATCCCCACCGGAATACTCTATGGTTGAACGACGCTCATCGCCGTATTTTTCCTTTACCTCCAGAAGTTCATCCTTAATTACCTGCATACGGCGCTCCTTACGTGCCAAAATGTCTTTAAGATCCTCTATAGTCTTAAGAATCTCCTCGTATTCAGCTCTGAGTTTATCCTGTTCCAGCCCGGTAAGTTGTCTTAATCGCATTTCTACAATAGCCCTGGCCTGGACTTCGGTTAATTCAAACTTACTCATTAATTTCTCCCGTGCTTCTTCGGCATTTCCGGAAGCTCTTATAAGGGCAATCACCTCATCGATATTATCTGAGGCTATTATAAGCCCTTCGAGAATGTGAGCCCGGTCTTCAGCTTTTTTAAGCTCAAATTCTGTTCTTCTGACAACCACCACATGGCGATGCTCCACAAAATGGTAAATAATGTCCTTTAAGTTAAGTAACTCAGGTCTGCCATTGACAAGGGCAATATTATTTACGCTGAAGGAAGATTGTAGCGCAGTATGTTTATATAAGGTATTTAATACAATATTAGGAATGGCATCTCTTTTTAATTGATAGACTATCCGCATGCCATTTCTATCGGATTCATCCCTAATAAGGGAAATGCCCTCTATTTTCTTTTCATTCACCAGATCAGCCGTTTTCTTTATCATATCGGCCTTATTGACCTGATAAGGAATTTCAGTGACCACAATGAATTCTTTGCCATTAATTTCTTCCAAAGTTGATTTAGCACGAAGCACAACCCTTCCCTTTCCGGTCTTAAAGGCTTCCCGAACACCATCATAACCATATATCGTACCTCCGGTTGGAAAATCAGGAGCTTTAATATGCTCTATAAGCTCATCGATTTCAATATCATGATTATCGATATAGGCTATGGTCCCGTCAATGACTTCGGAGAGATTATGAGGGGCCATATTGGTCGCCATTCCTACTGCAATCCCACTTGCTCCATTGACTAATAGATTGGGAATTCGGGTAGGTAACACTACAGGCTCTGAAAGAGAATCGTCAAAGTTCAATTGGGTATCGACCGTATTCTTATCTATATCAATGAGCATATCTTCACTCATCTTTCGCATTCTAGCTTCTGTATAACGCATTGCGGCTGGGCTATCCCCATCGACTGAACCAAAGTTACCCTGACCATCAACCAGCATATAGCGCATGCTCCAGTGCTGAGCCATCCTTACCATAGTATCATACACAGAGGAATCCCCGTGAGGGTGGTACTTACCTAAAACCTCTCCGACAATCCTGGCAGATTTTTTATAGGCTCGGTTTGAAAGTACACCAAGCTCATGCATCCCGAATAATACCCGGCGATGAACCGGTTTTAATCCATCACGTACATCGGGAAGCGCACGTGACACAATGACCGACATTGAATAATCAATGTAAGCCGACTTCATTTCGTCTTCAATGTTGATAGGAATTAACTTTTCTCCTTCAGCCATATTCTTAGTTTATTTTAGTTCTAAAATCTAACGAGCCAATTTACACATTTTATCTCTGTTGGGCGGCTCTTTCAGGCTGATATTACCCATATTTTATTAACAAATTTTTAGTTGAGTTTCGTTAATAAGTTCCTTAATTTCCATTTTGATAAGTGAACTTAATTTTGTCAATTAGCTTAAGACTCTCCAAAAGGTATGATTTTTGAAAGTTTGAGTTGAAATAACAGAGAGAAAGGAAGATAAAGATGGATGATAATTTTTCCCCAAGAGTAAAAGACGTAATCGCCTATAGCAAAGAGGAAGCTCTTCGTCTAGGGCATGATTTTATAGGAACCGAGCATCTTATGCTGGGCTTACTTCGTGATGGCGACGGAAAAGCCATAGATATTCTAAATGCCATGGATATAGATCTTAGCCACCTGAGAAGAAAAGTGGAGATCCTTAGTCCTGCCAATCCTGATATTGGCAATATATCCAACGACAAAAGGAATTTACATTTAACCCGACAGGCAGAAAGGGCATTGAAAACCACGTTTCTGGAAGCTAAGCTATTCCAGAGTTCTTCAATAAATACCGCCCATTTGTTGCTTTGCATCCTAAGAAATGAAAACGACCCCACCACCAAGTTATTAAACAAATTAAAGATTGATTATGATGGGGTCAAGGATCAGTTTAAATACATGATCGCCAGCGATGAAAATGACTATACCGAAAGCCCGTCTAGCGCTTTTTCGGATGAAGACAGCGGCGCAGATGATGCTACAAAGGATAATCCCTTTAGCGGTAGCGGATCGGGTGGCCCGGGTAAAACCACCAAAAAATCAAAAACCCCGGTGCTCGACAACTTCGGAAGGGATTTAACGGCATTAGCAGAAGCCGATAAATTAGATCCGGTCGTGGGACGTGAAAAAGAGATCGAAAGAGTTTCCCAGATCTTAAGTAGGCGTAAAAAAAATAATCCCTTGTTAATAGGTGAACCAGGGGTAGGTAAATCCGCTATTGCGGAAGGCCTTGCCCTTCGGATCATTCAGAGAAAAGTATCGAGGATTCTTTTCGATAAAAGGGTAGTAACGCTCGATCTTGCCAGTTTAGTAGCGGGCACAAAATATCGCGGCCAGTTTGAAGAACGGATGAAAGCCGTGATGAATGAGCTGGAAAAGAACGATGATATCATTCTATTTATAGATGAAATTCATACCATCGTGGGTGCTGGTGGTGCCACTGGAAGTTTAGATGCCAGCAACATGTTCAAACCTGCACTGGCTCGTGGTGAAATCCAATGTATAGGGGCTACCACTCTGGACGAATACAGGCAATATATTGAAAAAGACGGGGCGCTTGAACGAAGGTTTCAGAAAGTGATCGTAGAACCCACTTCCGTCGAAGAAACCATCGAGATCCTCAATAATATCAAAGATAAATACGAAGATCACCATAATGTGGTTTACACCCCTGAAGCTATTGACGCCTGCGTGACCTTGACCAACAGGTATATGACTGACAGGTTTTTACCGGACAAGGCCATTGATGCCCTTGATGAAGCGGGATCACGGGTGCATATAACCAATATCGATGTACCCAAACAGGTCCTTGATCTGGAGCGTAAACTGGATGAAGTCAGAGAGAAGAAAAATTCTGTCGTAAAAAAACAGAAATATGAGGAAGCTGCAAAATTAAGGGACGATGAGAAGACTCTGGAAAGAGAGCTTCAATTAGCTCAGGAGCGTTGGGAAGAAGAATCCAGAAAGCATAAAGAAACCGTAAGTGAAGATGATGTTGCAGATGTAGTTTCTATGATAACAGGAGTCCCAGTAAACAGAATCGCGCAAACCGAAAGCAATAAACTGGTGGAATTGCCTAAAAAGATAAAAGGAAAAGTGATCGGACAGGATGAGGCTGTTGCCAAGGTTGTAAAGGCGATCCAACGTAACCGTGCAGGGCTTAAGGATCCCAATAAACCTATAGGATCGTTTATATTCCTGGGGCAAACAGGTGTAGGTAAAACTCAATTAGCTAAGGTGCTTGCCCGAGAACTTTTTGATAGCGATGATGCTCTTATCCGGATAGATATGAGCGAATACATGGAGAAATTCGCGGTATCTCGCTTGATTGGTGCACCTCCGGGTTATGTCGGCTATGAGGAAGGCGGACAACTCACCGAAAAGGTTCGTCGTAAACCTTATGCCGTTATATTGCTGGACGAGGTAGAAAAAGCTCATCCTGATGTCTTTAACATGTTGTTGCAAGTTCTTGATGATGGATACTTAACCGATAGTTTAGGACGGAAAATAGACTTTAGAAACACCATAATTATCATGACCTCCAATATCGGAGCAAGAAAACTGAAGGATTTCGGTCAGGGAGTTGGTTTTGGAACCGCATCCCAGCGCTCACAGGCAGATGATAACACCAGAAGCGTTATCGAGAACGCTCTCAAGAAAGCTTTTGCACCAGAATTCCTAAACAGGATTGATGATGTGGTTATCTTTAATTCCCTTGAGCGAGAAGACATTCATAAGATCATCGACATTGAACTTGCTAAGCTATATGAAAGAATTGGAGGATTAGGTTACAACCTCAAGCTAAGCGACAAAGCCAAAGACTTTATTGCCGAGAAAGGCTTCGATAAACAATATGGAGCACGACCTCTCACCAGGGCAATTCAAAAGTATATTGAAGATGCACTTGCTGAAGAGATTATCACCTCCAAAATAGCAGAGAGTGATACCATTTATATGGATCTCGATGAAAAGAAAAACGAGCTCACTATTAAAGTTGAAAAGCCAGTTAAGGAAACTAAATCATAGCGATCTTTAGAAATCCTATGCCAAGTAAAAAGCCGTTTGAATAATCAAGCGGCTTTTCTATTTTCAAATTACGGGTCTAATCAAAAAACACCCCTGAAGTAAGGCTATAGGAATTTAAAAATTCCTTTGCTTTTTTAATATGGGGAGCCATGGTGACATCTTCTTTTAATATGGGAACCTCTTTTCTGAATTCTGAAATAAACTCCCAAAGAATTTCAGAAGTCATCCCGGGCTCCCTGAAATGAAGGGCCTGAGAAGCGTTAAAAAGCTCAATGGCAAGAACGGTGTTTACATTGTCAATGATTTTAATCATTTTAGTAGCACTGTTTGCTCCCATACTTACGTGATCCTCCTGGCCATTAGATGATACAATGGAATCTACCGAAGCCGGTACAGCAAGTTGCTTATTCTGGCTTACAATACTAGCTGCAGTATACTGGGGGATCATAAATCCACTATTAAGACCGGGATTCTCCACAAGAAACTGAGGAAGGCCACGTTGCCCTGAGACGAGCTGATAGGTTCGCCTTTCTGAAATATTAGCCAGTTCGGCCATTGCGATGGCCAAATAATCCAGGCCAAGTGCCAGGGGCTGTCCATGAAAATTTCCGCCAGAAATTATTTTATCTTCCTCAATAAAAATATTAGGATTATCAGTTACTGAATTAATTTCAGTTTTGACGACCTTTCTTACAAACCCAAGGGTATCTTTTGTGGCACCGTGTACCTGAGGTACGCATCGAAATGAATAAGGATCCTGAACATTTTCTTTTTCTTTCCGGGCAATTTCACTTCCCTTCAAAAAGTCCCTAATCCTTTCAGCGGTTTTCACCTGTCCCCTGTGCGGTCTTACCTGGTGTACCAGCTCATCAAAAGGTGAGCTATTACAATCGAAACCATCCATTGACACTGCACTGATCTTATCGGCCAGATAAGACAATTTAAAAGCTTCCAACAGGCAATAAACGCCATGGGCACTCATGAATTGTGTCCCATTTAAAAGCGCGAGTCCTTCCTTGGATTGCAGTTTAAGTGGTTCCCACTTCATTTCCCGCAGCATATCTACTGCTTTTATTTCATTTCCCTTATAATAAACCTCTCCTTCTCCGATCAATGGCAGGGCCAAATGTGCCAGGGGTGCTAGGTCCCCTGATGCTCCTAAAGAACCTTGTTCAAAGATCACCGGGAGAATATCTTCATTATAAAAATCAATAAGCCGCTCAACGGTCTTTAGTGCAACTCCTGAATTTCCATAACTTAAGGACTGGATCTTAAGTAGTAACATCAGTCTGATCAAAGGCTTCCCTACTCTTTCTCCGGTCCCACAGGCGTGGGATTTGACCAGATTTTCCTGTAATTCCGTCAGTTTTTCAGAAGTGATTTTTACATTACATAAAGCTCCGAAACCAGTATTGATACCATAGACAGGGGCATCGCTTTCCCTGATTTTTTTATCGAGGTAAGCTCTGGACTTTTTAATGTTTAAAACAGACTCATCGCTTAATACCAATTTCTTTTTAGTTTCCAGAATATCCTGGATTGTGGTAAGATCTAGCACTGCGGAACTGATGTAATGATGAGTTTGCATGAATTTTTAAAATTATAATTGAGAGCTCAAAAATCCAACATCTGTTAAAGTATTCCAAGAAAACACCATTGAATTTTATGATTTAATAACTTAAATAGCCCGGTGGGCATAAAGCTTCAATCCGAATTATCTTCTTCTCCTTGGGATAATTGAAGAAATGCGGGCCCGATGTTTTGGATAATTTCTCCCGCGATAACGGCTTCAGGGCCATTTTTCTCTGTGGCAAGATCCCCGGCTAAACCATGAAGATAAGTTCCAAGAACAGCGGCAATTACAGGCTCATATTTTTGCGCCATCAAACCAGAAATAATCCCTGAAAGCACGTCTCCTGATCCTGCTGTAGCCATCCCTGGATTCCCGGAGCTATTAATGAATAGCTCCTCTTTACTGAAACAAAAACTATAGGCTCCTTTTAATACAAGCACTACATTATATTTATTTATGAACTTTTGTATTTTTTTGATCTTATGATTATCATCATCCCAACCTCCGATAAGGCGTTCGAGTTCTTTTGGGTGTGGTGTGAGCACAGATCTCTCTGGGACCAGACTTAATAATTCTTTATTTTTAGCCAACATATTTAAACCATCGGCATCAATTAACATTGGAGCTTTGGCCTGCTGAAGTAAATTTTCAAAGGCCTTTATGGTTTCATCACCTGTTCCCGCCCCCATACCAAAACCAATGACATCGGGTTTAAACTCAGTTTTTACCCGGCTAAGGTGTTTCTTATGCTTATCGGTAATTACCATGGCTTCGGGTAGTGTGGCCTGAATGATCTCATATCCGCATGCAGGACTGAAAACACTACAAAGTCCAGTTCCGGTTTTAAGCGCTGCTTTAGCTGAAAGTACAATACTACCGATCTTCCCATAACTACCTCCAACAATCAGGGTATGTCCATAATCCCCTTTATGGGAATTCTTTTTCCTGTTCTTATATAAAAGACGGGCTTGTTCTTTGCCTATCATCCTGGCAAGGGTACTGGTCTTCTTCAAAAACTCCCTGTCCAGACCAATATCAAGGACCTGGAATTCCCCTACATAATCCATGGTTTGCGGAAGAAAAAAAGTGAATTTAGGGCTTTGAAAAGTCAGGGTGAAATCCGCCTTAATGATCTTGTCCTTACCTTGCGGAACCTGATCAGCAGAAAGGCCCGAAGGCATATCTACGGCCAGGGTAAATGCTCCTGAGGCATTGATATGGCTCACCAGGGCACCAACCCACCCCTCTATCGGACGGTTAAGCCCTATTCCAAACATCGCATCAATGACAAAATCACTTGCCTTGATTTTTGGAAAATCATTTTGATTTTTAATAAGGACGGGCCAGTCTTTAGTGGTGTTTTTAAATCTCTCGTAATTAACCAGGAAATCCTTCGAGCGTTTATCGCTGTAATTTACCACAAAGACCTTAACCTTATATCCGTGAGTTAATAGCATTCGTCCTACCACCAGGCCATCTCCACCATTATTCCCTATTCCGCAGAATATTTTAATCTCAACATCACTGCCTTCCAATCGGGAATGAATCTGGTTAAAGACCAATGTTGCCGCTCTTTCCATTAAATCAGTACTGGAAATATGCTGATTTTTAATGCTTAGGCTATCCGCTTTTTGCAATTGATCTGCACTAAATATCTTCATCAGAGTAAAAATTGCTTTATACTAAAATACACATATTATAGAGGAGTCTATGGGATAGTTAATAAAAAAATACAATTCATCTTTATTTCAGTGAGAATTCAATAAATTTGCCCAAATTTTAAGAAAATGAAAGAAATCGCCCTTGATGCAATACATAAATCTTTAAATGCCAAAATGGTACCTTTTGCCGGATATAATATGCCGGTTTCCTATGAAGGTGTGAATATTGAACATCAAACCGTACGTGAAAAACTTGGAGTTTTTGATGTTTCACATATGGGAGAATTTTTAATCTCAGGTGATAAGGCTTTAGCGCTTATTCAAAAAGTCTGTTCCAATGATGCCTCCAAACTCACTGATGGAAAAGCGCAATATACCTGTATGCCTAATGAATCAGGAGGAATTGTGGATGATCTCATTATCTATCGTATCAATGAAGAGAAGTATCTTCTTGTGGTCAATGCCTCCAATATTGAAAAGGACTGGAACTGGATCTCCCAACACAATACTATGGATGCTACAATGCGTGATTTGAGCGATGAGCTTTCTCTGCTTGCCATTCAGGGTCCCAAAGCTGCGCAGGCAATGCAAACCCTTACCGATATCGATCTGGAAAAAATGAAATTTTATACCTTCGAGGTTGCTGAATTTGCCGGTGTGGACAAGGTGATTATTTCAGCCACAGGCTATACAGGAAGTGGTGGGTTTGAGATCTATTTCAGAAATGAAGATGCCGAGGAAATCTGGGAAAAAGTAATGGCAGCCGGAAAAGAATTTGGTATAAAACCAATCGGACTGGCCGCTCGTGACACCCTGCGCCTGGAAATGGGCTTCTGTCTTTACGGTAATGATATTGACGAGACCACCTCTCCTATTGAAGCCGGTTTAGGCTGGATCACCAAGTTCACCAAGGATTTCATCAATTCCGATAAACTTAAAGAAGAAAAGGAAAAAGGTCCAAGGCGAAAACTCATTGCCTTTGAACTTGATGAGCGTGGCATACCAAGACAGGGATACGATATTTTAGATGATAATGGCAAGGTTATTGGCAATGTAACTTCGGGTACGATGTCACCATCTTTGGAAAAGGGAATTGGCCTGGGCTATGTTCCAGCTGATATAGCAGGAGTCGGAAATAAGATTCAAATCCAAATTAGAAAAAAAGCCGTTCCTGCCACCCAGGTGAAATTGCCCTTTTTTAAAGGATAATTTTTTGGAAAAGATTTTGATTTTAGGAGCTAGCGGCTTTATAGGCAATGCCTTATATAAAGAGTTATGCTCCTATTTTGATACATATGGCACCTATTTTACAGATAATCCGACTCTGGAGAAAAATCAACATTTTTTTCAGTACGACCTGGAAACGGAAAACATTGAGCTCCTTCTCGAAAATATTCAACCTTCTATCATCATTTCGGCACTTCGTGGAAATTTTAATGCCCAATTAGCTGCTCATTTTTCGATCATAAATTACCTGCAGAACCATAAGTCAAAGTTAATCTTTATCTCCTCAGCCAATGTTTTTGATGCCTTTACTAATTTCCCCTCTTACGAATACGATAAGACCTTATCTCAAAGTATCTACGGAAGATTTAAAATAAAGATAGAAAATGCGCTGCTTAGGTTGCCAAATGAAAAATATAATATTCTTCGTCTTCCTATGGTTTTCGGCCTGGATTCTCCACGAATAAAAGACCTTAAGAATATGCTCTATCTCGGGGAAGCCATCGAGGTCTTTCCCAATGTCGTTATCAATGTCACCGAAGCAGATCATTTTGCCAGGCAGGTTCATTATATAATAAACCGACGCAAACAAGGGGTTTTTCATCTTGGAAGCAGCGACCTCGTACATCAAAAAGATTTTATCGAAGAAGTCTGTCGCAGCTTGGGATATCCTAATCCTTTGTTTAAAAACGTTTATGATTCTAATAATGACCGGTTCCTTGCCGTGCTCCCTAAAGATAATCTACTTCCTAAAAACCTGGAATTAAACGTTCAACGTGTAGTGGATGCCTCGATAAAGGTATGATAGGAAATAATGTCTAAAATCCCGGGTTGTTTTCTAGCTGTTGCTTAAATTTAGACATATAACCTTTAATTAACCTATCATGGAAAAATTAAGTAATCAGGAAATCACCCAAAAACTGGAGAAATTCGATGGATGGACCTACAGTAAAGATGCCATTCATACATCTTTTAAGTTCGATAATTTCAAAGATGCTTTCACGGTCATGACCCGTATTGCTTTTGAGGCGGAAGCCCTTCAGCATCACCCCAATTGGGGGAATGTCTACAATGAATTGGAGATCTCCCTCTCCACCCATGATGTAAAAGGCGTTACCGAGAAGGATTTTAAACTTGCAAGAGCTATAGAAGATATCGTAGAATCTGCATAACCAAGCTGAAGCAATACCGGAACTTGAATGCATTTCGATTTTTATTGGATGCTTTTTTATATTTTTGCCGATATTTTTATTCAAAAAGTAAATGGGAAGAGCATTCGAATTTAGAAAAGCCCGCAAGATGAAACGCTGGTCAGCCATGGCCAAAGCTTTTACGCGGATAGGAAAAGATATTGTCATGGCTGTTAAAGAAGGCGGCCCGGATCCCGATACCAATGCAAAGCTTAGGGCGGTCATACAAAACGCAAAGAGCGTTAATATGCCCAAAGACAATATTGAACGTGCTATTAAAAGGGCCAGTGACAAAAACCAGGGGGACTATAAAATCGTGCTCTTCGAAGGTTATGCTCCCCATGGCATTGCAGTATTGGTAGAAACAGCCACAGACAATAATAATCGAACCGTGGCCAATGTCCGCTCCCACTTCAATAAATGTGAGGGTAACCTTGGAACTTCGGGCTCAGTAGAGTTTATGTTTGATCACACCTGTAATTTTCGGATAGACGCAGAAGGGCTCGATGTTGAAGAAATAGAACTGGAATTTATTGATTTTGGGGCTGAGGAAGTTTTTCTGGACGAAGACGGTATTCATATCTATGCGCCCTTTGAACAATTCGGAGCTATTCAAAAAGAACTGGAGAATCGTGGCATCGAAATTCTTTCCTCCGGTTTTGAACGAATCCCTCAGGTCACCAAAAAACTAAATCCGAAAGAAGCTGAAGAGGTTGAAAAACTTCTAGAAAAACTGGAAGAAGATGAAGATGTTCAAAACGTTTATCATACTATGGAGGAAAACCAGGAATAACATCATTGCTATGCAATACTATGTTATATAATGAAATTATAAAGGGCTGATCTATAAAAGAACAGCCCTTTTTATATTCAAAAAATGATGATCATTAGAATTCCTTCCGGTCGTGTTTTGTCGGATGGCCTTTTCTTCGGCGTTTTTCTTCCCGCAATAAGGATAATTCCCTACCGGTCTGACCTTTTACAGAGGTGTTTTCCTGAGCTCTACGTAAAAGGTATGGCACCACATCCCTTACTGGTCCAAAAGGTAATAACTTGGCTGCATTATAACCCTTCCTTGCCAGGTTATAACTTATATGGTCACTCATCCCGTATAACTGGCTGAACCAGATACGATCGTCATCCAAAGGAAGGTTTTTGTCCTCGATCACCTGAAGGGCCAGGTAATTACTTACCTCGTTATGGGTACCGATAAAGAGCTCAATTTCGTCAAGGTGAGCCAGGCAGTAGGACATTATGCTATTGAAGTTTACATCGGTGGCCTCCTTATTCTCACAGATAGGAGAAACATAGCCGTGCTTTTTAGCTCTGGCATTCTCTTTTTCCATATAGGCGCCACGAACAATTTTAGCTCCGATTTTAAAACCTTCAGCTTTTCCTTTTTCGTGTAGATCCTTAAGGTATTCCATCCTGTCCCAACGGTAGCACTGAATGGTATTAAAGACAATGACCTTTTCCTTGTTAAACTTGCGCATCATCTCTTCCATAAGTTCATCTGCAGAGGTCTGCATCCAGCTTTCTTCAGCATCGGCGTAAAGACGGACATTATGATCATAAGCAGCTTGACAAAGGGTATTCACCCGTTCTTTAACTCGTTCCCACTCCTGCTGCTCGGCTTGGCTTAAATTTATTCGTTCACTGGTCTTTTCCCAGATTGCAAAACGACCAATACCGGTGGGCTTAAATAAAGCAAAGGGTAATTCCTTACGCTCGGCAGCATATTTTATAAGTTCTAATTTTTTGTTTAAAGCAGCATCGAATTGCGCATCGGTCTCTTTTCCTTCCACGGAATAATCGAGAATACTATGAAGCTTCTTCTCATACATTTTGTTGGTCAGGGGCTTACAGTCTTCTTCGGTAATTCCCCCACAAAATTGTTCAAAAATGGTTTTCTTTATCAAGCCTTCGATAGGTAAGTGTAGTTTTAACGAAAGATTGGTTAGAAAAATCCCAGCGTTTACCAAAGTCTGCCTGTTCATCATACTAAAAAGGAAAACGGCACGGTCCAGCTCTAAATCAGATTTTAATTTAAAAGCGGTTTTGGTATCATTAAATATTTTTCTTCTTATCATGTTATTAGAATTCTTACAACAAAGATAAAGCAGAGAGTTTGATTTTTTTGAATATTTCTGCTTATTTTCGGGACTTCTTTAAAGATGTTTAAAACCTTATAAATTATGGCAAAAACGGCAATTGGTGCCCCTGTATACTACAGGGAAAATGCCTATGAAAAACTCGCTATTTACCTGACCGAAAACAAGGCGTCAAAAATTTTTATCCTGGTTGATTCCAACACCCATAAATTTTGCCTTAATAACTTTCTTCCAAAGCTCAGAACCCAAGCATCTGTGGAGGTTATCGAGATGGAAGCCGGGGAAACCCATAAGAATATGGAAACCTGCATCCAGATTTGGAATGCACTCTCCGACCTGGAAGCTGACCGTAAAAGCCTGATGTTAAACCTTGGAGGCGGCGTAGTGACTGACCTGGGTGGTTTTGTGGCCTCTTGTTTTAAAAGAGGTATTCCTTATATAAATATTCCTACAACGCTTTTGGCTATGGTAGACGCTTCTGTGGGTGGAAAAACCGGGGTAGATCTGGGAAATATTAAAAATCAGATTGGAGTGATTAATAATTCCAAAATGGTATTAATTGATCCTGATTATTTAAAAACATTGTCTGCTGAGGAAATGCGAAGCGGCCTGGCTGAAATTTTAAAACACGGGCTTATTAAGGACCAGAATTACTGGAACAAACTCGCATCTTTAAAAGACCTAACCTTAGAAGACCTGGATGATATTATTAAAGAGTCTGTGGATATCAAAGCCGAAATTGTATCCCTGGACCCGGAAGAAAAGAATCTCAGGAAAACCCTTAACTATGGCCATACTCTTGGACATGCCATTGAATCCTACTTCCTAACCCATCCTACTAAAACAAGACTGTTACATGGTGAGGCTGTAGCCATAGGAATGATTCTGGCTACCTTTATCTCGTCTGAAATAAAAAGCTTTCCCAGGGATAAAATGCAGCAAATTACCAGGAGTATTCTCGATATGTATGGAAAAACTGAGTTTGAGGAGAAGGATATCACAGAGATCATCGAGTTGATGAAGTATGATAAGAAAAACGAATTCGGAAAGATCAATTTTGTACTTCTGGAAGATATTGGAAAGCCACTAATTGATTGCCTTGTAAGCAATGAAGTAATCCGCAAAGCCTTCGATTTTTACAGAAAAGCTTGATTTTTAAAAAATTAATAGTTTTATTTAATACGCAAAATCAGGTATTTTTTTTGTTATTATTGCACAAACCATTCGAGCTATGAAAAGAATAATTGTTGATTACAAAAAGCTTACGCCGGAAATACTCAGTTTACTTGTCGACAAATACCCTGACGGATATGATGACGACCAGGTAATTTCGTTTAAAAATGCGAAAAATGAAACCGTTGATGCCGTAGAAGTTAGAACCGACGATACGGTATACCTGGTAAAGGTGAGTACACGCCTTGAAAATACAATGGCTAATTTTGATGAAGATGATTATGATAATTCAGATTTCAACGAACCGATAGTTGAAATACCAGAAAAAACAGTTGAAGGTGAAGGTGAAGATGAAGAAAGAGATGATGTGCATTAGAACCCTTTAAAAAAGGAGAGGCCGTCCAAAAATAAACTTTAGACGGCCCCTTTTCTTTTTCATAGCAACTTCATCCCTATGCATGCTGCATATCGTGTTTGCCTTCTTTAATCTCCTCAATAATCTTGCCATTAAAAGCTGGTAGATCATCAGGGTTTCGACTGGATACGAAGCCTTCATCAACAACGACTTCCTGGTCCACCCAATTGGCCCCAGCATTTTTCAGATCAGTTTTAATAGAATTATAAGAGGTCATTGTTCGACCTTTGACTACTTCGGCTTCGATCAGTGTCCATCCAGCATGGCAAATTGCTCCAACTGGTTTTTTCTGTTCAAAGAAATCCCGAACAAATTTCAATACATCCTGGTTTCTCCTTAAATTATCCGGATTCATTACCCCTCCTGGGAGCACAAGTCCGTTATAATCTCTAGCATTTACTTCCTTTACAGTATAATCTACCTCGACTTCGCCACTCCAATTTCCATCGGCCCAGCCTTTGATATTATCCTTTTCAATACTGATAACATCCACTCTAAAGCCTTCTTTTTCCATGGCTTCTTTAGGAGATTTCAGTTCAGATTCTTCAAATCCATGTGTAGCTAAAATTGCAACTTTCTTTTCCATAATTTTATCTTTTTCAGTTTACCCAAAGATAACCATCCCTTGCGCCATTGGGTATTAAGGCCATTATAAAAAAAAGAAGAATTAAAGTTAAACTTTATTAATTAAGACAAATCCACTACTTATTTGCCCGGATCACCCTTGTTATCCCCTTGCTTTCCATCCTGGTTTATATCCAGGTTACTCTTTAGGGTATCAATGATCTTTTTTTCTTCCTGAAGCTGCACTCGTTTTTGTTCGAGTTTTTCCATTTCCTGATAGATCGCAGGCTCTCCGTATTTATTGGGAACAACCTTTTCATTTTTATACAAGGCGTATTGCACCGTAAATTCCGCTCCAAAGAATAAAATAAGACAGGTATAATAAACCCATAAGAGAATCAGAACCACAGAGGAAGCTCCCCCATACACCGAAGCGGGTTCACTGCTTCCGAAGTAAAACGCAAGGATCTTTTCTCCAATTAGAAATAGTATAGTCGTTAAAACTGCCCCCAAATAAGTAATCCTCCACCTAATTTTTATATCGGGAAGCAATTTAAACACTGCAGCGAACAGGGTGGTCACAATAAGAAAGGATATTAGAAAGTTGGTAAGATCAACCATAAATCCGGTAATTCCCGGTGCGAACTGATCTATGTGGTCACTTAGAATAGCTAAAAGTGCAGAAATCACCATAGAAATCAGCAACAGTAATCCAATGACCAGCACCATACCGAAAGAAATAACCCTGTCCAGAAGCAATTGCAAAAAATTAGACTTCTTGGCCGCCACGTTCCATATATTATTCATCGCCTTCTTTAGCTGAAAAAATACTCCGGTGGCACCGAAAAGCAACAGGGCACTCCCGACCACAATGGCCCAGGTAGAATCTCCTGAAAGTGCAGCATTGGTGACTATAGTTTCAATGGCTTTTGCTGAGTCCTGACCAATGAACTGCCCTATTTCTTCGGTAATCCTCCCTTGCACTGCCTCTCGTTTAAAGAAGTAGCTCGCAATGGTCACTACAATAATCAGCAAGGAAGGCAAAGAAAATAAGGTATAATAAGCAATTGTAGCGCTTCTTGCGTAAGGTTCGTTACGGTTCCAGCTGAAGTACGCCTTTTTCATTAACCCAATGAAGGTTTTGAAAAAATTCATACCAGGTACTTTTTCTTCAAAAGCTCCAGATGATGAATGGTATGGCCCACGGTAATAAAACCTGTTGCTCCGGCACTGGTATTGTAGTTATTCACCATGGCCTTACGTTTAAGCATTTCTTCAGAAAAGCTCATGTAAAGATCAATACCTGAGTTTCTTACATTCTTAAATTCTGTTTTAAGACTATGTAACTCCCTTTGGTTGGCATCGGACTCAGGGACATAGGCATTGTGATCAAAACCTGGTAGGGAGGTATGATCATTCCTGGCTATGCAAAGCGCCCTGTACTGAAAGATACGCTCCACATCAATCATGTGCTGAAGCACTTCTGCCAGGGACCATTTTCCAAGGGCATACTTAAAACTCAGTTTTTCCGGAGTAATAATACTAAGGATCTCCTGAAGATCCTCATGATTTTCCTTAAGTAAACCTCCCAGGGTTTTGTCCCCGGGAAGCTTATCTATATAGGTTTGATAGAATTCGTGGTAATCATCTTTATTTAGATCAGAAACCTTCATTATGCGGAGTTTCTACTAGCATTAATATTCCCGTATAAAGATCGGGTAACCATCTTTTCATAGGTCTCAAGCAATTCTTCAGATGCTTTACCCTGTTCCTGTAACTCCTGGACCTTTCGCAAGGCGTGCTGCTGGATAGTCAGTAAAGGCAATACAATTCGTTCGCGAGCCTGTATGGAAGCCTTTCCTGCAGGTTGATTTTCGAGCAACTCATTGTACCCAGTTACCTTTAGCAGCATCCTTTTGGTTCGCTCATATTCTTCAAAGATCAATTGCCAGAATTCCCCGAATTCTTCATCATCCTTCATATATGCAGTTAAAGCAAAGAATGACTTGGTAAGACTCATCATGCTGTTTTCCAGCAAGGTCTTAAAAAATACAGAATTCTCGTACAGGTGCTTCACCTTCTCAAACTCACCTTCTTTCTCATAATGTTCCATGGCCGTACCCACTCCGAAAAATCCTGGAACATTTTGTTTTAACTGGCTCCAACTTCCAACAAATGGGATTGCTCTTAGGTCAGAGAGATTGAGTTTTTCCGATTTATTCCTTTTCGAGGGACGGCTACCGATATTGGTTTTGGCATAATACTTCAGGGTACTCATTTGCTCTAGATAAGGAATAAACTTTGGATGCTGCTTGAAATCGGTATATGCTTTATAACTGATTTCCGCCAAATTATTCATCGTTTCTCTATCTTCCTTGGAAAGGATGTTTTGTCCTTCACTCAAAATTTCATTGGAAACACCTGAACTCAGTAACTGCTCCAGATTATATCGGCAGCTATCCTGGGTGCCAAAATTAGAACTAATGGTTTGCCCCTGTACAGTAAGCTGAATCTCCTCATTTTCTATTCCTGGTCCTAAAGAAGCATAAAACTGGTGTGTTTTCCCTCCACCTCTGGCAGGCGGGCCTCCCCGTCCATCAAAGAAGACAACTTTTATATCATACTTCCTTGAAATTTCTGTAAGCATTTCCTTGGCCTTATAAATACTCCAGTTAGCCATTAGATATCCGCCATCCTTTGTACCGTCGCTAAAGCCTAACATTATGGTCTGTTTATTACCACGACGTTTTAGGTGCTCTTTATAAACCGGGTTATTATAAAGCACCTCCATGACGTTATGGGCTTCTCTAAGGTCAGGCACTGTTTCAAATAATGGAATAATGTCTACCGATGGTTTCTCCCAACCGCATAAGCGCATAAAGGCAAAAGGTTGCAATACTCCCTGCACACTTCCACAATTACTTATTATATAACGGTTTGCTCCATTCTCTCCGTTAGTTTGTTGGATGCTTTGCATAGCATAGATAGAAGACAGAGTAGCCTTAGCCATTCCTTCTTCAAGGTTCTCCGGATCAATATTTCCCTGGAGCTTTGTTAAGGCCTCGATTTGTTCTTCCTGTGATAATTCATCATATTTTTTACCAAAGAGGTCGGGATCATAATCCTGAAGTTCCTCTATGACTTGCTGGTGCTTGCTGGAATCCTGTCTGATATCCAAAGTACCAAAATGATAACCAAAAAGATTTATTTTATTAAGAAGATCATCTACTTCATCTATAAACAATGACTGATGTTTATCCCTTACTATATCTCTGATCTTAATAAGTTTAGACTTAAGGTCTTCAAGTGATATTTTAATTTTTCCTGTTTTAGAAATCGCACTGGCATACAGTTTTGGTTCTATCTCTGAAATGATTTCATCCACCTGGCTAAAGGTCAGTCGTCGCTTTAACTTCCTTAGATCCCTGTAATAATTTAAAAGAATGGTAGAACGTAGCCTTTTAGCGACCTTTAGGGTAATCTCGGTGGTCACAAAAGGATTGCCGTCTCGATCTCCACCGGGCCAGAACCCTAGATTTATTACTTGGTTTCCGGGATCTTCGCCCTCAAAGATATTTTGTTGCAAATAATTATAGATCTGACTGACACTTTGATAAAAAACATGCTCAAAATACCAGATAAGGCTTACTGCCTCATCGTATGGCGTAGGTTTCTCCTTCTTAAAAAAAGGAGTTTTTCCAAGCTGTGCTAGAAGATTTTTTATGGTCGTCAGGTCATTTTTCTGAACCGCTTTATCCAGGTCAGTGATAATTCCCAGCACTGCGCCTGGGTAGAACTGTGTGGGATGCGCCGTAAGGGTAGGTCGCACTTTAAAGCGTTTAAGATAATCCCTGAGCTCAGAGGTTTTATTGACTGCTTCAGCTTCTTCTTTAATATTCCTCAGGGTTCCGTGCCCATCCATATTATTCACTACAGGAAAAGAAGCGTCTTCAATGGCATCAAACAAAACTACCTGCCGCTCAATGTATTGGATAAACCTAAAAAGCAAGTCTATTCTTCCTTCCTCGGAAGGATCTTCCTGATATTTATTAAAAAAGGTTTCGATGATTTGAGATGGATTTTTATTCTCGGCAAAGCCAGCTTCACAAATTTCCTGAAACAGGGGTAGCAAAGCCCCGGTTTTCTTGATATCATCGAAGGGTAAGGTTAGAAAAATGCTATTATAAACCTGGTATTTCGCGAGTACACTTTCGTTAAATCTTTCCAGTTTCGGTTCTCTACGCATAATCATTTTGGTGTTTATTTTAAAGTTATAAAAAAACCCTTTAAACAGAGAAGCCTAAAGGGTTTTTAGTAAAAGTTTAGGATCCTCTACAAATTCTGAAAAATGGAGTGCATTAAACGTTTTTTATCGTTCAAACTCTCCTCCAGGGAGATCATAGTCTCTGTTCTGTACACGCCTTCAATATCATCTAATTGAAAGATAATCTCTTTGGCGTGTTGGGTATTGCGAGCTCTGATCTTACAGAATACATTAAATTTTCCAGTAGTAACGTGAGCCACTGTTACAAAGGGAATTTCGTTTATTCGCTCTAAAACAAATTTTGTTTGAGAGGTGTTTTTAAGGAATACGCCCACATAAGCGATAAAGGCGTAACCCAGTTTTTTATAGTCCAGTGTCAGGGATGATCCCGTTATTATTCCCGCTTCTTCCATCTTTTTCACTCTAACATGAACGGTACCAGCCGATATTAGTAGTTTTTTGGCAATATCGGTAAATGGAGTTCGGGTATTCTCGATGAGCATATCAAGAATCTGGTGGTCTGTTTCGTCTAATTTAAACTTGGCCATTTTTCAAATCTCTTTTTTTAATGAAGTTCAAAATTAATACAAAATCATTGAATAATTACTAAGTATTTTGAGAATTATCCACATTTAAAAGGTATTATCTCACCATTTAACCTAATTTTATTAACTATAACGTTTTCGCCCACTTCAGGGATTTCCGGAAATTCAATTTTTTCACCATTCCCCTGGATAACCCGGTGTCCAAATTTTTTTATTTCCGGTGCGATTTTTTCAATAATTGGCACGAATCTAATATTCTCCTGCTTAAATTCTTCTTTAAATTGAATAGATATATCCACTTGCTGATTATTTAGCAATACATTTTTAATTATAATATCATTAAATAATTTCTCATTTCGGGGAATATCGGCATAAGCCAAATAGTTAATCTGATTAAAATTTTCTGAGGCGATTCCATATAAAGCTGAAACCATAGCCGCAAAAACATACTCCCTTACCTTTTCGCGTTTGTAATCCCCGGGCGCGTGACCAGCCTCAAATAAAATGGTAGGAACCCTTGCCGTTTGAAAAGTATCCCCGGTACAATTGATATTGTAAGCATCGTCATATCGACCTATATTTCCCGCAAGTACTCCTTTTAGGTCCCAGTGAATACCAGCGATAATCTGCATGCTTTTCTTCCTTTCAGGCCGAACTTCCCTGCTTTGGTCCATAGCGGGAGTTAGAAAGGATAAGATCGCGGGCTTGGAGGTCATACCTGCGCTGAAAATAGTACGCTGATCATGAAGATTAAAACAAATATCGGGCTTAAAAGCATCAAATTCCATTCGTAACAACCTGCTTTCAGGCTCCTTTAGGTCATGGGCATCGCGATTCAAATCTACCTGATTGGCATTAACCCTTGTGTAAGCCTTAGCGCCATCGGGATTCAACATAGGAATAATATGCATGGTACACCTGGAGAGTATAGCGGATATCACAGGGTTATCCTTTAAAATAGTTAAAGCATTTAAAAGATCAAAGACAGCCTTTGTGGTGGTCGACTCATTCCCGTGCATTTGCGACCACGCCAAAACCTTGATGGCTCCTGTGCCGATTTCCAGACGATGGATTGGCTCTCCTAGAACCGATCTGCCAATTTCAGTTATATCAAAATTTTTTGAATGCTTATTAAGCAATGGCTCTATATGACTAAATGCAATATACCGCCCCTGAATTGATTTTTCCCTAACCAGGGAATAAGCATCCATTACCGGATAAAGTGTTTCAGAATAATTCATGTTCACAAAAGTAAACATTCAAAATTTTACAATTGTAAACAAGAGACTGGAGCGTTTTTGTTTACAAGTGTAACGGAATAATTTAATTCAATAAACAGGTATTCGGAATTTATCCTACAGCTCAATAAATAATATATAAAATGCTTTTTATTAGGTATTTAATTATCTTTATATGACTCATAGCTTTAAATACAAAAGATCAATTTATAATTGTAAATTTGCTGGTATCCATCTTTTATTTACATTTGTAAATACATATGGCATGAAATTAATTCACAATGGTAAACACAGAAAAATTTGCGGCAAGACTGGAAAAAATCATAGATTATTACGACCTATCGGCTGCAGCTTTTGCCGATCAGATTGAAGTTGGGCGTTCCTCTATTTCGCATATTCTTTCTGGAAGGAATAAACCCAGTTTGGATTTTGTGATGAAAGTAATTTCTCATTTTCCCGATGTAGAACTCTACTGGCTTTTAAATGGAAAAGGGAAATTTCCAAAGGAAGGATCTGATTCCGGGCCTCAAAAGGGAATTCCTCCAAAATCCTTTGCTCCTGCTCCCAGAGTGGAATCAACTTCACCGGATTTTCAGGAGCCTGGAATTTTGAAGGATTCTACTCAAAAAGACAAACAGATAAAAAAGATTGTGATTTTTTATTCAGACGGATCTTTTGAGGCTTTTGAAAATTGATTTTCAGCTTAAAATACGCTTATTTTGCAGTATGAGAAAAAGTCTTAGCCTGTTGGTAATTGTTTTTAGTCTGACCAGTTGTTTTCAGCCCCAACGCAATTGCTCGGAATTTAAAACCGGCACCTATGAATTCGAAACCTATTTAAATGGAGAATTAGTAACCTCTCGCTTTGAAAGAAATGATAGTATTGAAATAGATTACTTCCAGGGCAATACAGATTCTTCTTCAGTACGCTGGATTAATGATTGCGAGTATATTTTGAAAAATCTCAACCCAAAGAATATGGCTGAGGAAAAACCGATTCATATTAAAATCCTCACGACTAACAAAGATGGGTACACTTTTGAATATGGTGTTGTAGGAGATTCCAGGAAAGAAAGGGGCTCGGTAAAACGGGTTGAGGATTAATTAATTCTCGTTTTGCTTTTTTAGCAATTTATTCTGTTCCTCCATCAAATCGGTTATTTTGGTTAGTAACTCGATGTCCTTAGATGGTTGTTCACGGGTGTCGTTAGGGTCTTCAGCTTTTCGGCGGAAACGATTCATCAATTTGATGACCAGGAATATTGTTATTCCAATAATCAAAAAATCCAACAAGGTCTCAAGCAAGGCCCCATAACCGATGGCAACTTCCTCTATTGCTTCTACTCCTTCAGCCGCGGGAATACCTTCCTTTAACACAATCTTTTTCTCAGAAAAACTAATTCCATCGGTCATTAAACTCAGTGGTGGCATCACCACCTCTTTCACCAGGGTATTTACAACAGCGTTAAAGGCGGTACCAATGATGATACCTACGGCCATATCTACCATATTGCCCTTAATGGCAAATTCCTTAAACTCCTTAATTAGGCCCATTACTCGTCAAATAGTTTTGTTTGGCTTTCTGAATTCTCAGAGGCTTTCCCATTAATGGCTTTTCCTGCATCGGCCTGATTTTTATCCTCGGTAAGATTTTCTTCATCCACAACCTCTATGTCTTCTGTTGGGGTTTCTTCCTCCTCCTCATAAGGTAACGGGTCCAGTAAATTGATCTGTTTCACCTTATCTGAAGTTAATTGATTGCCCTGCGCCTTAATACCTTTTATGGAAATAAATTCCTCGAGGTTTACCTGGTCATTTGGTCTTTGTTCCTTACCTCTGGGCTTTGTATAGACCACTTCTGCCATAGGATAATAATCGGTGGAAACAATTTCCAGATAAGCATTTTCGTGCTCACTTATAAATTTTTCCTCTTTATCGGGGTTCTCTATCAGGAAGCGTTTGACATAAAACCGTTCCTTTTCAGGCTCCCAGTAAATCGCTGAAATTGGTTTGTTAGGAACCCATTTCTCCAAGACCAACATTTCTTCGTCAAAACGGGTGGTAAGTTCAGGCTTAATGGTTTTAGCGATTCCATCTGCCGTCACAATAAGAATGCGATCATCTCCCTTGAATGCCCCTAATAACTCCCCACGTTCATCAACATTGAGTCTTTTCACCGTTTCATCGAACCAGATTCTGCGAGGCTTTAAAGTAGAAACACCTTCCTCTTTTAATTCAATACGTTTTACTGCGTATTTGGTGACGATATTCCCTTTTACGTTGCGTCCTTTAATTAAAATATCAGCAAAATCCACATCAAATTTAAGTTTTTTGATGCTTCCCACCTGGCGAAGTAAAACCAAAACTACCTCGGCTTCTCCATTGGGGTTTGCTGAGAAATAATGTACGCGGGAATCCTTCTTACCCTGGGTAAGATCATACTCCCGATCCCGGGTTACCGAGGTAACTGCAAATCGTTTAATATAGGAGGCACCATTTTTTCCATCCCGGTAAATCATATTATAAATGGTACGCTTGTCTTTTTTCTTAAAAATAGCTACATGGATAATATCCTTTCCAATAAAGGTTTTTGAGTCAACTTTGGTGACCATCATTTTTCCATCTGCGGTAAAAACAATCACATCATCAATATCTGAACAATCCGTAACGTACTCATCTTTTTTAAGAGCCGTACCCACAAAACCTTCTTTGCGGTTAACATATAACTTGGTATTTCTGATAACCACTTTAGTCGCTTCGATATCATCGAAAATCCTCAGCTCGGTTTTTCGATCTTTCTCCTGACCGTAATCTTTTTTTAGCTTCTTGAAATAATCTATGGCAAATTCTACAAGATTATCGAGGTAGTGTTTTATCTGCGCAATTTCTCCTTCCAAAGCCTCAATTTTTTGCTGGGCCTTATCGATATCGAATTTGGAGATACGCTTGATCCTTATCTCGGTCAGACGAATAATATCCTCCTGGGTCACTTCTCTCTTCAGATGTTTGGTAAAAGCTTTCAGGCCTTGGTCGATAGCCTTTATCACACCAGACCATGTTTCCTGTTCCTCTATATCACGATAGATTCTGTTCTCGATGAAAATCCGTTCTAATGATGCAAAATGCCATTGCTCCTCAAATTCTTCCAGCTTTATCTCCAACTCTCTCTTAAGCAAGAAAAGCGTATGATCGGTTGAACGGCGCAGAATCTCAGAAACTCCTAAAAATTCGGGTTTATTATCTATGATTACACATCCTAGTGGTGCCAGTGAGTTTTCACATTGAGTAAAAGCATACAAGGCATCAATGGTCTTGTCTGGAGAAATATTATTAGGCAGATGAATGAGGATTTCCACTTCAGCAGCGGTGTTATCTTCAATCCTTTTAATCTTAATCTTCCCTTTATCATTGGCTTTTAAAACAGAATCAATTAGCGTGGAAGTGGTGGTTCCATAAGGAATCTCCGTAATTGCAAGGGTGTTTTTGCTAAGATTATTAATCTTTGCTCGCACCCGAACTCTTCCTCCCCGTTTCCCATCGTTATAATTGGAAATATCAGCGACGCCGCCCGTGGGAAAATCGGGATAAAGAGTAAAATTTTTCCCTTTTAAATGTTTAATAGAGGCATCGATTAACTCATTGAAATTATGAGGAAGAATCCGTGTGCTAAGGCCTACTGCAATACCCTCGGCACCCTGGGCCAAGAGCATAGGGAATTTTACCGGAAGATTAACCGGTTCGCTTTTTCTTCCATCGTAAGAAAGTTGCCACTCGGTTAATTTTTGGTTGAATAAAACCTCAAGGGCAAATTTGGAAAGCCTGGCCTCAATATAACGCGGAGCTGCAGCCCGGTCTCCTGTTAAAACATTTCCCCAGTTACCCTGGGTGTCGATAAGCAATTCTTTTTGACCGATCTGGACCATAGCATCGCCTATACTGGCATCCCCGTGTGGATGATATTGCATAGTATGCCCGACAATATTAGCGACTTTATTATAGCGGCCATCGTCCAGGTCCTTCATGGAATGCATTATTCGACGCTGCACAGGCTTGAAACCATCTTCAATAGCCGGAACGGCTCGCTCCAGTATCACGTAAGAAGCATAATCCAGGAACCAGTCTTTATACATCCCGGTAACCTTGATCAATTCTTCCCTGGGTTGTTCAAATTCTTCCTGTGGGTTGTTTCCTTCGTGGTTTTCTTCCATTAGGCGGTAGCTTTAGACTTCTCTAAAATTTTATCAAGGGAACTAAGCATTCCCTTTTTCTTTTTTCGGTTTAAAAAAGTGGTGTTAAAAGTATATTTCTTTAATCCGCGTCGTCGCCGCGAACTTATGTAAATGGTTAATGATGAATAGAAAAAGTAATCACTGAATCTGTATTTTCCCAGTTTCCGTTTGGGGAACTCCGCTTTTTTTACTCGATATTCCATGAACTTGGAAAAGAAGACCCCGTTATTTTTCAGGTTAATGGTTTCTCCATCGCTATCAAAATCAAAAGCCTGTCCTACTCTATGGACATAAATTGCCAGGATCACCACCACAATATTGGGCAGGTAATGACTAAAATTTATAGGTTCATCGGAGCCCATCAATTCCAGATTCACAAAGATATTGGTTACAAAGATTGCCACCAATACGGTATAAATCGAAGGAATAATTTTTATTTCGTTTTTGTTGGTAAACCTCATATGCCCAGTTCTTCGACTAAGTCCAGTTCGACTTTGAGGTTATCGATAATAAATTCCTGCCTGTCCGGAGTGTTCTTACCCATATAGAAGCCCAGCATTTCCTCTATAGACTTCTCCTTATCCAACATCACAGGATCCAGGCGAATATCTTCCCCTATGAAATATTTAAATTCATCCGGAGAGATCTCTCCTAATCCCTTAAACCTTGTGATCTCCACTTTTCCCTTAAGTTTTTCAATGGCTTGTTTCCTTTCGGTCTCACTGTAGCAATAAATCGTTTCTTTTTTATTCCTAACCCTGAAAAGAGGAGTTTGAAGAATATACAAGTGATTTTCTTTTATTAATTCAGGAAAAAACTGAAGGAAAAATGTGATAAGCAATAACCTGATATGCATGCCATCCACATCGGCATCTGTCGCGATTACAATATTATTATACCGAAGATCTTCCAAAGATTCCTCAATATTTAATGCAGCCTGTAACAGATTGAATTCTTCGTTTTCGTAAACTATTTTTTTACTTAGCCCATAACTATTGAGCGGTTTCCCTTTCAAACTAAAGACTGCCTGAGTTTCCACATTTCGGGATTTGGTAATCGATCCACTAGCAGAATCTCCCTCTGTTATGAAAAGGGTGGTTTCCAGGTAGCGCTCTTTTTTACTATCTCCTAAATGAATGCGACAATCCCTCAACTTTTTATTGTGTAGACTGGCCTTTTTTGCCCTGTCCCGGGCTAATTTCCGTATCCCCGAAAGATCTTTTCTCTCTCTCTCAGCCTGCAGGATTTTTCGTTGGAGTTTATCAGCTGTTTCCGGATTTTTATGAAGATAATTGTCCAGTTGGGTTTTGATGAAATCATTGATATAGGTGCGCACGGTGGGCAGCTTGCCTCCCATATCTGTGGAACCAAGTTTTGTTTTGGTCTGGCTTTCAAACACCGGTTCCATGACCTTGATACTAATGGCCGATACGATGGATTTTCGGATATCGCTGGCTTCATAGTTCTTGCCATAGAATTCCCTGATGGTTTTAACTACAGCCTCCCTGAAAGCCGATAAGTGGGTTCCACCCTGAGAGGTGTTCTGGCCATTAACAAAAGAATGGTATTCTTCACTGTACTGAGATCGGCTGTGGGTTAAAGCGACCTCAATATCGTTACCCCTAAGGTGAATAATCGGATATAATCGATCTTCCTCATTTATACTATCACTTAACAGGTCTTTTAGTCCGTTCTCAGAATAGAACTTTTCTCCATTAAAAATTATGCTCAGCCCCGGATTGAGGTAAACATAATTCTTAAGCATCTTTTCTATATATTCATTACGGTATTTAAAATGCTTGAAAATAACCTCATCAGGGTTAAAGGTTACTTTAGTTCCCCGCCGCCGAGACGTTTCTTCGAGTAATTCTTCATTAACCAGATTCCCCTGATCAAATTCTGCAGCCTTGGATTTGCCATCCCGAGTAGATTCCACCCTAAAATAAGAAGAAAGGGCGTTAACCGCTTTAGTACCCACCCCATTTAATCCTACTGATTTTTTAAAGGCACGGGTATCGTATTTACCTCCGGTATTCATTTTAGAAACGACATCCACAACCTTTCCCAGTGGAATACCTCTTCCGTAATCACGAACAATTACACGCTGGTTTTGAACCGAGATTTCGATGGTTTTCCCGGCCCCCATTACAAATTCGTCTATACAGTTGTCGATTACTTCCTTTAACAGAATATATATTCCATCGTCAGCACTAGAACCATCCCCCAGTTTCCCAATATACATTCCGGGACGCATCCTGATGTGTTCTTTCCAGTCTAACGACCGTATATTATCTTCGGTATATCTGGTTTCCTTACTCATAAGTAGCTTTGGAGTTTGTGGCTAATATAAGATATACCTTAAAAAGTTGAAACCCTTGGAGCACAAAGTAATTAACAAAGATTTAGGAAAAATGTTAAAAGTGGTATTTCTTACAATCTTATGCCTCTAATTTCTTGGCAGGAAACTACTGAAAATCATCTACCTTTTTCGATAACACGTTCAAACCCGATCCAGCTAGTAAGAATTATTACTCCCAGTGCTTTAATTAAGTTTCCCCGGGCAAAATTGAAAAGCGTAAATGGTCTTACACATTAAAACGGAAGTGCATCACATCACCGTCTTTGACGATATAGTCCTTCCCTTCCACACGCATTTTACCGGCTTCCTTGACTTTTGCTTCGCTGCCATAGTGAACAAAATCTTCGTAAGCAATGACCTCAGCCCTGATAAAACCTTTTTCAAAATCGGTGTGGATCACTCCTGCGGCTTGCGGGGCAGTAGCTCCTTTGGGGAAAGTCCAGGCTCTGACTTCTTTTACTCCAGCCGTAAAATATGTTTCAAGCTCAAGCAAATTATAGGCTCCCCGAATTAATTTGGCCGAACCAGGTTCATCCAGGCCAATATCCTGAAGAAACATCTGGCGTTCCTCATAATCATCCAACTCGGTAATGTCTGCTTCTGTACCAACAGCAAGAACAAGAACCTCGGCGTTTTCTTCCTTTACCGCTTCTCTTACTCTATCTACCTGGTCGTTTCCTGAAACGGCAGCGTCTTCATTGACATTACAAACGTACATCACCGGTTTATCTGTAATAAATTGAAGGGGTTTGATAAATTCCTTGCGCTGCTCATCAGTTAGGCTTATAGCACGAACCGATTTCCCGGCTTCCAAACCTTCCTTAACCAAATTTAAAGCAGCTTCTTCTTTCTGAGCCTCTTTATTTCCAGTTCTGGAAGCTCGTTTTACCTTTTCCAGCTTTTTCTCCACGGTTTCAAGATCTTTTAGCTGGAGTTCCATGTCTATTGTTTCCTTATCACGGATTGGATCAATAGAACCATCGACGTGCACGATATTGTCATTTTCAAAACAACGTAAAACATGAAGAATAGCATCGGTTTCACGAATGTTACCCAAAAACTGATTTCCCAGGCCCTCCCCTTTACTGGCTCCTTTTACAAGGCCGGCGATATCCACTATTTCAACCGTTGCAGGTACCACTCTTTCAGGATTGACAAGGCTTTCAAGCTTCTCCAGTCTGGTATCCGGTACGTTCACCACACCTATATTGGGCTCAATGGTACAAAACGGAAAGTTTGCACTTTGTGCCTTGGCATTTGATAGACAATTAAAAAGGGTAGATTTTCCTACATTGGGTAATCCTACGATTCCGGCTTTCATAGATTAATTTTTAAGCTGAGTTTTTGCGGCTGCAAATGTAAGGATTAAGAACGATATATTCACGCTTCCGCGCTTAATCTAAGGAATTCTTTCAGGCCTCTACTTGCGGCAATTTTACAAGGTTGATCCAAAAATCCTCTATTTTCCCTATCGCATCGATAAAATCACCTAATTCAATGGGTTTTGTGATATAGCAATTTACATAGTTCTTATAAGATTTATTGATATCCTTTTGAGAGGAAGAAGTAGTCAGCATGATTACCGGTATACTTCTGAAAACCTGATGAGTTTTTATATACTTCAATACCTCATGACCATTTTTTTTGGGAAGATTAACGTCTAAAAGAATTAGATCAGGTAATTCGCAGGTTTGAAATTCGCCTATTTTATTTAGAAAATCCAAGGCTTCCTGGCCATCTCTGGCCACGCTTAATTGGTTCATTACTTTACCTTCCTCCAGAGCTTCAGTGGTGAGTAAAATATCTCCTTCATTATCTTCAACCAACAAAATGTGAATAGCTTTCATACAAATGATTCAAATTAAAATGATAACAAGGCTCTTAAAATATTAAAAAAAGTGGAAAAATTAATGTTTCCTAATACTAAAATAAAATATACTCCCTTCCCCTTCCCTGGATTCTAACCAGATTTTACCCCCAAGGTTTTCAATTATTTTTTTGGTAACAGCCAGCCCCATCCCGGTACCGGAATATTTTTCTCTCTGGTGCAAACGTTGGAAAATAATAAAAATCTTATCAAAATATCCAGGATCAATTCCTATTCCGTTATCCTTTATCCTAAACAAAAAATATTTCCCTAAATCTTCAAAGGTAATTTCTATTTTAGGAGGCACAGAAGGCCTACGGTATTTAATAGCGTTACTGATAAGATTTTGGAAAACCTGTCGGAGGGGGCCTTTTGGAGCCATAATTTCCGGGAATTCTTCCGTTTTTATCACCGCTTGAGAATCTTCTATTTCTTTATGAAACAGCATTTTTACCTCAGCAATTAATGCATTAACATCGATCAATTCCAGTTTATCCTCACTCCTTCCTACACGAGAAAACTCCAGAAGGTCTAAAATAATTTCTCTCATCCTTCTCGCTCCGTCAACGGCAAAATGAATATAGGTATGAGCCTTTTCATCCAGCTTATCAGAATATTTCTTCTCCAGTTGAGTCAGGAAACTCGTTACCATTCTTAGGGGTTCCTGAAGGTCATGAGAGGCAACATAGGCAAATTGTTCCAATTCGGTATTGGATATTTCAAGTTCCTTGGCATGATTTTTTAATTCTTCATTTAGCCCTTTTAAGGAACTTTCGTATTCTTTATATTTTGAAATATCCTGCATGGCTCCCACTGCTCTGATGGCCTTTCCGAAAGGGTCCCTAACAATATAACCGCGATCATTTACATATTTGTATTGGCCGTTTTCTGTGGCAAAACGATATTCTCTTTCCCATTTTTGCTGACTCCCGGATATTGTTTTATCCAGGCTGCCAATGGCATCCTTGAAATCATCCGGATGTATATTATCTGTCCAGATATTTGTGTCTGTAGTAATTTCTGAAAGTTTATAGCCAAATAAGGTTTCAAAACCTTCTCCCCAATATACTTGGTCATTTTCCAGGTCCCAATCCCATATTGCATCAGAAGTCGCCTTAGTCAGGTATTTAAAGCGCTGGTTGCTCATAAAGAGCTCCTTCTCATATTCATACAGATTCGTGACATCTCGTAAGACCCCGATCATGCGGTAAGCCATCCCCGTATTATCCCTTAGGATGTACCCGTTCTCAATGACATGGATGTAGTGGTCATTCTTATCTTTAAACCGGTATTTTTTACTCCATTTTTTTTTGTTCCTGTCGGAAAGATGGGTATTTAAGCTTCGTTGGGTTTCCTCCAGATCTTCAGGATGTACTTTTTTGCCCCATTTTTCTAGCGGAAAGGCATTTTTTTCCCTGTTATAACCAAATAATTTGGTAAAGCCGGCTCCCCAGGCAATATCATTATTGATAATATCCCAGTCGTAAATTGCATCCTTAGTTGCTTTATTTACGAATTCATATCGCTGGTTACTTCGGGTTAAATCATTTTCCTTTTGTTTAAATTCAATGATAAGTTGCAGTAAACCTATGGTCCGGTTAACAATATTTTCAAAAATCGACTGATCTTTATTATCCTTTTCCACATAGACCGAAAAAATACCCAGTAATTGCTCTGATGAGGAGAGCACCGGGAATCTAATGACCCTTGAAATATCGTTAACCTGCATCGAATAAGAAATCTTTGACCCTTCCGGCCATTGTCTAATTTCCACTGGTGATTTTTCCCGGATCATATTTTGAATAAATTCCGGGCTAAAGGCGTGTTTGGTAATCTGGTCAACCAATTTCCCGGGAAGACCAGGTGCCACCCACTTGACCAGCTCCTTTTTATCGAGTCTCCAGAGTGCAATCCGAATCCCCTCCTGGTTTTGTTCTAATTGCCCTAAGTAAAATTCTAAAATTTCCTCGAGGGAGAAATCTTTTCCAAAATTCATCTCGAGCACCTTTTTTTCCAGGTGCTCGAGATCTTCAAAATATTTCCTTTGTGTGATATCCCTGGAATTAGCAACAATTCCCTGAACGGCAGGATCCTCCATCAAGTTGGTGACCGTGGTCTCTAACCATCTCCAGCCACCGTTTTTATGTTTAAACCTAAAAGGAGAAATACTGAATCGTTTTTCATTTTCCAACCTACCAAAATTTTCCTGAACCCTTCCCAGATCATCGGGATGGATGAAATCCCAGGCATCTTTGTCTGAAAAATCTTCAGGGGCAAAACCCAAAATATTCATGGAAGTCGGGCTTGCATAGAGATAGTTCCCATTTTCATCCAGGAGGGCAATTAAATCACCGCCATCCTGCACCAAACCTTTAAACCGTCGTTCACTCAGCCTTAACTGCTTTTCAGCTTCTTTTCGCTCCCGACTATCACGAGCAATAGCATACATTAATTCCTCACTCTCATCCCAACTGGCAGACCAGGTCAGGGGAATCACCTCTCCTGATTTTGCCCGATATCTGTTTTCAAAGTTGGTCATGGATTTGCCATTCATTATGGCTTTAGCCGCAGCTTCAGTCTTTGGTTTATCCTGAGGAATAACCAGATCTATAAACCTCATCCCTTCAAGTTCAGCATCGGTATACCCCCACAATTTTGAGGCAGCGTAACTGGTTTTGACAAAGCATCCCTTTTTATTAATTATGCTTATCACATCAAGGGACTGGTCCATGATCCTACTCAGACGCACGCGATTTTCTTCCAGTGCCCTTTCGGCCTCTGCCTTGGCATGCTGCTCTTGCTTTTCTACGGTGATATCCTGAATCACAGAATCCCAGATCACACTTCCATCGCTTAATCTTTTAGGGGTGCCGATCCCTCTGTTCCACCTTATTGTACCATCTGGGTGGTTTAAACGCCATTCATGACGCCATTCAGAAAGATTTTTTGCCGACTCCTGGATACTCTTCAAATGGCTTTCCATATCCTCTTCCAGGTAGAGGGCCCAGATTTCTTTATTGTTCCTGGCAGCTTTCTCAGCGGAAATTCCCCAAAGCTTTTCAGTTCCCTTACTTAAATACATTAATTCATCAGTTCCATCAGGATGAAGTTTATAACGAAAAACTACGCCGGGAATATTATTATTGATGTTTTCAAGCCGCTGCTCTGTAGACTTTCTGGGGGTAATGTCCTGGGTAGCACCAAAAATCCGGGTACAAATTCCTTCCACAAACTCTGGCCGGCCTGTGGCCCGAACCCATTTTTCATTTCCTTTTGCCGTCAAAATTTCCAGTTCCAGGTCAAAGGACTCGCCTCTCTCTTTTGCCCTGTTTACTACGTAGGAAACTACTTCCTTGTCCTTCTTGCTTTTATAGAATTCAATAGCCTGATCCAGGACTGGTTGATAATCGGGAGCCACCTCGTGGATTTCCTTAACCATATCATTCCAAATTAACCTGTTATTGACCAGATCAAGATTCCAGCTTCCGATTTTGGCAATTTCCTGGGTCTCCCTTAAAAGCTTTTGACTCTCTTTTAAGGATTCAATGGCCGCCTGTTCGCGCTTTCCGGAGATCTCTTCGTCTGTGACATCTTTAATACAGTGTAATATATGTTTCACTTCCCCATTCTCACCTGGGATCGGGATATTTTGGTTATCCCAGAAACGTGTTTCCCATTGGTCGTTCTTTTTGTTGAAAAGGTCATAGCGGAGTCGCTCCATGCGATGAGCCTCACCTGAAACAATCACTTTTTCTAAAGAATTTTTCAGAAGGTCACCGATATCTTTTTCTGTGCTGGCCTTCTCTTTAAAGAATTCCAGAAAATTTTGGCCAATCAGATCCTCCCGAGAAATATCCGTAGCAGCCAAATAAAGCTTATTTACCGCTATTATTTTAAACTTTGAAGATGAGACTTCTAGAATTAGACATGGAGAAGGATATAAATGGAATAACTTTTTTAAGGTTGCGTTAGGGAGCATAAAATGAATTTATTAGTAGGCTTCCCTGTAAATATAGAAAAAACCAGCAAAATGTTAATTTATTAACCGGTTTCTTAAAGACTATAAAAAAAACCCGGTTCGTAAAAAACCGGGTTTTTTTTTATACTGCACTGAACCTTTCATGCATCATGATGCATGAATTTTTGTTTGCCCAATAGTTCTTGTTCAGTTTCCTCGTGATCCTCATCGGGTACGCAGCAATCTACCGGACATACTGCAGCACATTGAGGTTCCTCATGGAATCCCTGGCACTCAGTACATTTATCAGGAACAATGTAATAGATCTCATCGCTTATAGGTTCCTGGGCTTCTTCCGCATTAACCTCTTTCCCATTTGGTAATACCACATCGCCATCCAGGTCAGTTCCGTCTGCGTAACGCCAGTCATCGGCGCCTTCATAAATTGCGGTATTGGGGCATTCTGGTTCGCAGGCCCCACAGTTTATACATTCATCTGTGATAATTATTGCCATAGCTTCTTTTATTAGTAAATTTAAGGTCTGGATTAAAACAAATAACTACTCCTTATTTTTCCAGGAATTTTAGGAGTTTGCCAGTTGAAGTTTTAATTTCGCCGATACAAATTTAAAACCAATCGCTTTCATAACCAAATATGGCAATGACTATCGAAGACCGAAAAGCCCACTTTATCAAACTTGGTGAATTCCTGGCCCATTTTAAAGTAAATCCTCAAAAAGAGCCAGAAATTGAAAAGAATTATTCCGAAATATTTAATCAATTCAACCAGAAAATAGATACCGCCATTCATTATAACGGTTGGTTCAACCGTGAAAATGTAGTGTTTGCTCTCCAACAATGGAGCAAAGCCCTTACCAGGGAGAATTTAGATCGGTGGTTGGAGCCTTATGAGCTCTCAGGACTCCAGGCTAAAAGAGTAGGGATTGTCATGGCGGGGAATATCCCGTTGGTTGGTTTCCATGACTTTCTTTCAGTACTCCTTGCTGGACATAAGGTAGTTGCCAAGCTTTCGAGCAATGACAAACAGCTAATGCCTGTGATTGCAAAATTTCTTATACTACTCGATGCTGAATATAAAAACCGAATTGAATTTACAGAGGACAGACTCGAAGGTTTTGATGCGGTGATTGCCACGGGAAGCAACAACACCGCTAGGTATTTTGAATATTACTTCTCTCAGGTACCAAGTATAATTCGTAAAAACAGAAACTCAGTAGCCATTTTAACAGGAAAGGAAACCTCCGAGGAATTGGAAGCTCTAGGGGAGGATATTTTCAGGTATTATGGCCTGGGATGCCGAAATGTCTCTAAACTATATGTTCCTGAAAATTATGATTTTAAGGACTTCTTTAAGGCAATGTACCCATGGAATGCCATTATAAACCAGGCAAAATATGCCAATAATTACGACTATAATAAGGCGGTTTATCTTATGAGTAATTTCAAACTTTTGGAAAATGGCTTTTTGATCCTAAAGGAAGATTCCGGTTTTGGTTCTCCTATTGCCACTTTATTTTATGAAACCTATCAGGACCAGGAGCGTCTGATGAAGGAATTGGAAAGGGAAAAGGAAAATTTGCAATGTATTATAAAGAGAAACCCGGTAGAAAATGAGGTTGGCTTTGGCAAAACCCAAAAGCCTCAACTCCGGGATTATGCCGATAACATTGATACCATGGAATTTCTCCTTAAAATATAATGATCAGGAATTGTTATCTTAGTAACTACAATTAAAAACAAACCTTTACTTTTTTATGATGAAAAAACACAACTTTAGTGCTGGCCCCTGTATCCTGCCACAGGAGGTATTTAAGGAAGCTTCTCAGGCCATATTAGACTTTAAGAACTCAGGGCTATCCATATTAGAAATTTCTCATCGTAGCGCTGATTTCGTTTCTGTAATGGAAGAAGCACGAAGTCTTTCCCTGAAACTGCTAGGACTTGAGAATAAAGGTTACAAGGCTCTTTTCCTTCAGGGGGGAGCAAGCATGCAGTTCTTAATGACAGCCTATAATCTACTGGAAAGTAAAGCCGCATATCTCAATACAGGTACCTGGTCCAGTAAGGCGATAAAGGAAGCTCGATGCTTCGGTGAAGTTGTGGAGGTGGCTTCCTCTAAGGATAAAAATTTTAATTACATACCAAAGCATTATAAGGTACCGGAAGATGCCAATTATTTCCACTGCACAAGCAATAACACCATCTTTGGTACACAAATAAAGAATTTTCCTTCAGTGGAAATGCCACTTGTATGTGATATGAGCAGTGATATTTTTTCCAGGGAAATGGATTTCTCCCAGTTCGATATGATCTATGCCGGGGCCCAGAAAAATATGGGACCAGCAGGAACTACTTTAATTGTAATAAAAGATGAGATTTTAGGTAAGGTTTCCCGGGAAATTCCTTCTATGCTTAATTATAAAACGCATATTGAAAAGGATAGCATGTTTAATACCCCGGCAGTTTACGCGGTTTATGTGTCACTATTGACCATGAGATGGATGGATAAACAGGGAGGCATAAAGACCATGGAGAAGCTCAGTAACCAAAAAGCAGCTTTATTATATGCCGAGATTGATCGAAATGATCTCTTTAAAGGCTTTGCCAGTAAAGAAGATCGCTCTCCTATGAACGCCACATTTAATCTAACCGAAGATGGGCTAAAAGAGCGCTTTGACGGCTTATGGAAAGCTGCCGGAATAAATGGTTTAAACGGACATCGAAGTGTTGGTGGATACAGGGCATCGATGTATAACGCACTTCCACTCGAAAGTGTTTCCACCCTGGTGGAGGTCATGCAGGAACTGGAAAGCAAGGGCTGATTTTCCACGGAAGTATTCAGAAAAAATAAAATTTACAAAAATAATTTATATGAAAATATTGGCCAATGACGGCATTTCACAAAGCGGGGTAAAAGCCCTTGAAAAAGCAGGCTTTGAGCTGAATGTAGTGAAAGTTGCCCAGGACCAGCTAGCGCAATATATCAACCATAATAATATTGAGGGTATTCTGGTTCGCAGTAATACCCAAGTCAGAAAATCCCTGATAGAGGCTTGTCCTAACCTTAAATTCATCGGTCGCGGTGGTGTGGGTATGGATAATATCGATGTAGAATATGCCAGGTCAAAAGGTTTACATGTCTTTAATACCCCCGCAGCCTCTGCCACCTCGGTAGCTGAGCTCACTTTCGCGCATTTATTCAGCGGTGTTAGGCAGCTTTATAACGCTAACCGAAATATGCCCCTGGAAGGAGATACCTTGTTTGCAGAACTTAAAAGATCCTATGCGGGAGGTTACGAATTAAGAGGAAAAACCATAGGGATTATAGGCTTTGGCAGAATTGGCCGGGAGGTTGCTAAACTCGCCCTTGGTGTAGGTATGAAGGTTATTGCCAGTGACACACAGGTAGGAGAAGCTACTATCGAACTGGAGTTTTATAACCATCAAAGTATAAAAATACCTATAAAAACCGAACCTGTGGAGCAACTTATCAAACATTCAGATTTCATAAGCCTTCATGTACCGCATCAGGATAAACCTATCATTGGGAAAGAAGAAATAGCCTCCATGAAACATGGAGTGGGAATCATAAATACAGCGCGTGGTGGGGTAATCGATGAAGAAGCACTTCTAGAGGCCATTGAATCCGGAAAAGTTGCTTTTGCGGGTCTTGATACCTTTAAAGATGAACCTACACCCGCTATTAAACTCCTTATGAATGAAAAGCTTTCTCTTAGCCCCCATATTGGTGCCGCTACAATTGAAGCCCAGGAGAGGATAGGCCTGGAATTAGCAAATGAAATTATTAACAGGTTTACCCCTTAGACTTTCCTAATTTATAATAAAGTTTTAACGCAAATAGCGAAATATTATCTTTAAGTTTAAAGTTCATTTTAAACTATTCCTTTGCTTTAATCAATTAAATGACAAGGAATTGGAGTAAAAACTTTCATGATGAAAAATTTCTTTTACATCTTGTTTTTAGGATTAATGATCTATAGTTGCGGTAGCCAGAACCGCAGCCTTAGATCGGACAAAATAGCAAATGCAGAAAACGATACCGTCCGCATCGCTAATGATAGCCTGGAGTATGAGATTATCATTATAGAACCTGGGTTTGATCTTTTCATCAACAGTATAGCCAGACCCGAAGGTTATTATTCCCAGAATTACCTGGAAAACAAAAACAGATTCCTGGTTCAGGAATATAATCAGAGGGTTAGAAGCCCCCAGCGATATAACCCTAACCTGTATGTTCAGGAAATCAATTACGACAGTAGTATTGATTACGGTTATGAGGTAAATTACCTCTTATACAATTATTTTGTGTATTTCAGTAGGCAGTATAATCAACGCTTTTCGGTCCCCACACGCATTTAATTTTTGTTGAGTTCATAAGTAATAATGCTTTTAATATATTTGCCACATGAATAAATTAAAAAAGCGTTGGGGAATTAATTCCAATTGGCAGATTCTCATCATCTTTTTGGTCTTTGCCATTACAGGGTCCAGTGCAGCAAAACTGGCCGGTCCTGTCACCGATTTTATTGGTTTATCTTCTGAATCTACCCCCTGGATTATTTATTGGGGTGCCAGAATATTGCTTATATTTCCAATTTACCAGGTTCTACTGGTTAGTTTTGGATGGCTTTTTGGCCAATTCGAGTTTTTCTGGGCCTTTGAAAAGAAAATGCTTAGCCGGATGGGACTGGCAAAAATTTTTCATAATTAATTTGAAATATTTTAAACATATACTATCCATCCTAGCCGTGGTTTTCCTGCTGGCGCCTACGGCTATAAATTTTGCTCATATTTTCAGTGGACATGGCCATGAGGTGTGTGAACATTATGCCGAAGAGCATTTTCATACCAAGAACCTGGATTGTGAATTACACCAGTTTCAAAAGAATCCTGCGCTAGGTATTTCGGTCTTTGAATTCACCCCTGAAATAGCTATAGCTAAGAAAGAACAAACACCTGATTATTACCAGTTTTTAAGTGATTATCAAAAACTTCCCTTTGAGTTAAGAGGCCCTCCCCTCTGCTGATGTCTTAATAAAAAAGTTATCAGAATCATTTAAAAAATACCCATGAAAATCAAAATCTTATTTTTGCTGTTTTTGGCAGTGAATTCATTTATATATGCGCAAAACAATTTACAGGGCACGGTAACCGATATTGTCAACGGAGAACCCGTAATTGGAGCGACTGTTTATCTTCCAGGCCTTGAAAAAGGTGAATTGACCGATTTAGATGGAAAGTTTATGTTTAAAAACCTTCCCACAGGTCGTCATAAAATCGTTATTTCCTCTGTCGGATTTAGTACTTTTTCCGGGGAAATCAGCATCCCTTCCTCAGAAAGTTTCGATCTGAGTCTTAATCCTACAGCAATTGAAATGGAGGAAGTTATTATTTCTACCCCCTTCCATCAACTACAAAGCGATAATGTGATGCTGGTGGCACGTGAGAATGTTTCAACATTGACAAGAAAAGGAGCTATTACTCTTGCCGATGGCATCTCGCAGATCGAAGGAGTAGAAAGTCTCACCACAGGTTTAGGGATAGGAAAACCTGTTATCAGGGGCATGAGCTCCAACAGGGTTTTAGTCTATACCCAGGGTGTTCGGCTGGAAAATCAGCAATACGGGGATGAACACGGCCTTGGGATTAGTTCGAAAGGAATTGAGAGTGTCGAAGTAATAAAGGGACCTGCTTCTCTACTCTACGGAAGCGATGCAATCGGTGGAGTGCTCTATCTCAACCCTGAACGTTTTGCCGCTGAAAATAACACCAAAGCTGAGGTAGAGGCAAATTATTTTGGCAACACCAGAGGATATCAGGCAAGCGCCATGGCTGCCACCTCAGGAGAGAAATTAAAGTTCCTTGCGCGAGCTAGCTACGGAGCCCATAGCGACTATGAAACTGGCCAAGGGGAAAGGGTCACCAATACCCGCTTCAATGAAAAGGATTTTAAAACAGGTTTCGGTTACCAGGATCAAAAATACAAAGGGGATTTACGCTATAATTACAATCGCTCTAATATTGGAATACCTGAGGAGATGGGAATCCAAAGTACAGAAAAAGAACCTTTGTTGCCTTTTCAGGAGATCGATAACCACATCGTAAGCCTGGATAATAAGTTCTATTTCCGAAATTCCAGCCTTGATTTTAAAGTGGGGTATCAGTTTAATAACAGGCGCGAGTTTGAGGACGAGCACGCTCATGAAGAAGAGGAAGAAGATCATCAGGAAAAGGAAGAGAATCATCTGGACGAGGAAGAAGACCACCAGGATGAGCACCCAGCCCTGGAAATGCACCTGGAAACCCTTAACTATAATTTAAAATATAATTTCCCAAGATTTGGCAAATGGGAAACAATTGCAGGAATTCAGGGAATGTACCAGACCAATTCAAATTTAGGTGAAGAGATCCTTATTCCTGATGCGATCACCACGGATTTTGGAATTTTCGCCACCTCCCATCTTCATTTTGAAAAGTGGGATTTTCAAGGAGGATTACGCTATGATTTCCGTAATCTGGAAAGCTCAGCCTATGGCCAGGATGGGTTTATCCCTGCCCTGGATCGTAATTTCAATAGTGTAAATGGGGCCTTGGGTGCCAAATATGAGTTTTCCCAAAGCATTAACGCCAGATTAAATCTGGCCAGTGGCTTTAGAGCTCCTAATCTTGCAGAACTGACTTCTGAAGGTGCCCACCATGGTGCAAACCGGTATGAAGTTGGTGATGCCAGCCTGGATAATGAGCAAAATTTCCAGATTGATCTATCAGTGGAACTTAGCAATGAACATTTTGAGACATATGTCAATTTGTTTCATAACACTATTGAGGATTATATCTATCTGAACCCGACAGGTGAAGTGATCGACAATGACCTGGTATTTCAATACACACAAAATAATGCCAGGTTATATGGTACGGAAATCGGAGCCCATATCCATCCTCACCCCTTAGACTGGTTACATTGGGAAACCGGATTTGAAATGGTACACGGAGAACTCGAAGATGGTCAAAATCTGCCTTTAATACCTGCAAACTCACTCACTAACACCTTTAGGATTGAACTTGAAGGAGAAATTGTAAAGAGAAAATATGCATTTTTAAGGTTAAAGAATGTTTTCGACCAGAACCGGATCAGTACTTTCGAGACACCTACCGGCGGCTATAGCCTGCTCGGTGCCGGTTTTGGCGGAACTTTTGACCTCAATGGTTCAGACCTTCAGTTTACCATTGCCGCAAATAATCTTTTGGACAAAAATTATATTTCGCATTTATCGCGCTTAAAACCAGATCAAATAGCTAACATCGGAAGAAATATTTCTGTTTCCCTGAACTGGTTTTTATAACCCAGATAGGCTAAAATAAACAAGCAGTCGGAAATTCCGACTGCTTGTTTATATAATTAAAAGGTATAGCCTTAAGACCTTACTTTAATAGGACGTAATTCTCCTGGTTTATCCTTATTCCATACATAAGTATATAACCACATGAGGGTAAAGGTTGGAATAATATCCGTTCCAGGTAATATCTCCTCGAGGAATAAAACCGCTGAGGCCAGTTTCCCTTTCTTTCCCGGATACATTTTTTGAAGGCTTTTTGCTGCATATGGCGCCCATAAAATATCCAAAAAAGGTCCTACCACAGGAATAGCCATAGTAGTCATACCTACAATGTCGTAAGCAAGGCCTTTTATCAGTAATTTATTTTTCAATTTTTCCATTTATAAGATTTTTATAAGTAAAGCAAATAAGGTGCCATTCTTAGGGCGGACAGCATATTGATCCCTAATTCGCATTTTCCAGCTTATCGGCAAAGGATTTTTTCAATTTTTCAATTTTTGGGTCAATAATATACTGGCAATATGGCTGCTGTCGATGTTGGTTGTAATAATCTTTATGTTCCTTTTCCGCCATGTAGAAATTGGATGCAGGGGTTATCTCTGTTACGATTTTATCCTGAAAGACTTTCTGCTTTTCCAGTTCATCAATAACTTCCAGGGTTGTATTTTTCTGTTGCTCGGAATGATAAAAAACAGCACTACGATATTGAGTTCCAACATCATTTTGTTGCCGGTTTAATGTAGTAGGATCATGGGTGCCAAAGAAAATCAATAACAATTCCCTGAAACTTATTTTTTCGGGATCATAACTTATCTGAATGGCTTCAGCATGACCAGTCCGACCAGTGATAATTTCCCGATAAGCCGGATTCTTAATAGTTCCTCCGGTAAAGCCGGGAATTACACTTTTCACTCCTTTTATCCGTTGAAAAACTGCTTCTGTGCACCAAAAGCAACCACCGGCCAAAGTGGCGATTTCTATATTTTTCTGTACCATATGTCATAAATATAAATAATGCGGAGAAAACAGGCTTTATAAACCCGGAATTTAACTGGAATTAACGAGAATTTGGCTAATTTTGTAGAGGCTTTCTTTTAAGTGATAAGCATACTTATACTCATTGGTCTTATAATAAACAAGCATTGATGTCCAGTCGTTTCTTTCTATTATTTTTCATCCTTATACATTATAATTTTTACACCCAGTCGGTAAATGTTAAATTAGAAGACCGAAAAACCTATCCAATTACCAAAATAGGTAATCCCCCAAAAATAGATGGGAATCTTGATGATGAGGCCTACCAAGGGCTGCCGATAGCTACAGATTTTCTCATGTTCGAACCCGGTGATGGACATCCCATTCCCGAGGCTTATGCTACTGATGTAAAAGTAGCTTACAATGATGAGGCAATCTACATAGCTGCCTACATGCGCTCTGGGGAACCCCAGGAGACGGTTATACAATTCACCCAGCGTGACAATGCCGGACTATCAGAATTTTTCCTTGTAGATATAAATCCCTATGATGATGGGGAAAATCAAACGCGATTCATCGTCACCACATCCGGGGCCATCATTGATGGAAAGGCCAATGGCAATAATGAAGACTACACCTTCAATACCGTATGGGAAGCAGAAGTAAATCACGATGATACGGGTTGGTATGCGGAGATCAAAATCCCCTACTCGGCCCTGAGGTTTCCTAAAAAGGATGTTCAATCCTGGGCTATTCAATTCACCAGGAAAATTACCCATCGCAACGAAACCTATAGCTGGAATTATATTGATAAATCAGTAGGAAAAATCAGTCAATACACCGGTTTACTGACTGGAATTAAGAACATCGATCCTCCTATTCGACTTAGCCTATACCCCTATACTTCAGGCGAGATCCATCACTATGATGATCGCACTACCACCGCATTTAGTGCCGGAATGGATATAAAATACGGAATAAATGATGCCTTTACCCTGGATGCCACTCTTGTTCCGGATTTCGGGCAGGCAGCCTTTGATGATGTAGAATTAAACCTTACTCCCTTTGAGCAACAATTTGGAGAAAACCGGGCCTTCTTTACAGAGGGCACCGAACTTTTTACCAAAGGTGACCTATTCTATTCACGAAGAGTGGGCGACGCCCCTACCGGGTACAGGACTGTTTCGGCATCCCTTAAAGCTAATGAAGTCATCGATGAAAACCCCGAACGCACCGATCTTTTAAATGCGTTCAAAATATCGGGCCGCACAGAAAATAACCTGGGAATTGGTTTCTTTAATGCTATTACTAATGAAATGAAGGCCACCATTAGGGATACCATTACCGGAGATACCCGTACCAGGCTCACCGAGCCATTTGCAAATTACAACATCCTTGTCCTGGACCAGCAATTCAACGGAAATTCCTCCATCAGCCTGATTAATACCAACCTTACCCGTGAAGGGCATTACAGGGACGGAAATGTAACCGGATTCCTATTTGACATTTTCAACAAAGCCAATTCCTATAATTTTGAAGGTGAAGCAAAAATGAGCCAGGTCAATACCAATACTAATACCCTTGCTGGTTTTGCTTCTGAATTTTCGGTTAACCGAACCAAGGGTAATTTTCGCTATGGTATTCGCCATAAGTTTGCCAATCAAAGCTATGATATTAATGATCTGGGCATAAATTTTATCAATAATTACAATAATTTTTACTGGAGCACCTCTTACCAAATCTTTGAACCTACCGAACGATTTAACCGGTACAGGATTGGAGTCTACGGGAATCATCAACGCAGGTACCGGCCGGATATGGCTGTGAATACTGGGGTTGGAGGAAGCTTTTTCGCGATGACCCCTGAACGCTTTGCCTTTGGAGGGAATTTGGATGTGAATTCAAAATTTCGCGATTTCTTTGAAGCTCGTAGAGAAGGTAAATATATTACCTATAATCAGAGTGCCTACGCCCAGGCATGGGTATCCTCCGATTACAGAAAGGCATTTGCTTATGATATTCGACTCGGATATAACCACTACTTTGAAGCCCCGCAAAAAAGCTATAGCCTCCGGTTAAGTCCAAGGATGAGGTTTTCAGATAAGTTTGATATTGTATATTCTTTGAATTATTCCCTGGAGCAAAACAGGCAAAGTTTTGTAAATTTTGTGGAAAGCGATATCATCTTTGGAAAAAGGGATATGGAAAGCATTGAAAATTCGCTTAAGGCCAGTTATAATTTTAATACCAAACAAGCCCTGAATTTAAGTTTCAGGAATTTCTGGTCAACCGCCCATTTCACTAAAGATGCCTATTCGATTCTGCTAGATAATGGCGCGTTAAAATCAACTTCTTACCGGGTTGATTCACAGGATGACCCAAACCGAAATTTTAATATCTGGAATCTTGACCTGAGTTATAGCTGGCAATTTGCTCCGGGAAGCCAGGCAATCCTTCTTTATAGAAATTCCATATTTAATCAAGATAATCTAAGCCTTTTAAATTATCGCTACTCTCTGGAAAACCTGTTCAGCCAACCTATCAAACAGGTTTTAAGCCTTCGGGTTGTTTACTTTATCGATTATAATAACCTTTATAACATCTTTGAGAGTTAAACTTGGGGGTTCTGCCTAATTTGGGTAATTTTCCAGTTTTAATAGTCCATAAAAATATGATACTCGCCAAAAACATTCATAAATATTACGGGGATCTCCACGTTTTAAAAGGAGTTAATTTACATATAAAACGCAGTGAAATCGTATCGATAGTAGGAGCCTCCGGGGCAGGAAAGACAACGCTGCTCCAAATTTTGGGCACCCTGGATAATCCAGAAAGAAAACAGGCTTCAGAGTTAAAAATAAATGGCACTGATATATACGGACTTTCCTCAAGGGAACTTTCAAGATTCAGAAATAAACATATCGGATTCATCTTTCAGTTTCATCAATTGCTTCCGGAATTCACCGCCCTGGAAAATATATGTATTCCCGCTTTTATTCAGAATAAATCAAAAGCAGAAGCTGAAAAAAGAGCACATGAACTCCTGGGATTCCTGGGCCTGGAAAACCGGGCTGAGCATAAACCTTCAGAATTAAGTGGCGGGGAACAACAGCGCATCGCTGTGGCCAGGGCCCTGGTTAATAATCCGGCTATTATCTTTGCCGATGAACCTTCCGGAAATCTAGATAGTGAATCCGCAGAAAATCTGCATAAATTATTTTTCAGGTTAAGAGACGAATTTCAACAAACCTTTGTTATTGTAACCCATAATGAAGAACTGGCCGATATGGCCGACCGTAAACTCACCATGGTGGACGGAGAAATCATCTAAATTAAAGCTCCTGGATTTTGAATAAAAACGAGTTAAAAAATTTTCTGGACTTTAAGGTAGACCAATATAATACCTTGGAATTTATTGAAACTGATCCCATTCAAATTCCCCACGGTTTTTCCAAGAAGGAAGACATTGAAATCGCTGGTTTTCTCACGGCAACCATTGCCTGGGGTAATAGAAAAAGCATTCTTAAAAATGCTGAGAGATTGATGGAATTTCTCGAGCGGTCACCTTATGATTTTGTAATAAACCACTCCCCTTCCGACCTGGTTACTTTGGAAAACTTTGTCCATAGAACCTTTCAGGGAATCGATCTTCAATATTTTATAAAAGCCCTTAGGCATATTTATTTAAATCATGGAGGCATTGAAAACATCTTTAGCACTTATGCGGAAGAAAAATCACTACAACGAGCCATACATCACTTTAAGCTCATTTTCTTTGAACTTCCTCACGCCTTTCGAACTGAAAAACACGTTAGCGATCCACAAAAGAATTCGGCAGCAAAACGCATCAATATGTTTTTAAGGTGGATGGTCAGAAAAGATTCTTCCGGTGTTGATTTTGGGATCTGGGATAGCCTAAAGCCTTGTCAGTTAAGTTGCCCTCTAGATGTTCATTCTGGTAATGTAGCACGAAAACTGGCACTTCTAAAACGGAAATCCAACGATGCTAAAGCCCTAAAGGAACTAGATATTTCTTTGCGAGAAATGGATTCGCTAGATCCTGTCAAATATGATTTCGCTTTGTTTGGAATTGGCGCCAATGAAAAGCTTTAAAGTGCTCTTTTTCCGTAGTAACAGAAGTATGTTTTTTATAGCAGGCTATAATTTCCTACCAGTTAAAAATCAGAAGTTGCCTGAGTAGGGAATATTCCAGTTATAAACGGAAATTAAGGACAATTTTTCTTTAAGTAAATAAAAGTCAATCTTCAAAAATTAGGTTGAAATTATTTAATTATATTTTAACATATGTCAAAATTTTTTGTTAATTTAGGTTAATTATTGACTATGATTAAGACAGGGATAAATCAGATGATCAAACCAGCGGTACCGCGAAATGAGCTAGAAAGATTAGCTTCTCTGAAAGAGGCTGGAATCTTTAATACCCCGCCTGAAGCTGAATTTGATAACATCACCAAGCTCGCAAGTTTCATCTGTAAAACCCCCGTTTCTTTAATTTCACTGGTTGGTGAACATGAACAATATTTTAAATCCCGATACGGAACTGAAGTTTGTGGCTCAAAAAGGGAGGTATCTTATTGTGCTCACGCCATTCTCCATCCAAAGAAATTAATGATCGTCAATGATACCCGTTTGGATGAGCGTTTTAAAGATAACCCCTTCACTTTAGATGCAGAGAACCCTGTTCATTTTTACGCTGGTATGCCTCTTTTAGATCATGATGGTTTAGCTCTTGGAACGCTATGCGTACTGGATAATAAACCCAATAAGCTCGATAAGGAACAGAAGATAGCCTTAAAGGCCTTGGCCAAACACGTGGAAGTATTGCTTGAACTTAGAAGAAAGAATAAGCACCTTGAACAAATCAAAAAAGAATTAAAGGACCATAATACCGTCTTAAAAGATTTTGCCGGAGTGGTCTCTCATGATATGAAAATGCCCCTATCCAATATGATCATTACTGCAGATATTTTAAAGGCAAAATACGGGGACCAACTTGGAGTTGAGGGGCTTAATTACCTTTCGAATTTAAAGAATGCCGGATTAAACTTAAGCGATTACATCAATAGTTTATTAAATCATTATGAAAGCAATGATAGTGCAGACCTGAAAAAGCAGCAATTCGATCTACATCATTTGCTAGAGGAAATCATTGACCTTTTTAACATCACAGATAATGTAGATATCAACCTGCCCGAGGAAAACATAATCATCCAAACAAACCGGGCTGCCCTTGAACAAATTTTTCTGAACTTAATTAGTAATAGTCTGAAATACAATAAAAATGAAAAAATCATCATCGATATTGATTTCAGACAAACTCCGGATTTCTACTACTTCAGTATCTGCGATAACGGGATTGGGATTCCGCAAGAAAAACAAGAGGATATTTTTGAGATTTTTACTACTTTATCAGTTACCGACAGGAAAGGTAATAAAGGGAATGGTATAGGGCTTTCTACAGTAAAAAGACTGGTGAAAAACCTTGGAGGAAATATCAAGGTAAATTCTAAACCAGGCCAGGGTACCCAATTCACCTTTTCATTAAATCGCAATTTCTAAATAGGAAGCCACAAAGTTTTAAGTTGCATTTATTTTAATATATTGTAGGAATTCATCCAGGTGTATGCAACAAAAATCACTTACAGTAAATGAAAAATTACGACGTGCCGCTTTGGCACAATATGCCATTTTCAAATCAGGGCATGACATTGATTTTGAACAATTAGCTTTCCTGGCCGCGGAAATATGCCAGGTACCCGTGGTTAAAATAAACATTATTGGCAAGGAAGAGGTATGGAGTAAAGCGAGTTATGGCGGCGAACCTTCTTCGATCCCCCGTCGAAACTCCTTTTCAGAACTCAGTATTCATACTGGAAAAAAAATTCTTATCCTCCAAAAAGCAACACAGCCTGAAATATTCGAAAAAGCTAAAGATCTGTATGATCGGGATTACCAGTTTTTTGCCGGAGTCCCCCTGGTCAATTCCCAGGGACACACTATTGCGGTTTTTGCGGTCTACGATACTACCCCCAGAAACCTCACGCCGAATCAGCTTAAATCCCTGGAAGCTTTAGCGAATCAATGCATGAAACTTTTTGAGGCCAGAAAACAAAGCTACAAATTACATCATGTACAACGCTCCTTAAAACAAAAGTACCGGGAACTTGAAAAATTTGCCAGTCTGGTTTCCCATGATATTAAATCACCCCTGGCCAATATCATCTCCCTGACTGAACTTCTCAAAGATGAAAATGAGGAAAAACTTGACGAACAAACCAAAGAATACCTGAATTTTTTAGTCGAATCCTCTTATTCCCTTCGGAATTATGTTGATGGGATTCTGAATTTTTACCGTAGTGATCATATTCTTGAAAAGGATTACGAGAATGTGGATATCCCCGACCTCTTAAAAGGAGTGGCAGATCTCTATAATATTCCAGAGGATATTGAAATTAATTACCCATCGGAAGGGAAACTTCGGAATATCAATAAGGTAGCACTTACCCAGGTATTTATGAACCTGTTGAGCAATTCCTTAAAGTATAATAACAAAAAGCATCGAAAAGTAGATATTAGGTTTAAAGAAAGCAGTAGTTATTACCATTTCGAGGTGGAGGATAATGGCAATGGAATACCACCTGAAAAGGTTGAAAAAGCCTTTGAACTCTTTGCAACCTTGGATGTAAATGATCGCTATGGAAATCCTGGAAGTGGGATTGGCCTGGCTACGGTCAAGAAACATATAGAAAATATGCACGGTCAGATAGAGGTACATTCCACTCCTGGAAAAGGGACTAATTTTAAATTCAGGATTAAGAGGCTTTAGCCATACATTTCCTATATTTGAAAAACATTAAGCCAGCATGCATTTTAAACAACCGGAAGTCCTTTTCGCTCTTGTATTTCTGCTAATTCCGCTGCTTGTTCATCTTTTTCAACTTCGAAAATATCAAAAGGAAGATTTCACTAATGTAAAGTTCTTAAAAAGGATTTCCCGGGAAACCCGTAAGAGCTCCAGAATAAAAAAATGGTTGGTGCTGTTTACCAGGCTAATGGCTCTGGGAAGTATCATCATCGCCTTTGCCCTACCATATCTGCCGGCTCAACAGCAACAAAGGGCCAATTCAGAGAAATTGATTTACCTGGACAATTCTTTAAGTATGCAGGCAAGCGGTAAGTCCGGGGAACTTTTAAATACGGCTATACAGGATCTTTTAAAGAATATTCCCCAGGAAGGACGATTTCATCTTATCAGCAATGACCAGGAGTTTAAAGACCTGGATGCCAGAACCTTAAAAGACAGGCTTACACAGGTCGAATTTTCAGCAAACTCCCTTGATTTTCAGGATATTGAATTAAGGGCCTCTCAAATTGCACCAGCCCATAGCCCAATTGAGATTATTATGCTTTCGGATTTTAAGCATCCTATGGATTTTCCTGGAAATTATGATGGAAAAGCAAAGGTTCACCCTGTTCCATTGAGACCTGTAAAGCAAATCAATTTTAGCCTGGATAGTCTTTATACAGAAGAACGTGACCCGGAGGTTTTAGAGCTTCATTTTATTGTGGGGAGCAATCAGGAAAATTCAGATCCAATTACTATAAGCGTGTTTAACGCTGAGGAGTTACTGGCCAGAAAAACCTTGAGTTTTAACAAAAACAGACAACTGGAAGGGAGTTTTCAGTTAAACACCGAAAAATACCCCGCCGGCAGGCTGGAAATAGAGGATAACGCCTTACAATATGATAACCGATTATTCTTTAGTATTAACCCACCTGAAAAGATCAAGGGGGCAGTAATTTCTAAAGATTTAAGCCGTGCTGATTTTTTAAACCGCATCTTTACAGAAGAAGAATTTGAATTCCATAATTTCACTCCGCAAAGCATTGATTACAACTTACTTTCAAGTTCCTCTTTTGTCATTCTTAATGAATTGGAAGAATTGCCATCTTCTTTGAGAGTTTCTCTGGAGCGAATGCATAAGGAAAATAAAACCATAGTCATTATTCCTTCAGGAGAAAATTCCGCCCTTAATTCCTTTCTTGAAAGTATGGAGGTTCCAGGCTTTGGAAACCTCATTTCCCAGGAAATGTTAGTTACGGATATCGTTTTTGAACATCCGCTTTTAAAAAGCGTCTTTGAAGAAGAAGTTCGAAATTTTGATTACCCTAAAGTGAATCAGTATTACGGGCTCGTGGGAAAAAATCAAGTGCTGGCTTTTCAAAATAAGGCTGCTTTTTTAAGCCAGCAGGAAAATATTTACCTGTTTGCCGCTCCGCTAAACAAAGAAAATTCCAATTTTAAAAATGCTCCACTGGTGGTCCCTGTATTTTATAACCTTGGTCTGACGGCCCGTTCCCTTCCTCAGTTATATTACCAGGTGAATAGTTTTAATCAAATAGAGGTACCCATAGAGAGCATTGGTGACCAGGTAGTCAGCATGGTCTCTGAAAACGAAAATTTTATTCCAGCTCAGCAAGCTTTTGCGGGAAAAGTTCGGTTAAGCACAGAGAACCTTCCCCGTATGGCTGGAAATTTCAGCTTGAACTATATGGGGAAGAAAGTGGGCAATATCAGTTATAATTACTCCCGAGAAGAAAGTTCAGGACAATACCAACAGGATTTCAACAATATAGAAACAGTATACTCTTCCGTATCTGAATATTTTAACCATCTACAAGGCGCTACACAAAGCAAGGCACTTTGGAAATGGTTTGTTATTTTAGCACTGATTTTTTTAACTGCAGAAATGCTCCTTTTAAAATACCTCAAATGAAACTACTCATTAAATCGGCCACCATCATAGATCCTCAGTCCGATTTTCATAAGAAAACCGTTGACATTTTAATAGAAAATGGAATCATAAAAAAGATTGCGCCTGAATTACAAATAAAGTCTGGCAAGAATATCTCCTTTAAAGATCTGCATGTTTCCAGGGGCTGGTTCGACTCGAGCGTGAGTTTTGGGGAACCGGGATTTGAAGAGCGGGAAAGTATAAGCAATGGTTTAGATACCGCTGCAAAAAGCGGCTTTACCACTATAGCATTAAATCCTTATACCGATCCGGTTTTGGATAACAACCCTGCAATCACTTCGATAAGTTCCAAAGCCTCCAGGCATCCGGTAAGCTTACTTCCAGTGGGGGCATTAACTGTAAAAAGCCAAGGCGTCGATCTGGCTGAGCTCTTCGATATGCAACAGGCAGGCGCTGTTTCCTTTGGAGACTACAAAAGATCCATAGGAAATCCCAACTTGCTGAAACTCGCCCTCCAATATGCTCAGAATTTTGATGCTTTAGTTCAATCTTTCCCTCAGGAAAACCGGATTGCTGGTAACGGACTGGTTAATGAGCATCACCAAAGTACCATGCTGGGATTAAAAGGAATTCCTAACCTGGCCGAAGAGTTGCAAATCACCAGGGATCTCTACCTCTTAGAATACACCGGCGGTAAACTGCATATTCCGACCATTTCTACAGAAAAATCGGTAAAATTGATAAAAGAAGCCAAAAAGAAAGGATTAGACGTGACCTGTAGTGTAGCCATTCATAACCTTACCTTTACTGACACCCTCCTAAATGAATTCAATACCAACGCTAAAGTATTGCCTCCACTGCGCACACAAACGGATGTAAAAGCCCTTATAAAAGGTCTCAAAGATGGAACAATTGATATGGTTACCAGCGACCACACCCCCATTGATACTGAAAATAAAAAAGTGGAATTTGACAACGCACTTTACGGAAGTATTGGTCTGGAATCTGCTTTTGGGGCTCTCAACACCATCTTTTCTCCAGAAGAAAGTGTGGAATTTCTTACCAGGGGAAAAGAAAGATTCAAAACTGAAAATTATAAGATCGCAGAAGCCAACCCCGCCAACCTTACTTTATTTGAGGTAAAAAAAGAAGCTGTTTTCACAAAGGAAGATATATTCTCCACTTCAAAAAACAGTATTTTTCTTAATCATAAGCTCAAAGGGCGCCCATTAGGAATAGTCACCGAAAAGGGAAACATTACCCTCTAAAGAAACTTAGTTTTTATACCTTTGTAAAAATAAATAATTCCAAAGATGAAAACCCTTGTTGAAGAAGGTAAAACCGCAGCGATTGTAGCCTATTTAACCATTATAGGTACCATCATAGCTTACTTTATGAATTCGGATAGCAAGAATACCTTTGCCGCTTTTCATATTCGCCAGGCCCTGGGAATTCATATCACTTTTTATGTACTGGGCGTGCTTGTGGGCCTCTTCGATAGCTGGCTGGTTTCTGCTGCCTTTTACATATTTATCGCGGTTTTAGGAATTTATGGTCTTGTAACGGCCATCCAGGGGGAAGAGAAAGAAGTTCCCATCCTTGGACTTTATTATCAAAAATGGTTTAGTACAATTAATTAATGCAAACATCACTTTCCCTACATCACCTGGTTCGCCAACCAAATACTGAGACTGAAAACCCGCCTTTACTTATCATGCTGCATGGTTATGGCAGTGATGAAAAAGATCTATTTTCTTTTGCTCAGGAATTACCAGGGGATTTTCTCATCCTCTCGGTAAGAGCCCCTTATCCAATGCAACCTTACGGTAATGCCTGGTATGCCATTCATTGGGATCAAACCGATGGGAAGTTCAGCGACGATGAGCAGGCGGTTGAATCGAGAGACAGAATTGCTAATTTTATAGATGAGGCAATAGAAGAATATAGTGTAGATAAAAACAATGTTAGTCTTCTCGGGTTTAGCCAGGGCAGTATCCTGAGTTATGCGGTTGCCCTCTCCTACCCAGAAAAAGTTAAAAACATAATCGCCCTTAGCGGCTATATAAATCAGGGGATTTTAAAAAGCGGTTACGAAAAAAATGATTTTTCTGATTTGGATTTTTATACCTCGCACGGGTCCGAGGACCAGGTTATTCCTGTTCAGTGGGCGCGTCAAAATAAACCTTTTCTTGACAAGCTGGGAATAAAGAATCAGTATTCAGAATTTCCTGTTGGCCACGGGGTGGCTCCTCAGAATTTTTTCGAATTTAAATCCTGGTTGGAAAAAAGGATTTAATTTAAAGGATAGAGAAAAGATTTTTCCCGGGTTAAATTGACCTTGCCTTCTTCGTCCACATCATAACTAAAGAAAACCTCACCCCAATATGTACCATCGGTAAAATCTGCAATGATCCATTTGTGGTTCAGTACATTGATTTTATTGAACCGCATTGGCCCTTCCATTCCCTCATAAGGCACCAGCTTATTATCATCTACGGAATGGTTCCCACCAATTAATCTGTCTTCAATTTTTGCGATGACATCCTCTGAATTAACTCCCATATTGTCAAAATAGGTAATGGCATCCTCATTTTCTTTTAGAGAAAAATACCGGAGTTTATCATTTTCAGCTCTTAGCAGATCGTTTTCCGTTTCCAGTTCTTCGATAATCAGCTCTCGCTTAGCACGGTCTTGCTCAAGGGAGTCCAGAATTCTTTTATCGTTTACATAGATAAATATGGTGAAGAGTACACTGAAAATAAACAGGTACAATAATATTTTATTGCGCATTTTAAATGGTGATTTTTAGGTTGTCATAAGCCAGAAAAACATTTTCCGGTAGTTCCGCCTGCACCTGGTCATGAAACCCAAGCATATGGCTTATATGGGTGAGATAGGCGCGTTCGGGTTTTAATTTATCAATAAATTCCAGGGCTTCCTTAAGGTTTAAATGAGAATGGTGGGGTTCAATCCTTAGGGCATTAATCACAAGTACTTTTAGGTCCCTTAGTTTATCTACCTCCTCTTCTTCAATAGTTTTAAGATCGGTAAGATAAGCGAAATCTTTCATCCTGTATCCGAAAACCTGTAACCTATTATGAAGGAAGTCTACAGGAATGATTTCAAGGTCTTTAAAATAAAAAGGCTTGTTTATGATCTCGTTCTCAATAACTCCGGGCGCACCCGGATATTTATTTTCGGTCTCAAAAATATATTCAAAACGCTTTCTCATGCTTTTAAGCACCCTTTTATGGGCAAAAACCGGTATATCTCCCTGCCGAAAGAAAAAAGGCCGAATATCATCGAGACCAGCCGTATGATCGTTGTGTTCGTGAGTGTAGAGAATCGCATCGATTCTTTGAACTTCATTGGTGAGCATCTGCATTCGGAAATCGGGGCCACAATCGATTAAAAAGTTATAGCCCTCCCATTCTACCAATACCGAAACCCTAAGGCGTTTGTCCTTTGGATTTTTACTCAAGCAAACCGGGTGATTACTCCCTATAATGGGAATCCCCTGAGATGTTCCTGTGCCTAAAAATGTAACTTCCAAGAAAGATGATTTTGGTCACAAAAGTAAATATAATTTTTTGTTTACTTTAACGATTTAGTACCTTTGATAGGACAAAAAAACAGGAATTTTAAAAGAAGAATTATGCCAATAACCATAATGGGCGACAAGGAATTTGAAAACGTTCCTTCGATTAAAAGCAAGGCCCTTCGCATTAATTTAAATGAGAATATTTACGGAACATTCTCAGAGATTGGTGCAGGACAGGAAACTGTCAGAAACTTTTTTCGTGCCGGAGGTGCTTCCGGTACCATCGCCAAGGCGATGAGTGCATACGATAAAGACTTTAGTGATTCTATATACGGGATTGAAGAAGACAGGCGTTATGTGACAGAAGCCAGACTCAAGAAAATGTTGTCTCACGAAATTAACCTCATAGAGGATCGTATCTCCCGTGAAAAACACCCGAATAAACTTTTCTTTAGCTATGCAAATACGGTAGCCACTATAGATTTCGCGAAAAAATACAAGGGTCACGGCTGGGTTGGTATTAAATATCAGGTGAAACCCGATGAGGATTATAACGAAATCAGCTTACATATCAGGTTCCATGAAAATGACGCACGGCACCAACAAAACACCCTGGGAATCCTTGGAGTAAATCTCATTTATGGTGCCTATTACAAATACGATAACCCTAAGAAACTCCTGCGTTATCTTTATGACCATATCGATAAAGATCAGATAGAGATAGACACTATTAATTTCAGCGGCCCCCGTTTTAAAAATGTAGATAACCGTTTGATGAGTCTACAGTTGGTTAAAAATGGAATGACCGAAGCAGTGATGTTCGCTCCTGATGGCAATAATGTGCTTCCAGCTGCCGTACTTTATAAAAAGAATATTTTGGCCTTGCGCGGAAGTTTTCGTCCGGTGACCAAGGTCAATATGGATATGTATGAAAAATCCCTGGAACTTTTCCTAAAGGAGAATAAGGTGGAAAAAGAAAATACGGAAGTGATTTTCGAAATCACCCTCTCCAACCTGCGAGCCGAAGGAGAGATCGATGAAAGAGATTTTATGGATCGGGCCAAATTGCTTTGCTCTTTAGGACAAACTGTAATGATCTCCAACTTCCAGGAATATTATCGTGTCGTGGAGTATTTCTCGAGGTATTCAAAACAGCGTATGGGGCTGACAATGGGGGTAAATAACCTTGTAGACGTATTCGATGAAAAATATTACCGTCATCTTAGCGGAGGAATTCTTGAGGCTTTTGGAAAGCTTTTTTTCAAGGATCTCAAAGTTTACCTTTATCCCTTTAAAGATGCCGAAACCGGTGAGATCACAACCAGTGACAACCTAAAAGTACATCCCCGGATGAAAGAGCTTTATAAATTCTTTAAATACAATGGTCGTGTAGAGGACATTGAAAACTACAACCCTGACATCCTGGGAATATTCTCCAGAGAAGTGTTGCAAATGATCAGTGAAGGAAAAGAAGGTTGGGAAAAAATGTTACCTGAAAAGACCGCAAGTATGATTAAAGAGCAAAATCTATTTCATTATAAGGAAAGTAAGGAAAAGGCTGAAACACAGGCTTAACTTATAAGAATATCCATGCAAAAGGCTGTCTTTAATTCTTCTTAAAGACAGCCTTTTATTCTTTTATAAAATAATAAGCTTAGGTTCTTGTGATCTTTGCCCCTATTGCCTTTAAACGCTGGTCAATATTTTCGTATCCACGATCAATCTGCTCAATGTTATGTATGTGAGAAACCCCCTTAGCCGAAAGTGCAGCAATCAATAAGGAAATCCCCGCCCTGATGTCCGGAGAGCTCATCGTTGTAGCCTTTAACTGGGATTTAAAATCGTGACCAATTACTGTGGCCCGGTGAGGATCACACAAAATGATCTTTGCTCCCATATCAATAAGTTTATCTACGAAGAAAAGTCGACTTTCAAACATTTTCTGATGAATGAGCACACTCCCTCTTGCCTGGGTGGCCACCACCAGGAGAATACTTAAAAGATCCGGTGTGAATCCAGGCCAGGGTGCATCGCTAATATTCATTATAGACCCATCTATGAAACTTTGCACTTCATAACCCTGGGTATGAGCAGGAATATATATATCATCTCCTTTTTGTTCAATGGTAATGCCCAGTTTCCTAAAGGTTGTTGGTATTAATCCCAACATATCCCACCTTACATTTTCAATGGTGATTTCGCTTTGGGTCATTGCCGCCATCCCAATCCAGGAACCTATTTCTATCATATCGGGAAGGATCCTATGCTCACAGCCTTTCAGCTGTTTTACGCCTTCAATTTCAAGTAAATTAGACCCGACGCCTTTGATATTGGCCCCCATAGAATTCAGCATTTTGCATAATTGCTGAAGATAGGGTTCGCAGGCAGCATTATAAATGGTAGTTTTCCCTTCAGCCAGTACAGCCGCCATTACGATATTAGCAGTACCTGTTACTGATGCCTCTTCCAGAAGCATAAAGCTTCCTTTGAGACCATCCGAAGCTTCCACTCCGTAAAAACGCTCCTCTTTGTTGTATCTGAATTTTGCGCCCAGCTTTATAAAACCCTCGAAATGAGTATCCAGACGTCGTCTACCTATTTTATCTCCACCTGGCTTAGGAATAAAGCCCTTTCCAAATCGAGCAAGTAAGGGCCCTACTATCATAATCGATCCTCGTAACCCACTTCCATCCTTTTTAAATTGTTCGCTACTGAGGTAGTCCAGGTTAAGCTCATCGCTTTTAAAGGTATAACTCCCTTTAGCTTTTTTGTTGACCTTAACCCCCAGGTTCCTAAGAAGCCCGATGAGTTTGTTAACATCAAGAATGTCAGGGATATTATTAATCGTGACCTCCTCGGGAGTTAACAATACGGCACAGAGTATTTGAAGGGCTTCGTTTTTAGCGCCTTGCGGCTGGATATTTCCTTTTAAACGATGTCCTCCTTCGATCTGGAAAGTTCCCATGAAAATTAAAAGATTTTAGTGACGCTTACGACCTTTGCCACGATTAGATTTCTTTGAAGGTGCTTTGGAATGTTTCTTCTTATTACGCAATAAATTTGATGCTTCACTAAGATCTTCATCAGTATTTTTAAGGTTTATCGCGCCATTACTTAATTCGTTGAGATGATCAAAAATCACCTGATCATCAACAGAATCACGATTCCAGTTCAGATAAGACTTTTTCATATGGTTGGCAATTGTAAAAACCAAAGCCTCTTTTAATGGTCCTTCATCATATTTTTTTGCCTCGTCTATCATTCGCTTAATATTGTTTCCGTAAAAACGATATTTGGGAAAGTTCTGAGGATATTCCAACATTTCCGGACGTTCAGCTAGCATTTCCCGGGTAGGTTTAGGGAATGGAGATTCTACATCAAGTTTAAAATCACTGATAATGAATAACTGATCCCAAAGTTTATGCTGAAAATCAGATACATCTCTTAGATGAGGGTTCATATTCCCCATTACGGCAATAATAGATTTAGCTACTTTATTGCGTTCTTTATCATCTTCTATGCCCACGGCATGTTCTACCATTTTTTGCAAATGTCTGCCGTATTCAGGAATAATGAGATGACTCCTTTCAGAGTTATATTCTAATGCGTGTGTCAAAATTGAATTTTATAAGGTGATACTTTTCTGTAGAAGTTAATCGCTGCAAAATACTAAATATTATCCAGAAATATTCCGATATCAAAATTTTTAATACCTATAGGGAGATCACTCCCTCTACCTTCCGGGCGACTTCTTTGTATTTATCGATTACGGCATCGGGATTTTTCATTCTAACATTAATGGAAACACTTGTGTATTTTCCATTTTTAGATTGACGAGTAGTAATTACCGCTCCCATGTTATTGAAAATTCCCTCTATTTTTTCCACTTTTTCTATCCTGGTTGGTACGATAAATTTATAAAGGTATTCGGTGGGCCAAAGAGAGGTATCATGCAGCTGTGCCCTAAGTTTAGCATAAAATTCTTCTGGATTGCTTGCTTGGCTCATAAGTTTTCTTTCTTCATTTATAATTGCAAAGATACATAGTTTGCGAACATTTTTATAATCGGATACAAATGACGAAATTCGCAGGGTGAAAACAAAAAAAATTGTAATTACCGGAGGACCGGGTACCGGTAAATCATCCATCATCAGAACCTTAGAGGCCAAGGGCCACGAATGTTTACATGAGATTTCCAGGCAGGTTACCCTTGAAGCCCAAAAACAAGGCATAGACCAGCTTTTTCTGGATAAGCCTTTGCTGTTTAGTGAAAAACTACTGGCGGGGCGAATTGTCCAGCATAAGGAAGCTGACATGCTCCCAGCTTCAACGGTATTTATCGACCGTGGAATTCCCGATGTGCTCGCCTATATGGAATATTTTAATACAGCGTATACCCCGGAATTTATTGAAGCCTGTAATAACCACATCTACGATAAAATATTTATCTTACCTCCATGGCCGGAGATCTACGTGAGTGATAATGAACGATATGAATCATTTAACGAATCCAGGCGTATATCCAGGTACCTCCTGCAGACATATAAAAGCTTAGGTTATACTCCTATAGAGGTGCCAAAAGCTCCTGTAATAGAGCGGATGGAATTTATTTTAAAGTCAATCGATGATTAACATTCGTGCAGCAAGCCACACACATATTAGAAAAATACTGGGGACATAAATCCTTCAGGCCTAAGCAGTGGCCAATAATTGAAGCCGTCTTAAAAGGAAAGGATGTTATTGCCCTTTTGCCGACTGGTGGTGGAAAATCTGTTTGCTTTCAGGTCCCGGCACTCTATCGTGAAGGAATTTGTATTGTAGTCTCCCCCTTAATAGCGCTAATGCAGGACCAGGTGAATGCATTAAAAAATAAGGGGATAAAGGCCATGGCCCTTACCGGGGGAATTTCTTTTCAGGATCTGGATACCGCACTGGACAATTGCATTTACGGAAATTATAAGTTTTTATACCTTTCACCGGAAAGACTTCAACAGGAATTAGTGCAACAACGCATTAAACGAATGAACGTTAATCTCATCGCCGTGGATGAGGCGCACTGTATTTCTCAGTGGGGCCACGATTTCAGACCTGCTTACCGAAATGTGAATTTACTTAAAGTCCTTAAACCCGATGTACCTTTAATAGGCCTTACAGCCACTGCCACCTCAAAGGTAGTCCAGGATATGATAAGTCAACTCGATTTAAATGAACCGGAGGTCTTTAAGCAATCTTTCCTTAGAAAAAACCTGGCTTACAATGTTTTAAATACAGAATCTAAAACCCGTGACTTGATAAAGCTCTTAGATAAGCGGGAAGAATCAGCCATTATCTATGTGAGAAGTCGGAAAGCTACCCTGGAGATAAGTGATTTCCTAAAAAAAAATAATTACAAAGCAGAAGCCTTTCACGGCGGGTTGAAATTTGAGGAGAAACAAAAAAAGTTAAAGGATTGGTTCGCCAATAACAGCAATATTATCGTGGCCACCACAGCCTTTGGTATGGGAATAGACAAACCCGATGTACGACAGGTCATTCATCTGAATCTTCCTGAATCCATAGAGAGTTATTTCCAAGAGGCAGGACGGGCAGGACGGGATGAAAAACCCGCTGTTGCCACCATTATCACTCACACCAGTGATATCCCGGTTTTAAAAAAACAATTTCTGGCAGGAATCCCCGATGTTGCAGACATTAAATTGGTATATAGGAAATTGAATTCTTATTTCAGAATTGCCTATGGGGAAGGAGAAAATACAACTCATGATTTCAATTTCCGAGAATTTTGCCAGCATTATCAATTAAAAACGATAAAAACCTACCAGTCCCTTCAGTTACTGGATCGTTGTGGGATTCTCAAGCTTTCGGAACAGTTTCAGAAAAAAACAAACCTTCAGTTTATCGTAACGGGTAATCAATTACAGTATTTTTTGAAAGAAAATCCCAAATACGATCTTTTGGCAAAAACAATCCTTAGAACCTATGGAGGAATCCTGGAAAACAATACAGGAATTAACCTCACAACCATTTCCGAAAAAACCGGAATTCAGGCAAAAGATGCGCTTGGACTTCTGGAGGAACTCCAACAACAAGGAATCGCAGATTTTTCTCATGCCAAACACGATGCCAATATTACCTTTTGGATGCCGCGGGAGGACGATACTACCATTCATCCTTTTTCCAGTTACATAAAGGCTCAGAAAAAAAGCAAAGAAGCTAATATCCAGGCCGTTCTGGACTACATCGAAAATGATAAAGTTTGTCGTAGCCGACAATTATTGGAATATTTTGGTGAAAAAAATGTTGATAATTGTGGTGTATGTTCCGTATGTACCAGGCCGCAAAAAGCTTTAACCAGCACTGAAATGAATGAAATCTATAGAGATCTTATGCCGGTACTAAAAGATAAAGAAAGCACTATAAATGATATTTCCCATGCGCTAAATTACCCACAAGCACATATTTTGAAGGTTTTAGGGCTTTTGGTTGAAAAAGGAAGAATTTATCGAACTAAAACAAACGCTTACAAAATAATAGATTGATGAAAGACCTGAAATTAGTTTTTATGGGCACTCCACAGTTTGCGGTATATTGCCTTGAAGAAATTTTAAAAAACGGATATAATGTTGTCGGAGTGGTTACTGCCCCAGACAAACCCGCAGGCCGTGGACGTAAACTTCAGGAAAGTCCTGTTAAAAAATTCGCAGTAGAAAACAATTTAAAAGTTTTACAACCATCAAATCTAAAATCGGAAGACTTTTTAGAGGATCTAAAAGCCTTGCAGGCCGATGTTCAAGTCGTTGTGGCTTTCCGAATGCTTCCAAAGGTGGTTTGGGCAATGCCCAAAATGGGCACCTTTAATCTGCACGCTTCCCTGCTGCCACAATATCGTGGCGCCGCACCTATTAATTGGGCAATAATCAACGGGGAAAGAACTACTGGAGTCTCCACTTTCTTTTTAGATGATAAAATAGATACCGGTGATATGATTCTTCAGAAGGAAGTTGAAATCGCTCCAGATCAGACTCTGGGTGAACTCCACGACAAGCTTATGCATACAGGTGCAAAATTAATTAATCAAACCCTTCAGCAAATTGAACAGGGAAAGGTGCATCCCAGCCCTCAACCAAGGCACTCCAATTTAAGAGCCGCTCCCAAATTAACAAGAGAAAATACTAAGATAGACTGGACTTTAGGACTGGAAAAAGTCTACAATCACATACGAGGTCTGAATCCATATCCAGCAGCCTGGGGTATTCTAAAAAATAATGGAGAGGAACTAAAAGTAAAAATCTTTGATTGCCATAAGGAAACCACTGAACATAACTATCCCGCGGGAAAAATTGTTATGGAGAAGAAAAAATTGAAAGTAGCCCTTCAAAACGGGTTTCTAATCATCGAGCAGATCCAGCTTCCGGGAAAACGAAAAATGCAGGTAAAGGATCTTTTAAACGGATTTAATTTCTCTGAGGATGCAAAATTCTTGTAAACCCTTATCACCACTGAAGGAGCAAAAAATCAATAAAACTTACACAACTTTATTAACAAAAGGTTAAAGTTATTAACAATAAAGGGCTTTTCCCTTGTTATTACTTGCACGGGAAAGAATTCCATATAAATTTGTAGAGCAATTTAACAGAATGTTTAACCAACAATTTATTTAAAATTCAAATTATGAACAAAACAGATTTAATCGATGCAATGGCTGAAAATGCTGGAATCTCTAAAGCAGCAGCAAAAAAAGCCTTGGAATCTTTCCTGGAAAATGTTGAGAAGTCCCTTAAAAAAGGAGACCGTGTGTCTCTAGTTGGATTTGGCTCCTGGTCAGTTTCTAAAAGAGCTGCTCGTGAAGGAAGAAATCCACAAACCGGAAAAACGATCAAAATTGCTGCTAAAAATGTAGTAAAATTTAAGGCCGGAGCTGACCTGCAAAAAGCTGTGAACTAATAAATTGTATTAGTACGAAATTAGGAAGCCTTCCTCTAGGAAGGCTTTTTTTATGTAAAAATTTTGTTTAATTATTTGATTTTTTTCAAATAAATGGTAGCTTAGATAAAAAGATCCTGTTATGATAGCTTTAAAACCAACCAAAGGCCATCTTTTAGTAGCAGAACCTTCTATCATTGGAGATGTCGCATTTAATCGCTCTGTAGTATTACTTGCAGATCATTCTGATAAAGGTTCCGTTGGTTTTATCCTGAATAAAATTCTGGATTTCAACCTAAAAGATCTTATCCCCGAATTAGATTCTAATTTTAAAATTTATAATGGTGGACCTGTAGAACAGGATAACCTATACTTTATTCATAAAGTACCAGAATTAATTCCGGAAAGTGTTGAAATAGCTAATGGGATCTATTGGGGTGGAGATTTTGATGTAGTAATAGAACTTATAGGAAAAGGTAAAATTTCAGAAAAACAAATCCGATTTTTCCTCGGGTATTCAGGATGGGAGGCAGAACAACTTAATGAAGAACTTAACTCGCACTCCTGGATCATAACTACCAATGAACATGCCTCTGAAGTCATTGAGAGACCATATACCTCCTTCTGGAAGGATAAAATGATGCAACTTGGTGGAGATTACCTTTTATGGTCCAACGCTCCTGAGAATCCTACTTACAACTAACCCAGCCGCGCTTTCACGTTAAGCTTTGAAAGCAAGTCACGGGCAACTCGATTATCAAAACTTTTCTTACGGTATTTAGTAATTGGTTGTATACCCACCACCACATTGGTAATAAATAATTCATCGGCTTTCTGAAGTTCGAAAGGAGAGACTGATGTTTCCTCCAGGCTATAGTCTGGTAGTTCTTTTATAACTTCCAGGAGTTTTTTACGTGTAATTCCATTTAAGGCTCCATCAGCCAATGGCGGAGTTTTAATCGTTTGGTCCTTTACAACAAATATATTTCCATTTAAAGCTTCCACTACACTCTTCTTTTCATTGAGCAGAAGACAATTATTATAGTCGTTTTCTCCGGCAAAAATACTTCCTAAAACATTTACCGCCCGGTTGTTGGATTTTATAGTGGAAAGCAGTCCGCTAGTAATAAAATGATCCTTGAAAAGTTCAATTTCATAATCTTCTTCATTGAGAAGATAGAAAGCATCCTTCAATGGTGAAGTGGTAATAATATAATCGATCTCTCTGGTGGTAGGGCGATAAAACCCTCCTTCTTTTCGAAAAACGGTAAACCTGATTCTCGCCGGGGAATCTTTAAGTTCATTTGCTTCTATGAGTTCTTTAATGCGTTCTTCAAGAAACTCAGGTGAAAAATTAGCAGGGATTTCCATCCGCATAATTCTCATAGAAGCCATTAATCTAAAATAATGATCTTCCCAAAACATCACCTGTCCGTTTATGACTCGAATGGTTTCAAAAACTGAATCTCCATAAGCAAGTCCACGATTGAATATTGAAATTTTTGCATTCTGGTCTTCTACCAGGTTTCCGTTTTGATTAATCATAAAGCCTTGAATTAATGATAAAGGACCATATAAAAATGCCCCCGCTATAAGCGGGGGCAAAGGTAATATTTATCCCTTGAATATTAAACTGATCCAAGTACCTGTTTTAAATCGGAAATCATATTGTCCCAAAGCATTTTTCCTTCATCAATTTCATCTTCTTCAGCAAAATCGGTAATCATTATTGAAACATCTTTAGTGATATCATCCACTTGAATCCTGATCTCGAAAAAATATGGAGTATCCTCATCATCCAACCATTTGAACTTCACGCGTTCATCACTTTTTTTACTTACGAGCTTAGCCTTTTCTTCACTTCCTTCCCAGATAAAGGTAAAAACCTCACCACGTGAGTTAACATTATCGGCATACCATTCACTTAGGCCCGATGGTGTGGAAATGTACTGATATAATAGAGAAGGAGAAGCGTGTATGGGGAATTCCATTTCGTACTTGATCTTTTCTTCCATTTTAAGATTTATTAGTTAGTTCGGGCAATATAGATATTAATTGGAAAGATAAAAAGAAAACAAAATAAATATTTTAGAAAATAATGTTTGTGGCAACCCAAATTGTTTTTATATTTGCACCCGCATTTACGGGCAGTCAATATCCTGGAAAGGCACGCCATCAGGCAGATTACAAGTTAACGGCGAGGTAGCTCAGGTGGTTAGAGCGTCGGATTCATAACCCGGAGGTCCCGAGTTCAAATCTCGGTCTCGCTACAGTAATAACAAGGCTTCACAGAGATGTGAGGCTTTTTATTTTTGTACCTAGTACAGAATAAGTACAGAATTTGATCTATTTTCAATAATTCATTAGGAGTCATTTGAAATATTACCAACTGATAGCAATTGAAACTGAATTTTAGGTTTATTCTGGAAAATCTAATTTAGAAGGCAATCTTTTTCAATATAACTATGGGTTTACCAGGAGAAAACTTGTACCACCAAACAGTTTCGCGATGTAACCTATAGTCGTTATTGAATATACCCAAGATCATTATTTCCCACTCCCCCACCATGCAACGGTAAATTCTCCTACTTCTAAGCACATTTTTCTAAAATCAAAAAGGTAAGATTTTAATTATGGCAGGCTGAATAATATCTTCTTCTCTTTTTTCTTATCCACTAAAAAACATATATAAACTATTTAGTAAAATTATTATATTTATCCTAAGTTGAAGATAGCGGTTAAGGAGTGGCCAACACCTGGCAGATGACGGGGGCAACTTTCGGCTGATAAGGACGGCGCTATCTGATATTAATCTACAGTTAAGTCCCGTGTTAAGTGCGGGCTTAAATTTATGTGGCGCGGAGGTGAAAGCCTCCAAGCCGCTCCTTTTTCTAAACGAGGATTAAATTACCTCCAAAAAAGAAGATTTTACACTGATGCCTTTTTTGTTTGGAGCGGCAGTTAAAATTTTAAGTCTTATATTCAGCCTCCAATGGTATTTCCCTAGTGATGGTATAAGACTTATTATATAAGCCTTAAATGCGACTTTGGATTGCAGTTCCTTACGCGACGGTTTAAGGTTTAAAAAAGCAGCTTTAGATAGTTTGTAGATTTTCAAAAATCAAATCTTTCTGATGAGCTGCTTTTTTCCATTACCAAACTATTTCAGGGTAATTATCATAACTTATTTCGTGCACTTCACATTTTAAAGCCTTAGCACTACTTTCCATATCAGACTTCCACATCTTATAGGCTGGCGAAAATTGGGAATATGCAATTAATAAATCTGGTAGTCCCCGAAATCTTCTTTTTCCCGGGGTCTTGCTCAAATATTCTATATTAATAGCCTGGAGCACTAAAAAAACCAGGTCATTATGTATGTCAATTTTTTGACCTATAAAGTTTTGAATTCGTTGTGCGCCCTGGGGATCATAATCAAATAAGGCTTTCTTACAATTAAATTCGAGGATATAAAGGTTCGCCTGATCCAGGGCATCCAACACTACATAACCTGCATTGTAACGAAGAACAGAAATCAAATAAAGTAAGTCTGTCCATAGGTATCTAAAGCCTAAATATTCAACCTTATTCTCCGAATCAAAAACAAAATTTTCTTTCAACCTGGAATGCTGGAAAGTCTTTCGAACCTCATAAGCAAAGCCCATTATTATATCTGATTGTCCCTTCTCTTCTTTCTTATATTCATTTAAACGCTCTCCTATTTTGTGAATCGTTTCATACAGGCTTGTTAAGTCACCGTAATCACCCCATAATTCTATTCCTGTCCCTTTCCTGGTTGGGTTACTTTGAAGCATAAAAAAGTATTCTAATTATGTATTCTTTTTCAAATATCACCATTTAAATCAATGTAGTATATTTAGTAATCACCAAATTTTCAATAATTATGGAAGAGCAGGGAGCATTTAAAGAAGTACAATTTCACGATGAATTCAGGAAAGAGGTCATTGACAAATTACTTGAATTACACCGTCAATTAGTTTTACTCGAACATCTTGAAAGGGGATCAAGAATGCCATTTTTGAGAAAGATAGCGATTCTTCGTGATTTTTTTTGGGATTCAGATATTGAAGAATATTTATACGATAATGAAGATCTTGGGTACATATATAATAACCTGGAGAGGTTCATGGAAAAACTTAAAATTTATGAACCATTCCCTGAATGGTCTTATCGAAAGCCAAAGTAATACAAATTCAAAAACTTTTTATAACGTATTTTTACTATTTAAGCGGTTAAATATTTACACCGTTAGTGCCAGGCCTTAAAATTTAGGAATTCCTCTAGGCTGGTCTATTCTTCTTAAAATTTTCAGCCTGTTCAAAGATTTCTTCATAGACCTCGTCTCGTTCCACCGGGGGATAACCGTGCTCATCGAGTAATAGGATAAGCCCGACTTTTAAAGCAGATTTAATGTCGTTTCTTTTGCTCCAGTCCGGGAATTTTGCCTGTTCATCCACCAAATCCTTTACTGCTTTCGAAAGCTCGATAAGCTTATCTTCCGGATATTGAAAGTCATACTTTATACATAGTTCTTTTAAAATGTCGTAGAAAGCTTTTTCCTCAAAATCAATTCCCAGCATTTCCCCGGCCGAAAACTCTTTTTGTACCTGCCAAATAAGATCGGTAAGCTGTTCCGCCATTTCTTCATAGACTTCACTCCGTAACACATCTCCTTTCCGTTCATTGTACCGGGAAACAAGGCCTTCCATTTTTTTGGAAAAATCAACTCCTTTTACCTTGTTCACCTTCTTTATCTCATCAATGGCCCTGGCCAGTAATTGCTGTAGAAGTTTGATCTTGGTATTAGGCAGTTTGATCTTATCGATCTTTGCCAGGTAATCCTCATCAAATATATCCTGCTGGCTGTTGGTTTGATCGCCCATTTTAAAGATCTCCTCCACGCCTTCACTTGCTAAAGCATTTTTGATCATTTCCCTTACTTTGGCGTTCATCTGGGCGGTATCCGGAGCAGTTCCCTTGGTGAGCTTAAAAACTATAGATTTTACAGCCAGGTAAAAATGAGTATAATCGCGTTCTTTTTGGGTTAACTTTTCACTTCCCACACAAATATCATAGGCAGCTTTCAGGCGTTTCACCAAATTCATAAAGCGCGTTTCCTGCTCTTTGGTTTGTTGGACGTATTCAACGGCTTTGTTTAGGTTGTTCAGTTGGCTTAAAGCATCTCCCTGGAAATAATCATTACTGTCAAATTTGTGAAACATCCTGGCCAGTAGATCCAGGTGGTCCCGCACTATCTTCAGGGACCTTTCAATATCCTCAAAATTTTGCTGCTCTCCTGTGTTATATTTGGCCAGTGCTAAATTCATTTGCTTTTTGATACCAATATAATCTACCACCAGACCTTTGTTTTTGCCCTGGAACTTTCGGTTCACCCTGGAAATTGTCTGAATAAGATTATGCTGCTGAATAGGTTTATCAATGTAAATACTATCTAAAAATGGAACATCAAAACCAGTAAGCCACATATCGACAACGATAGCGATTTTAAAATTTGATTTTTCATTTTTAAATTGACGGTCTAATTCCTTACGATATTCTTTTGTTCCTAATAAATCATATAGCACTTTGGGATCGTCTTTGCCTCTTGTCATAATCATCTTTATCCGCTCCATAGGCTTAAGCTCCTTCCTGTCCTTTTCGGTTAATTCGGCCCCTTCTTCTGCTTTTCTCACCTTTGCCCATTCCGGTCTTAGTTCGATGATGTTCTTATAAAGCTCGTAAGCTATCTCCCGGCTACTACTTACAAAAATGGCCTTTCCTTTTACGGTAGCGCCTTCCTTCAGCCTTTTCTCATAATGCTGGACGAAATCTTCTGCTATGGCCTGCAAACGATCAGGGTCACCCAGAATGGCGTTCATATTGGCCGATTGCTTTTTACTCTCTTCCACCTGGTACTCATTGGCACCTTCTTCCTCAGCAACACGATAATAGTCCTCAATTTTTTGCAGCTCCCGGTTTTCAAGGGCCACTCTGGCTGACCTTCCTTCATAAACAATGCGAACGGTAATCTCATCTTTTACCGATTCCGTCATGGTGTATTCATCTACTACTTTTCCAAATACATCTAAAGTAGCATCTATTGGCGTTCCGGTAAAGCCTACAAACGTGGCATTCGGTAGAGAATCGTGAAGGTACTTGGCAAAGCCGAAAGTTTTCTTTACGCCTTTTTCAGTAACTTTAATTTTTTGGTCAAGATTGGTCTGGCTCCGGTGAGCTTCATCAGATATACAAATCACATTGCTTCTATTGCTAAGCAATTCTGTGTCTTCTGTAAATTTATGAATAGTGGTAAGGAACACACCACCGCTTTCCCTTCCTCGTATTCGCTTGCGTAGATCTGCACGGCTTTCCACACTTGCGATAGCATCATCGCCAATAAAGTTTTTCGCATTGGTAAACTGTCCTGCAAGCTGATCATCTAAATCGGTTCGATCTGTAATTAAAATTATAGTGGGGCTTTCAAAGTGATCACTTTTCATTAAAAGCCGGGTCAGGAAAAGCATGGTAAAACTTTTACCGGAACCGGTGGCTCCAAAGTAGGTGCCTCCTTTCCCGTTTCCGGCTGGTTTTTGAGCTTTCTGAATATTTTCAAATAGAGCACGTGCCGCATAGTATTGAGGATAGCGGCAGACTATTTTTTCATCCTTTTTTGAGCTGTCTGGTATATAGATAAAGTTTTTAATAATGTCCCGCAGCCTGTTTTGATGCAACATTCCCTGAATTAGGGTGAACATGCTGTCAATGCCATCAACGTCTTTTGCCAGCCCTGCGATTCTGCGCCAGGCATAGAAGAATTCGTAAGGGGCAAAAAAGGAACCTGCTTTGGTATTTACCCCATCGCTGATCACGCAAAACGCGTTATACTTAAAAAGTTCCGGTATGTCCCTCTCGTAGCGGACGGTCAGCTGAACATAGGCGTCATAAATGGTGGTGTTTTCCTGAATGGCGGTTTTGAATTCGAAAACAACTACCGGAATTCCGTTGATATAAAGTATCCCGTCAGGAATACGTTTCTGGGTTCCGGTAATTTCCAGCTGATTGACGAATTTATAAGTGTTGCGGTTCTCGGCTGAATAATCAACTAAATAGATCCAGATATCTTTTTGGGAACGGTCTTCCCGCTTTAACGCAAAACCATCAGAAAGCATTTGCATAAACTCTTTGTTGCTTTCATAGAGGTCTGAAGCCGGAAGGGTTTTGAGCCTGAGAATAATGGATTCCACTTCATTTTTGGTGATCCCGTTTTCCCGGTACTTTGCCATCAAAAATTCCCGAAGGTCACTTTCAAGGAGCACTTCATCTTCCTTTCGGGATATGGTACCTCCTAACTGATGCTTGTAACCTTCCTGTTCCAGCTGCGTGCCAAAAACGCTTTCCAGTTGTGCTTCGGTAAACTTTTTATTCATTCCTGCCGGGTTTATTGTAATTTTTTCTGTGCTATACGTTCCCGCGCTGCGACCATCGCAGTATTTATTTTTGTTCCGGTTTTTTTATTAGATGTCCAAAGCTATTCCCGTAATGCTTTTTCAATTGTGACGACACCGTTGTCACAATGTTTTTACCATAATCTGCCCGTTCATTTTGCAGGACTTCTTCATTTATGCGTTTGCCTACTTCCCAAAACACCAAAGTCATGGTACTGTTTACCTGTACCGCGATTTGATGTTTTCCCTGTTCTATAAGCTTACTTAACTCCTTTACCTGCTTATTATTTAGGCTGTTTTTATTCATCTTGTATTTATCATTAGCTATAGAAAGCGAATCAAAAATTTCTTGGCTTATCCTTTTTCATCTTAATCTTAATCTTCTTTCCACACCTTTGGAAAGTTCACGTTTATATGCTATAAGGTTGGTGGTTTCCGACATATCAGATATTACCAGTTTTAATTTTTATCACTTAGCCATTCTTTAATTGGAACTACTTTATCCCGACCATTAATAGAAGGAAAAATAACATATGTACCTGCTGATCTGTATTGCCCTTTAAAGAGCTGATAGTATTCAATATTATATATGTAAGGATATATTTCTAAATATTCACCTCCAGAAAAATCCGAATAGTCTCTTTTAATAGGTAAAATTGCAATATGATCAATATACTTAGCTGCATCCCCAAGACCTAACTCCCAATTGCACCATTTTGAGTTTATAGCTCCTTCCGTAGCTAAAAGAATGAATTTATGATTGTCACTAATTTTCTGTTTTATCCTATCGGCTGTCTTACCCGAGGTAGTTTTAGGCATTCCATCGTCTAACCAATCCACATAAACATCAACGTTATATGATTTTAAAAAAGAAATAGCACCCTCTAAATACTCTCTTTCGTCATGCTTATGGGAAAGAAAAATTTTAGTTCTAAAAAGAGCACTTTCACCTTTAAAACTATTTAAACTTTCGTTGAGGGTCATAAAGTAAGACTTTGATGACCTACTTTGATTTTTAATTTGTGATTCAGTAATAAAACTCATTTCAGTCTAAATTTATATGAATGTCATAGTCTTTAATATTGTCTCTTATTTCAATTGATTTATTAAGAAAGTAATTAGGTTTTTCTTTAAAATTATCCCAGGTTACATTTTTGATATAAGAGTAATCACCAGAATAAACATAATTTCCATTGCAAATACTCCTCCTTGGTTGCTTCTCATTGAACATATTATCCCTGATTATCTTAAATAAGAGAGACGTATTATGATTTGTACAGTTACATTCAGAATCATATGAAAAATACCAATCATAACTATTAGTTTCGTCAGGAAGTACAACTCCTAATATTGCATTGGCTCTACTAGTTCCATTAGCTCTTACAATTTGTCTCAAAGAATATGAAATTTCCCAAGGAATCCATTGGTCCTTTTCATATTTAAAATTATCAATCATCCCCTTTGAAATTAGTACAATTGTAATACTGCTTCTAAAGATTTTCTTTTTTAGAGAAGTTCTTATTGTTGAATTTTTAAACTCTGCTAAACTTTCACCGTCTTTTTCCCCTAAATTGATATTATCTTCTTCCCTTAGAATACCTTGGAGCTCATCAACATAATCTCGTACTCTTGTAGATCTTGGTACAACATCAATATCTCCATAAATATTAATTCCAAGTTCTTTTTTGTTTAAATTAGAAACCTTAGTATCCCCATATTTATAAGATACAAATACATTCTTACCCATAATGTTTAAATCTTATCCATTAAAAATTTTTGAAATAGAGACATATATCCATAATCTTTTTCAAATCTTGTATTTTTGAGATTTTCAGGAAGAAGAGTGTCATAAACAATTTTAGTTGCACCTCCAGTACTTGCTACTGGTATTAGTAGTGCATTGGGATGGTACTCTGTAAACATTTCATATTCATCTTTAATCCCATTCATACCACCAATGAAAACAGCGGCAGAAAATTCATTTTCTGAAAACATTCTTTCTCTCATTAGCTTAATACTTAAAGGAGTGTTATCTTTTTTTTCAGTGTACACTACATTTTCAAATCTGTTATTATCTGGCGGAAATAAATCTTTAAACCATAATGATTGATATAGTTTGACGTGTTCTTGAATATTCATATCCAGTTTTTCCAATACATAATAAATCAGAGGAGTTATTGAGGGATGACCTCCCCAAATAATGCGATGATATGGAAGTACTACTGTTGTTAATGCAATGACTGCATCTCGAATGGCAATTATGTCAGCTGTTTCAACATATACCGGATCTCTTTCAGGCAGAGGAACACTTGCAGAAAGAAAAATATTTTTTATGCTTTTTGTAGCCATGATTTAAAATTTTGTTTTTTCAATGTCTTTATATCCTTTTTGAAGTTATTATTTAACCAATCTAGGTGTTTCAACCACTTATCACGTATTCTTAAATCATCATAAATTAAGCGTATAGAAGTATTTTTGTTAACTTCTATTTCGTGTCGAATTTCAGCAGATTGACAACTTGTGGATTTAGGAATACCAATTGTTGGGATATAAATGATTTTTTTTCCTGATGGTAAAATTTCAGATAAAAATTTTTCAGGCTGTACATTCACTTTTCGACCGCATTCTTGAGCAATATTTCTAAAATCTGTTATTAAATTATCTTGCCGTGAAGCTAGATTTCTAGCACGAACAGACTCTACCTTTTGAATTACTTCCTCAACAAGAACCTCAACTAACTTTGACTTATCTTTATTGTTATAAACATTGTCAATAAAATCAGATTCCTTTAATTTAATAGGATAACTAATGTGAGATCCGGAATCAATATCCTTAATTTCATGATTTGGCCAAACTAGTTGAACTAATCCAATTTGTTTTGTTCCAGCCTCAGCAAATTCTTCTTTACACCAATGACTTTCTAAAAAATTAGGTGTATTAAGAAGAACAATTACATCACAATCTGTCATTCTATGCCATAGTTCATCTTGAAAAGGTTCACTTTTGCCGATGGAGTGCGTGTCTAGAAAAACATCATAGTTATATAATTCAAGGGCTTCGTATAACTGAATTGCTATGGAAGTGGATTCATTTCTTCTATAACTAATAAATATTCTTCTTGAATTTCTTAAAAGTTCAAAAGACTCTAAAATTATATTTGCAATTCTATCTATTTCAATATTTTTAAATTGTAACCCATTCTGATTAGATAAAATGGAAGGTATTTCCTTCGAAAAAGCATGATCATCTGGGTTTCCAAAGAAAATAGGCAAGATCATTGTTCCATCTTTTAATAACTTATCTGTTATTTTTAAATGTTGGTGATTTCCCTCTCTGTTTCCAAAATACAAGGCAAATGCTGGTTGGTTTCCCAAATAATCTTCAGCTATTTTATCAGCTTCAATAATTTTAATAATCGATTGAGGTAATCCTAAATCTTTAATTTTCTCTATTGTTTTGGTCAAAATTTGATGCTTTTCTGGCACATCTGAACCTAGAATAATTAGCTGATATTTATAGTTCATAGCTTAACTCTTTTTTATTAGTTTCCAATCCTTCTACAACACCTTTCATGAGCACAGGGCAAAGCGGCTTAATACTTTTTTTTAACTGCTCGTTGATGTGTTTTCGAGTTTCTAAAGTACGGTAAATGGTAACAATAGCTTCTTGTATTTTAATATCGGGGATAGGAAGTTTTACCCTGCACATTTCATCCCAATCAAATGTTTCTCTGGCACTGCCCCAAGAATTAAAGCGGGCATAACGATCAAACTCACTTCGTTTTAAGAATAAATACAAATATTCAGGGAGTAAAACAGTTTTATCTATGACCTCAAATACAGTATAAATTCCTGATACAATACAGTCTTTCGAGTTATTCATTGCTAATGCAATTTTATCACCTCTTCGGGAAGTGTCAGGTACATAAACAAATTGCCTATTTCTAACAACTTTGTAATTACAAAAATTGACACCAGTAGTGTTTGCTTTAGTTTCAATCAGGACTTTTGAAGTTGAAACACCTTGTAGAAAATCAATTTTTAGATTTGTATTACGTTCGTCTGATTGCTGAATATATTTACCCAAAAATTTGTTTTCTTGGGTTTTTATCAAATCTTCAATGTAGGTATTGCAAATTAATTGTAAATCTTCTAAACTGTTTTCGTAGGTATTTTGGTTGCCTAGCAGTCCATTATAAAGATCTACATATTTACGTTGCTCATTTATATGGGGCATAGGAATTTCTATCTCACAAAGACGTTCGTAATCGAGACTTGCCCTAACACTACTATCACTAATAAACCAACCATACCTGTCAGATTCTGGTCTTTGAAACCACATCATCATATACTCAGGGAGTAATTCATTTTCATCAATTACTTTAATTACAGAATAGGCCGGTGAAATAATAGCAGGTTTGTCATCTGTATAAAGTGCTATTCTAATGGTTTCGTCTCTGCCAACCTGCATTGCAGAATATGCAAATTGTCCTTTTTGAATAATTTTATATTTTGATAAGTCTGTACCCGAAACATTGGCTACAGATGGCATAAAATTCTTAGTAATGTTTATACCCAATAAATTGGTTATTGCTAAATCCTTATTGCGATTATCTACCTGTTGTATGTATTTCCCTATGGGTTTATAACTCATATCCTAAGGTTTTAAAGGCGTTTATGAGTTGTTCCTGACTTTGTTTTTCTTCTTCCAATAATTTTTTAAATTTTCCTTGAATACGTTTCATTTCGGTATCGAAGTCAATACTACTATCGCCATCTACAAACTCAATGTATTTACTGGGTACTAAAGAGAAATCGTTTTCTACTATAGTGTCAAAATGTACCGATTGGCAATATTCAGGAACGTTCTTGTAAGTGGTTTCACAATCTGACTGTTGCCAATTGTGATAGTTCTGGGCTACTTTTTCTATATCATTAGATGTTAGTTCAATAAATTTTTTTTCATACTCACTTCCCCAACGTCTTAAATCAATAAACAATACTTCTTCCTGCCGGTCACGGTAATGGCGTTCCTCATCGCCCATAGAACGGGTATGCGCGGTTTTATTCTTATTCAGGATCCAAACGGTTACACTTATGTCCGTCGTATAAAACATATTCCTTGGTAAAATTACAATAGCTTCCACCAGGTTATTCTCCACCAGCTTTCTCCTGATTTTATATTCTTCACCACCCCCGGATAAGGCACCATTGGCCAGAATAAACCCGGCAACCCCATCATCTGATAATTTGGAAACCATATTTAAGATCCAACCATAGTTGGCATTACTTTTTGGAGGCACTTCATAGCCCTGCCAGCGAGGATCATCGATTAATTCCTGCGGCCCGCGCCAATCTTTTTGATTAAATGGAGGGTTGGCCATAATATAGTCGGCTTTTAAATCTTTATGCTGGTCGTTGCTAAACGTATCGGCAGCTTTATCCCCCAGGTTTGCCGATATTCCCCGAATGGCCAGGTTCATTTTGGCCAGTTTGTAAGTAGTATTTGTGTATTCCTGGCCGTAAATAGAAATTTCCCGTTTGCTGCCGTGGTGGCTTTCAATAAACTTGATAGACTGCACAAACATACCACCAGAGCCACAAGCCGGGTCATAAATAATCCCTTTATAGGGTTCAATCATTTCTGCAATAAGGTTTACAATACTTTTTGGCGTGTAAAACTCTCCCTTTCCTTTTCCTTCCGCCAAGGCGAATTTGGATAAGAAATATTCATATACACGCCCTACAATATCCTGGGATTTGTCCTTTTGGGTGTCTATTTTATTGATGGTATCTAAAAGAGCCGCTAATTTACTTTTGTCAAGTCCCAAGCGGGAAAAATAATTATCGGGCAAAGCTCCTTTTAGAGAAGGATTGTTCTTTTCGATCTGGTTTAAGGCGGTATCGATCTTCAAGGCAATATCGTCCTGCTTCGCATTTTTAATCAGGTAGTTCCAACGGGAAGTTTCAGCCAAAAAGAAGACGTTCTTCATATTGTAGAAGTCTTTCATTTCAAGATACTTTTCTTTTCCTTCAGCAATAAGTTCCTTACGGCGCACCTCAAATTTATCGCTAGCAAATTTCAGGAAGATAAGTCCCAGTACCACGTGTTTGTATTCTGAAGGTTCAATGGAGCCACGCAACTTATTGGCTGCATCCCATAAACTTTCTTCAATTGATTTTTCTTTGGTTATTTTCTTTTTGGCCATTATTAAGATTCGGGTATAACAAGTAATTATTTATTAGCTTCATGAAGTAGGGAAAGAAGCCGCAGCAATTTAGGAAAAATCTTTCTAATGTTAAAGGATTCTAAAGGTTGAAACCTAATGAGCACTTGAAGGCCGGTCATTGCTTGCTCGGCACACTATCGACAGTGGGCGGAGTAGGGAAACAGATTTGCGGGATTAGTGGTTTAATACTTGATCTCTAAAATAACAATTTTCAGAAAACTGCCCGTTATTTGCGATGAGCCGTCTTTGTTGGGTGCTGTGGTTTATACTAAAATTATGTTGTATATTAAAACTATCTATTGCTATTAATTTAATTAACGTATATTTGAGCTCCTACTCTTAATCAGTTTTGTATGAGTCAAGTAGTTCCGGTATTTCAATTTGAAGTCCGTTATGATCATATTTTAAATTTTTCTCAAATAGCTAGAAAAATTGTAGCGCCTTATGTTAGGCTTTCTCAAAGTATTAAAATTGAAAATCAAAATACTGTTGAAGAAAGAATAATATTGAATTTTGAAGAGGAAGATTATTTAATAATTGTTAGTTGGGATAGAATTCTTATTAAAGGACAGAATAGTTTAAATCCTTATTTATCTAAAAATTCTCCAATTCAAATTCCTTTTTTGGCGATACTAGATAGATTAAAAGATCTAGAAGAATTTGGTTCAATTAAAAATGCCCTTTTTGCTGCAACTTATATAAAAGAGTTTAAAATAGAAAAGGATGAAATATTTTCGAAATTCTCAGATAAATATTTAAATTCTGAAACTCAAAGTATTTTAGATACGTCTAATGACTTAGCTATTACTCTTGTAGATCGTGGATCAGAACATGAAACAACAGTTTCACTAGGTCCATATTTGGGTACAGTAGATTTGACTAGAAGGGCTATCAGACCTTTAAATTATGAGACTCTGGATGAAACTGAATTTTTAGGAATAATGTTAGAGTATAAGCATGGATATTCTACTAGTAATATAACATTTGATGATTTTGTAAAATTGACGAAATCCTCAAATAAAACTTTTGAAAGATCATGGAAGATGTTATAGAATTTAAGAAGTTAGGTTTTTCTACCTTCAATTTTCCCAATCTTGAAAAGGAGAAGGAAAAAGATCATTTTTTGAAAACCTCTAGTGAAAATGAAGAACTTGATCAAGTTTCTTTAACAAAGCTATATGAATATTCCTCTGAAGATTCTGGTTCTTTTTTGAAAAATTTCTTAAGGGGTAAGGAAACTATTTTAAATGAAAATTGGGAAGTTAACGAAAATGTTCAAGGCAAAATTCTAAGTTTTGATGAGAATGAGGTTTATGTTGATTGTCTAATAGACCTAGAAAAAAATGTTATTCAGAGTAGAAAGTTTCCAATTAGCTTATTTAAAAATTTATCTCACATAGATAAAAACAAGCCTGTTTTAATAAAGACGAGATTAAAGCCAGGTGCCATCCGTATCGATGTTTATTCAGGTGAAGGAATAGTGAATTTAAAGGTTTTTGAAATTAATAATCAATGGGACTCATTGAAAGGCAAAAATTTAGATTCTAAGCTTACTAAGTGGTAAAAATCACCTTTAAAAATGTCGGACAGGGAGATTCCATATTGCTCGAATGGAATGAAAATGGTTTAGATAAAATTGCAACTATTGATTGTAATACACACTTAGGAAGTAATCCTGTTTTAGAACATATAATAGAGAAGGGATATAAGAATATTGATTTCATGATTCTTTCTCATCCTCATTTGGATCATTTTTCTGGTTACGTTGAATTACTTAATTATTGTAAAGCTCAGAATATCCAAATTCGAAGATTTCTTCATACCGCACAAACTTCTCCCGATTTTTTAAAAGCTGCTACTAGAAGTATTGAGGAAAAAAATAAATTATACGAATTATTTAAATTATTAAATGATTTAGTTGAGGAAGACTTTTTGAGTGTTTATGCGATTGACGATAATCCGGATGTGAAAATAAAGTTGAGTGATGAATTCCTAATGGAGATTCTCTCCCCTTCATCAAGAGAAATAGCTAAGTATATAAATGGAGAAAAATATCCTTTTGATGAGGAGACGGTTAGTCATCCAAATGCAAATTGGTTGTCCACAATTTTAAAAATTTCCAATGGACAGCTGAATGTTTTACTAACTTCAGACGTAGAGACTGGTGCACTTCGTAGGATAGGTAAAAAGAACGGAGGTAGATTAGGTAAGGATAAAATTATATTGGCTCAAATACCACATCATGGGTCTAAAGGGAATTTAGATAAACCGTTTTGGGGTATGAGAAGGCGGTTTCCAATAACACCTGTTGTAATTTCTGTTGGAAAGAATAGATATAAACACCCTTCTAAAGAAGTGATTGATTTTTTCAATGGACAAGCTAATTATGAATTAAAAAGGACAGATTTTAATACCGTACTTTTAACTAGTGAAAAAACTATAAAAGTGAATAGTTTATTAGATGTGTTTAGTGAGGAAATACCACAAGATTTAGGGTCTGGCGATAAAACTTTTAAGCTGACGAACTCTGAAATCGAGTTATTATAATTCAACATCTATAAAACCATTGCACATAACGGTTACGGTTAACGCCAGTGTGCGGAATTTAGCACGCGGGGTTGTCGGCTTATAGTTTTGTTGTTTGGAGTTCTAAGATATCGATATTGGTTGAATACCGCATATTGGCCGTTAACCGATGTTGTTGCGCGTTTTTTAGTACTCATATCTTATTAAATCCTCATAGTCCGCAATCTTCAAATTAATAGCATCATAATTTGACAATCGTAGCGGTTTGAGATTAAAAGAAATAGTTCGAGTGATATAAGCCTCACAATCCTCTATATTTATCAATTTTAATTTTAGATCTCTTTGTGGGACAGCTGTCTCAGATATACCGTCTAAATCTATTAAATCAATTTCCCAGCTGTTTCCATCGCATCCGGAAGATCCGAATTGAATTTCTAGACAATCTTGATTTATGCTTACGTTCTGAATTGTATAATTGTCTGTACTTGTCTGATGATATAAAGCATTATCTATGATAATACATTTTTCACAATTTTCAGGTTCTGCACACTCAATAGTTTCATCATCATTTTTATTACAACTAGTAATTAAAAAAAGAATTACCATTAAAATTTTAATCTGTTTCATAATGAATTGATAATAGGTTCTATTCTATAGACGATAAAATATTAAATGGTTGCGTCCTTTTTCAAATTAGTCAATCGGGAATCAATATTAAATCAGTTTTCTTATAAATTGGAAATATTGATTTGGTATTTTACTTTACTTAAGTTAAAATTTTTGTCTGAAAAATGCGCTACAACGGTAACGTATAAACGCAGTAGCGGATTTTACGCACCTGGTTTTCGATTTAGCAATATACTTAATTAAACACAAAAACGGTTCGAGTTTATACTGAAACCGCTATTGCGTTTATACAATGTTGTAACCAGTTATTTTCCATTATATTTTTGTTTTTTGTTAAAGTATCTCCTTAAAATATAGTTTCTTATAATGCTCAGAATCGTTAAATAGATTGTTATCAAGGTATTTTTACCCGAGTGGTTTTCTATTCCTAATACCGGAAATATTATATGTAATGAAATTATGGTGACTAAAAACCCAACTGTCACATTCGCCAAGCTTTCAATTAAAGATTGTTTTTTAGTTTGCATTACTTAAAATTTTAACTTCAGAAGAGTGGGTTTTGTTTTCAATTTGAATAATTCTGTAGCCAGAAATAGCAGTATTTATTTCTATTTTATCAATGTCCTTTTTAATTTGAAAAGCTACTGCTGGTGTAATGCATTGCTTGATGTTTTTATAAGTTAAAGAGCTCTCCATATGATAGTGACCACAATAAATAGTAATTTCATTTGGTGTTTCCTCTAATATTTTAATGAGGTCTTTCCTATTTTTTAACTTTCCTATTTTATCTACTTTTAGATTAAGTCCAATAATTGGATGATGAATGAAAATAATGATAGGTTTAGGCGTTATAAGTTCTTTTTTTAGCCATTGGAATTGTTTAACATCTATGATGCCTGAAGAAGAATCTAAATAGATAAACTTGAAGTAGTTTTTAAGCTCACTTCTGTAGATTTTTTTTGTAATATAATTGGCTCCTAAATTGTAATGCTTGGAAATCTCCATAAAATTGTCGTGGTTTCCTAAAGCAATTGATAAGTCCATTTCTTTAAGTTGCTCAAAGAAATATAGAATACCTTTATTTTCTCCGATGTCACCAGTGCATACAATGTGATTAATACTATTATCTTTAAGACTTTCTAAGATTCTGTCAAACCGTTTTCTCGCTGATATTTTGTCTTCGAAAGGAAATTGTTCATCAATGTGTAAATCAGTAATGTGCGCTATTTTTTTCATCATTTGTCTTTAGTTTCCTAAAACCAAAAGTAATAGCGTTCTTTTTTGAGTAGTTATAAAATCTTGCTGATTTTATAAAGCATTCCTAAATTGTGTTGGCGATAATCCAACGTGTTTTTTAAAAATATTAGAAAAGTAAGCTGTATTGTCAAAGCCTGATGTAATGGCTATTTCAAAAATAGAGTCCGTTGAGTATTGAAGTTTATTCTTTGCATTTTCTAAACGAATATCTGTTAAATATTCGAGCGGTGTCTTTCCATTTATTTCTTTGAAGAGCCTATGTAAATAGTATTTACTAACACCTATCTCTTTACTAATTAACTCAAGTGAGATTTTATCTCTAAAATTGTCATTAAGGTATTCTTTCGTTTCAATTATTGATTTGTACAACTCTCTTTTAGTATTATGCCTAACTATCTTTAATCTTCTAAAGTCACTATCAATCGAAACTTGTTCTTGAATAATCAGTTCAGAAATTGTTATGAATAAATCATTCATTTGTTGATTCAAACAGACTTGGTCGTTTTCATACAGGTAAACTATTTTGTCAAGTAAGTTCTTGACTTTTTGATTTGAACTTCTTTGAGTTATTTCAAGAAATTTTATTGAAGAGTTATAGCCAAGGTAAAAATGAGATATTTCATTAATTAGCTTTGGTGATAAGAACAATGACAAACCCTTTGTTCCCTTTTTTGCCTCAGTAATAATTTGACTATTGTTTAAAACTAAATACTGGTTTTTTGAAACTTTTAAGTCTTGATTATCAATGCTATAGTATTTTATACCATCAATAACATATTTTATGGTATAAGTGGATTGATAGGTTATTGAAATATCATCAGAATGATTAGAATACAATATCTTATCTTCCAATTGATTAGAAAAGGTAGGAATTGATGTTATTTCTTCAAGTTGAATCATATGACAAATCATTGTCTTTTGAGTCTGTAATTGGTTACAACTCGTTATATCCCGGACAAAATACTGCTTTAATCAAAATAATGTCGGGATAAACGGAGTTTTCCCTAAAAATAAAAAATTAAAGTAAAATGAAATTACGGTAAACCGTAGCCGAAGTAGTAATTTAAATATCTTTGTAAAGCCGGCTCAGTTTACTTCGTTGTCTTATTGTATCATCTATCTCAGTAGCCGAAATGTTGTCAATGCGTCTAAAGAGTTCTTCAAAGCTTAATTCAAAAAAATCACACATTAAATATAAATTTTCTAGAGTAGTATTTGGGAGGGATTCTTCTCGCGCAGCATTCCAAGTTTTATTGTACTTTATTTGAATTTTGTCATTTAAAGCTTGTTGAATTAGGGGTTTATTATTTATAGTGGTTTCTATTCTTAACTTTTTAAAAACTATACCCACTGCCACTCTATACCTAAAAAGTTTCTTCTCGTACTTCACATCAGTAAAATACTTTATAAATTTTAACATTTACAACGACGTTTGTGTCGTTATTAATTTCTATATTTGAATGAATTACAGAATATTTAATTAAATTTGCGAAACTTCTTTAGGTAAAATATTAGAAGCATTCGCTTTGAATCTCGAATCTGAAACTGGTAATTTTATGCAACGAGATGATAAGCAAGGATGCTCACGACCCGGGCGTGAGCTTTTAACTTATCGTTGCAAGGTATACCAGTACCCAGATTCTTTAAGTTGAGCCGCGCCCTTTCTGTTTTCACAAAACAGGAACGTTTCTCTTCATAATTTTTAAAGTGATTTTCTACAACTTTTAAGTTCCGCAACACCAAAGTAAATGTTTTGGTGGCCTAATCTTATGTCTAATCGTAAGTTCGTTGCGGGACGAGCAAAATTTTTCATAATCCCGTGGGTGCTGTGATGCCCTATTTTTTTTACAGCTTGGGTTGGGAAAAGTCCCTAAAAAGGGCTTTGGGAACATTAGTAATAGGTTTGCAATTTCGGCTATAGGGAGCCGGAAAACCCCTTCATTTTTAATAAATGTATTGGGGACTATTTGAATTAAGCTAAAAGCCTTCCCTGAAGATTGGCGTCTGGAGGGGAAGGCCTAAGCTTAAGTAAAACAATGTTTCACTTAAAATCACACGTAAAATTATGAAAAATAATTACTCGCGCCTTAAATGGGTGGCGCTAATTATTATAGGCGGGATACTATTCTTCCTGTCCAAAAATGCTACTGCAGCAACTACTACTTCCCTAGCCTTACAGCAACAAGAAGTCTCAGGTGTAGTAACGGATCAAAATGGCTTGACTATTCCAGGCGTAACCGTTACAGTTAAAAATACCAGTAGAGGAACAGTAACTAACCTGGATGGGGAGTATAAAATTACTGTTCCCGCCAATGGAACTTTGGTATTTTCCTATATAGGTTTTAAAACTTTAGAAATTCCGGTAGATGACAATGAAGAAATTAGTATTCAATTAGAGGAGGATGTTTCTGCCCTTGGAGAAGTAAAAATTAATGCTGGGTATTATAGTACGACCAGGCGGGAAAGTACGGGAAATATTTCGAGGGTAACGGCTGAAGAAATAGAGTTACAACCGGTGGTAAGCCCAATACAAGCCTTGCAAGGGAGGATGGCTGGGGTAGAGATTGTACCTAATGGGAATTTACCTGGTGGTGCTTCCACTATACGTATTAGGGGTATCAACAGTTTACGAGAGGAGGGAAATCTTCCTTTATACATTATAGATGGTGTACCGGTAAATTCAGCACCTATTGAAAGTAACAGTAACTTGGATGTCAGCGGTATTGACCCGCTAAATAACTTGAATGTTGCCAATATAGAAAGTATAGAGGTTTTAAAAGATGCCGATGCCACAGCAATATATGGCTCCAGAGGTGCCAACGGGGTGGTACTGATAACCACCAAAGAGGGGCGAATTGGAAAAACCGAGATTCAGGCTCGTGTTTACTCAGGAGCTTCCGTGGTCCCAAACCGTGTTGAGCTATTAGATACTGAAGAATATCTACAGATTAGAAGAAGGGCCTTTGAAAATGATGGTATTGAACCTACGGAGGCAAATGCTTATGATCTTACCATTTGGGACCAAAACAGGTATACGGACTGGCAGGAAATGTTCTTTGGAGGGTCTGCTCCCGTGACAGACGTTAATCTACATGCTTCAGGAGGAAATGAGCAGACCACCTTCCGGTTGAGCGGTTCCTATCACAATCAGGGAACAGTATATATTGGTGATTATAATTACAACAGGGCAACGGCGGGTATTAATTTAAATCATACCACTGAAAATGACAGATTGCAATTCAACCTATCTGTAAATTATGGTGTCGATTCTAACAAACTTGCAGGCTATTTAAATTTAACCGGCCCTGCTTTTAGCCTTCCTCCTAATGGGCCGCCGGTATTTAATAACGAGGGTGATTTAAACTGGGAATCCTGGAGTGCTGCAGGTTTGGATAACCCGTTATCCGGTTTTTTCAATAGGAGTACAATCCGCAGTAATAACCTGAACTCAAATTTATTGGTTTCCTACCGGATTTTAAAAGGATTAGAATTTAAAACCGCCTTTGGTTACACGGCATATCAGGGTGATGAAATTGTAAAACGGCCTAAAAGATCTTTTAATCCAGCCAACCGGGAAAATATGAGTCACAGGTCTACGCACCTGACAACTGAGAGACGGTCCTGGATAATTGAGCCGCAGTTAACCTATAGCATTAGGTTAGGAAAATTAAATTTAGATGCTGTAGCCGGAGTTACTTTTCAGCAAAGTGAAAATTCTGGTTTGGGGCTTCAGGGAGAGGGATATGTTTCAGAATCGCTTATTGGGAATCTAAGTGCAGCAGAGCGCATAATTTCCGGGAATAATTTAAATACTGACTATCGTTACAATGCAGCTTTTGCAAGGTTTGGTTTTAAATGGGATGAAAAATATTATCTCAATTTTACCGGCAGAAGGGATGGTTCCTCGCGTTTTGGCCCGGGAAAACGTGTGGCAAATTTCGGGGCTGTCGGTGCTGCATGGATTTTCACTGAAGAAAATTTTATGAATAACGCACTGCCATTTCTTTCATTCGGAAAATTAAGGGGTAGTTACGGGACTACAGGTAATGATCAAATCGGGGACTATGGATATTTTGATGCATATGAAGCAACTATTGGCCCGGGAGGTTTATATCCAAACCAGCTTTCCAATCCTAACTACTCTTGGGAGGTAAATAAGAAATTAGAGGCTGCTATACAGCTTGGTTTTCTTAAAGATAGAATAAATTTAGGGGTAAGCTGGTACCGAAACAGATCATCCAACCAACTTGTTGGATATCCCCTGCCTGCAACCACTGGATTTAGTTCCGTTCAGGCTAATTTGCCTGCTACGGTTGAAAATACCGGTTTGGAAATAGAATTATCTAGTCTGAATATAGGTTCAGAAAATTTTAGGTGGCGAACTTCGCTGAATTTAACCTTTCCAGAAAATAGACTATTCAGTTATCCGGGGCTCCAGGAATCCTCCTATGCCAATACCTATAAGGTAGGAGAGCCTTTAAATATCGCATTACAATACGAATACGCCGGAATTGATCCCGAAACAGGTCTCTACCAGGTTGTAGATATTGATGGTGATGGGATGTTGGATTTCGATGATAGAAATCGGGTTTGGGATCGCGGCCCCTCCCTCTTTGGAGGAATCAGTAATTCATTAGAGTATAAAAATTTTTCACTGCGTTTTCTATGGCAGTTTACCAAACAGGAGGGAATACTGGCTCTTTTCCAAGGCGGTGTCCCTGAAAATCAACGAGCGGATGTCATAAGGTCTCTGCAAGCTAACAGTCCTTTTCAGCAACCATCTACCTCTATAGATGCCGCCAGGGCCTACAACAATGTTTTAATTTCTGGACTACCGGTTACTGATGCTTCATTTTTAAGGCTAAAAACTTTGGATTTCGGCTATTCAATTCCTCGCAGTCTTATGCAGACAATAGGACTGACTGGTGGAAGACTTTTTGTAAGCGGACAAAACCTGATAACTCTTACTCCCTATAAAGGGATGGATCCTGAAATGCCGGGAAGAGGTACTGCATTTTCAGCTTTAAGAACCGTTACCGGAGGAATTCAATTAAACTTTTAAAAATGAAAGTCATGCAACATAAAATAAGTATAAAATTAAGTTTGATAATCGTCACCTTTCTGTTTTGTTCGTGTGAGGATTTTCTTGAAGTGGAAGCACCCAGCCACAAAATAGTTAGTGAAACTGTATTCGATCGAGACGAAACGGCCATTAGTGCTATGACGGGCATTTACAATCAATTGTTCCGCGCATCATTTTACGGCGGGATACGGGAAACCAGCGTAAATGTTTTTGCGGGTTTATCCGCTGACGAATTGAAGGCTATAAGACCAAATGATCTAACACTGTTGGAATTCTATCAAAACAACATCCAGCCCGATAATACAGGCAATCTTTCCATCTGGTCCAGTGCTTATAATATTATTTATATGACTAATTCCTTATTGGAGGGAGTGAATGCTTCTGATAACCTCAGTGCTGAGTTGAGCAATAGCCTAATTGGTGAAGCAAAATTTGTCCGGGCTTTCACTTATTTCAATCTGATCAATTTATATGGAGGTGTACCATTGGTACTGACGACAGATTACCGTGAAAATGCACAGATGCCTCGTGAAGAAACAGCGGTAATCTATAACCAAGTTTTTGAGGATCTTTATAATGCCCTGGAACTTCTGGGAGAAGAATACCGCGAAGGAGAACGAACAAGGGTCAACAGGTATGCCGTAGCTGCCTTGCTTGCCAGGGTAAATCTTTATCAGGAAAATTGGTCGCAGGCAGAAAGCTATAGTAGTGAGGTAATTTCACAAAATGGTCAATATCAAATTATAGAAGATCTAAACCAGGTCTTTTTGGCTAACAGTAAAGAAGCAATATGGCAAATTTCACCCATTGGGGGCAGCGGTGGCATCCTTACCAATACCAATGAAGGCTCAATTTTTATATTTAATCCCAACTTTCCCAATCTCACCAAACTTGCGCTTACTCCGGATCTTGTAGCAGTGTTTCAAGACGAGGACAAACGCTTTATAAACTGGGTAGGGTACAATGAACCTACGGGTAATTTCTATGCCTGGAAATACAAGGACAGACAAAGTTTCAATAATATCACGGAATATTCTATGGTACTTCGGCTGGCCGAGCAGTATTTAATAAGGAGTGAAGCGCGAGCCAAGCAGGGAGATTTAGCAGGGGCCATTGCAGATTTGAATTATATACGTCAGAGAGCAGGATTAATGCCTGTTGAAGATTTAGATATGGAGATTCAAGTAGAAGCGTTTATAGACCTATTGGAAAAGGAAAGAAGAAGAGAACTATTTACCGAATGGGGCCATCGTTGGATGGATCTAAAACGAACAGGCCGGGCAGTTTCTGTTCTTGATTCAAAACCTTCAGGTTTTGAAAATACAGATACACTTTTCCCGATTCCAGCAGAAGAACGAATAAAAAATTCAAATTTAGATCAAAACCCAGGATATTAATTTATGGAAACACGTGTAATAAAATTAATGATGCTACTAATAGTTCTAGCACATTTCAATACAATAAATGCCCAAAACAATACAAAACCAAATGTGCCTGAGCTAGATTCAGAGTTAAGGCATAAGAAATTAAAGAATGGTTTTGAATATTATATAAAACCCACCTCTGGGAAGGATACAAACGTCTACCTTTCGCTCATTGTGAAGGCCGGAACAAACCATGAGGATAAAGATCAGCTGGAACTAAGTCACTTCCTTGAACACCTGGCATTCAAATCCACTGAAAATATCCCTGAGGGGATCCACGCTAAACTTGGAGAAAGTAATCATTTAGGCTTAAATACCTTCGATGTTAATGGTCACCCGTCACCAAAGGCCACTTATTATACCTTTAAATTGCCTTCGGATAATAAGGAAGCACTGGACCTGGCATTACTTTGGTTTGAAGATATTGCAAAAGGGAAACTAAAACTTATGGATCAGGATATTGAGAAAGAAAAAGGTCCCTTCATACAAGAATATGTGACCAGGGGCGGGGATAATTTTCAAAAAAAGCTTCAGGAAAATCGCCTGTTATCTCTTTTGGTTCCTGGAAGAAAGGATAAAAGCACTATTTTCCAGGAAATCCAAAACTGGGATAATAAAATTTTAAAGCGTTTTTATAAAAAATGGTATCGTCCGGATTTAATGGCGTTGAGTATAGTCGGGGGTATTACAAATGCAGATAGTATAGCCACAGCAGTACATAACCGCTTTTCTACAATTCCGATAATCCAGAATCCGGAACAAGCTATAAATTATGATTCTTTATATTATCACCAGGAAAATAAATTTGCCAGGATACATACCGGGGACTCCTTAAATTCCAAGGTTGAATTTCAACTATTTTACAAAGATAAGAAGACCCATTCCAACCTATCCAATACGGAAGGAGCCTACCGTATAATGCAATGGAATCTTTTAATTGATATTCTTAATGAAAGATTCAAGCAAAATTCTTTTTCCTATAACTCATTTTTTACTTCAGGGGCATATTATACCCTGAAAAACTCTATTGTACCGCCATCCCTTAAAATACTCATAAACAGTGAAGGTAGTAAATACCAGGTGGCCATAAAAGAAACCATGGGCTTATTGAAACAATTATCTGAATACGGGGTAACCAAAAAAGAATTTCAGGAGGTGGTAGACAAACAAATGAGAAATTCTGAATCTTTAACTCCGCAAAGTTCGCGCTCTTGGATTACAAATATACAAGTTCATATTGTCTCGGGAGAGGCCTTATTGCCCGCTAAGCCTGATTTATTGAAAAAATGGCTTTCCGATTATAGCAGGGAAGATTTTAATTCTTTTATAAGCGATTTGAATTTTGATGAGCCTGAAAATATTGGTGTACTCATTCCTTATAAGTATGAAAAGCTCGATATTACAGAAAGCTTAATTAGAGATACATTAAAAAGTGGTTTTGCTACTAGCATAGAGCCCTATACGCCACTTAAAACTCCCGAGTATTTAATGAGTGAAAAAGAGAAAAATAAACTGAGCTTAACCGAGCCTATTGATTTAGGCTACGGGGAGTCCGGTGCCAGGGAAATACGCCTGAAAAACGGGATAAAAGTTATACTAAATTCTTACCAGCCCGAGGGCTTAAATAAAGATAAGATTTTTGTTCACGGTTTCACACCTTTAGGAGCTATGAACTTTCCAGAGGAGGATTACTTTTCTGCTCTAAATTCAGCGGATATTGTTTATAACAGCGGTGTCGATAAATTCAGCAAATTTGAATTACAGCAATTTCTTTTAGGTAGAAGTCCTAACTGGTTTCTAATTGATCTTTACGTCAATAACCTTGAGTCAGGAATTAAAATGCATAGTGAAATACAGGATCTTGAATATTTATTTCAGCTAGTTTATTTATATATGCAAAAGGGCAATGCCTCCGAACTTGCTTTTGAAGACTGGAAGAAAAAAGAATTAATAAAAAAGTCAGGAACGCTGTTTGATGTTAAAAATCAGGATTTAACCATGCTCATTAAAGCTTATTTTGGAGATAGGTCAGGGAGTTTGTATGGGACAAAGCGCTATGAAGGTATAGAAAAAACCAGGTTGGACGATGCCCTGAACATTTATAAACAAATTTTTCAAAGATCAGAAGATTTTACATTTATTCTGAGCGGTAATTTCCCCATAGATTCGGTTTTGCCTTTAGCTACTAAATATTTAGGAAATCTCCCGGTATCCAATATTGAAATTGAAGAGGAAAGCACTCAGAAAAAAGAAAAATCAGTTAGTAATGGCCCCGTGTATAAGGAATATGGTTTTCCAGGAAATTATACCAAGAAAAATAATCTGTATAAGCCCTTTATCGTGAAAAAAGCTGGGGCTAATTCAGACTGGAAGGAAAGAATAAAGGTCGAAGCTCTAGGTGCAGTTACCGACACTAAGATATGGGATTTGCGTTTTAAAAAGGGTTATCCGCTCTATGACTTAGGAGTAGGAGGCAGTTATAATGTAATCAAGAACCGATATGAAATCAGCGGCAATTTTAATACAGATCCTGCGGAAGTAGAGAACATCAGGGTTGAATTTAAGAAAATTCTAAGAAGATTAAGGACTGAAGAAATTCCTGAAGACCTATTAAAGCAAAGTCTAGCGAGAATGATGAGTATTTATAACCCTGAAACTGGAGGAAAAACACATAGATGGGTTCAGGATAAACTCTATAAGTATTATCGTTTTGACCTACCTTGGGTAAAAAATTCAGAAATTTACCGGTTCATTAGAGAACTCACACCGGCTGATATTATGAAGACAGCAAAGAAATATTATAAGGATAATAATCTATATGAATTTGTTATAAAATCAAAAACGGAAAATTTGTAGAAAAAAAGAAGGACAAGCCGGGACTCCCAGCTTGTCCTTTAAATGCAACTCTTATTTTATTAAAATGCATTTATCACAGTTCCCGCACCTAATTTTCTGTTCATAAGGGCAGGGTCATCATATACCGGGTAAGGTGTTCCTCCTGGAGTTAGTCTTGCTTCACAAGGCTCATTGCCTGTTTGACAATTAAGCTCCTCTACGACTTCCACTCCACTTTCGGTCTGGATATAATCCAGGTTCGGATCACTGGAATTATTCATAGTTGCGAAGGACATTCCTATGGCACAAATAAAGGCCATCATCGGTAAAATTAATTTTCTAGGTTTCATAATTTAAGTTTTTATGAATTAGAATTATGCCTACTTTCTTTTACAGGTGTTCGGCTCACATTCCTGTTCTTATCGCGATAAAATTTTATTTTTTATGATTCTTATAGTTGAAATACCCAGGATTAGATTGAAAAGGTTAAAATACAGGTACTGTTTCCAGGAGAATTTAGCAATCAGGCCTGTGCAGCTACAGGGCATTTCATAAGCATTTAGTAGATTCCATATGGCATAGCCGATATAGAGAATGCTTAAAGCAAGAACGAAATAAATTCCGACGCTTCGGGTTTTTTCTATGCTAATTAAGGCTGCTATAATAATTTCAGTAGTAGGAAAACCTGTGGCCAGTACTTCAGATAAATATCCCTTAAATAAAAAGGGTTCATTGATCCATAGATTAATGAAAGAGGGATCCGTTAGTTTTACGATACCCGAAAAACTAAATAGCAGGATAAAATAGAATAAAAGAACCGATAAATATATCCCGGTTGATTTATTGGTTTTAAATATTAATTCGATTTCCTTGAAAGCCATTTTCCGTATTTTTGAACTGATATAAAGTTCGTAAAATACTATTTACCATTAAGTTGGATTTTTGACTACAAGGTTGTTTAACGACATTTTGAGGGAGGTATTCCGAAATGTTTTTTAAACGCACGCGAGAAATGTGCGTCACTTTTAAAACCACACAGATCACCAATTTTTGACTGAACTGTATCAGTTCCTTTTAACAATTCTCTGGCCTTTTCCAATCTTTTAATAAGATGAAAGCGCGCCATAGTAGAACCATATAAAAGGGGGAACCCGCGTTTTAAAAGCGTGGGATTTGTATCCAGAAATTCGGTCATATTATCCATTCCAGGAAAAGGTTTATGCAAATTATCCATCAAATAATGGTAGGCTTTTTCTAATAGGTCTTTATTCTTTTTAATGTCGAATTTCAGGTTGGTTGAGCGTGTGAGCTTTTCAAGTCTTAACTTTTTTAATTCCGTTAGGGGAATTTTCCTGACAGAAGACAGTATATACACATCGGATTTTATGGATAAGGGGCTTAATCTAGAATCAAGGGTGGCAATTAGGTCATCTTTTAATTTAAAATTCAAGTGAAGTGGTTTTTCAAACTTTTGGGAACTAAATAATTCCTGGATTTTTTTAACTGAATAATGATCTAAAAATCCATAGAGGCTATTTAAAGCCTCAGGACAAATGAGCATTTCGTGGGAACTGTTATAGTCAATTACATTCAACTCCTGATTTATTATAAAAATTAAATGCTGAAGGTTAGAGGTGTTATTATCCGGAGAGATATTGGGAAAAACATTTTTTAATTTACCTCCAAGCATATTTAGAAGAACTGCAATTACTAAATTTTTATCTTTAAAATATTTTGTATTGATCCGCCTATCATAATCACCGGTAGCAAAGGCGGTGATAAGGCTTGCTATTTGATCCAATTGTTTATCTTTTTTGTGATACATATCAATGTCTTTTTGGAAAGTTACTGAGAAATGCTTTAGCCTTAAGGGGATCTTCAAAGAGACGGGTTGGAACGGCAGGAAGACTGGTCTGCAGATAAAAATCAGCAGTAAACGCAGAAAGCGGATATCTAACGAGCAAGGCCACGGCGGTAGCTAGCTCTGAGCCCTCTTTAGCAAGATAGTCCATAGCTGATTTATCGGCCTGGATCACCTCCCTCAGATCACACAAAACGGGATAGGATTTATTATTCTGTACCGATATCCGGAGTCTTACGAGTTTTTTTGCCATATCCAGGGAAAGGTTCTCGATAGGCAAATAAATAAAGTGAAGAATATCCTGTTCGATATAAACCTTAGCATAATCATTATGTGCCCTTTTACTAATCATTCCTGTGCCCGTTTGAATGATGTTAATTTAAATAAATATTCTTGATCCTTAGAGCAAAATATTTACCCCACAGGCTCATATGGAGGTAATTATCCCTATTCTATTTTGTTTTTCAGGGTCAATATTTGATTTACAGGTGCATTTTGAGTAAGTAATGCGTTTAAAAAAATCGCTTCTTTCAAAACTTTCTTTAGTTTAAAGTCTTCAAATTTAAAACAGTGGGCAATGGCAAAAGTTAAGCATAATAATTTTCTGGATACGGTTGATGAAGTAATCACCAATGCAACCAATGCTGGGGTAATCCATCTCCATGCAGAGGGCAATGAATTAAACGGGCGGCGTATAACCATTAACGGGAAACCTTCTTATCACTTCGGAACCACGGGTTACTTAGGACTTGAACAAGATAAAAGATTAAAAAGAGCAGCAATAGATGCAATTGAAAAATACGGAACCCAGTTTCCTCTATCAAAAACATATATTTCGCACCCGCTCTATGCTCCGCTGGAAGAAAAAATATTCGAAATGTACCAGCACCCCATACTCATTACTAAAAATAGTACACTTGGGCATTTAGCAGTCATTCCCACAGCTATAAGGGATGGTGATGCGGTGATCTTGGATCACCAGGTACATTGGAGTGTTCAAAGTGCCACGGAGGTTTTAAAATCAAAAGGAGTAACAGTAAGGATGATCAGGCATAGCAATATGGATATGCTGGAACATTATATCAAAGACTTAAGAAATAAGGCCAATAAAATTTGGTATATGGCAGACGGGGTTTATTCCATGTACGGGGATTTTGCCCCTTTACAGGACTTAATGGAGTTGTCCAAAAAGTACCCGCAATTACACCTCTATATAGATGATGTGCACGGAATGAGTTGGAAAGGAAAGCACGGTTCGGGTTATGTTATGTCTGTATTGAAAGAGCTTCCCCAGAATCTACTCTTAATCGGCACGTTGAGTAAAACTTTTGGGGCTAGTGGTGCAGTGCTAGTATGTCCTGATAAAAAATTGCATAAAAAAATTAAAAATTTCGGAGGACCCCTAACATTTTCAGCCCAATTGGAACCTGCTTCAGTTGCTGCTGCCACTGCTTCTGCGGAAATTCATCTCTCCCCTGAAATCTATGAGCTACAGTCAGGTTTAGCTGCTAAAATTGAATATTTTAATAAATTACTAGAGGCTTCAGATCTACCGCTGGTACATAAGAATACCTCCCCGGTATTTTATATTGGTACAGGGTTACCGGCTACAGGATATAATTTTGTACGCAAAATGATGAATGCCGGTTTTTTTGTTAATCTTGGTTTGTTTCCAGCAGTTCCGCTTAAAAATACCGGAGTTAGAATCACGATTTCTAGGCATAACGAATTGAAAGATATTCAGGCCCTAGTGGATGCGATGAATTATTACTTTCCCCTGGCTATGGAAGAAACCCATACTGATTTAACCAGGATTTACAAATCATTTGGAATCCAAACAACCGAAAAGAATAATCCTGTAACTACTCAAATGGAAGAGCTAAATCTGGAATATACCCAAACCATTCAACAAATAAATAAATCGGAATGGGATACCTGTTTTTTCGGAAAAGGTACATTTGATTGGGACGGTCTTGATTTTTTAGAGAAAGTGTTTACCAATAATAATTTAAAGGAGCATAATTGGGCCTTCCATTACATTACCATAAAAGACAAAATAGGGAAAATCATTTTGGCGGCACCCCTTACCAGTGCGCTTTTAAAAAATGATATGCTATCGGATGCAAAAACCTCGAAAGCCATTGAAGAAATACGTGAACAGGATCCCTATTATATGACCGATATGGTGCTATCCTTAGGATCAGTTTTTTCAGAGGGAGCCCATTTGTTTTTAGACGATGATCATCCTCTACATATTCAAGCCATGCGGTTATTTCTAGAGAAAATTGATGAAATAAAGTCTAACGTAGGGGCTAAACTCATCATTTTAAGGGATTTTGAAAAAACAAATACGTTGAACGCTTTTCTTCACAAGCAAGGTTTTATTTCCTTAGAAATGCCCGATTCCTGTGAAATTGCCAATTTCAATTGGCGAAATGAAGAACAATATATTTCCACACTCAGTAAACGCTCCAGGAAACATTTCAGAAAGGATATCAAGGCATTTGAGAACTATTTTAAAACCAGGATCGTATGCTCCCCTACCCCAGAACAAATTGACAAATATTACCAGTTATTTGAAGAGGTTTGGAGTAACAATTTAGGAATTAACACTTTTAAATTTCCTAAAAAGCTATTTACTGAAATGGTTAAAAGTCCGAAGTGGGATTTTCTAACATTATATCTTAAAGCAGATAATCCCGACGCATTGGATAAGATCGTAGGTGTGATGTTTATAACGCGATCTGGAAAAACTTTCATACCCGCTTTTGTAGGCGTGGATTATGAATATAATGAAAAATTAAATGTCTATCGCCAGCTTTTACTCCAGGCAATAAAAACGGCCGGGATTTTAAAGTTCGAAAAAATTAATTTTGGCCTTAGCGCCAGTTTTGAAAAAAAGAAATTGGGAGCCACTTTAATACCTAAAATAGCCTATGTTCAAGCGGATGACAACTTTAGTCTTGAAGCTTTAGATTGGTTACGTAAAGATTAACACCCCCCCTTTGAAGCATATTTTTTAATATTTACCCTATAAAAAGCCGTATTGAAAATAGCACAGCAAAGGCATTATTTGTTTTTATTAAATACAAATCTCATGTTCGAGAAAACAATGTCGATATTCAGCGAAAATGTTGAAAGCCTAATTCAGTCAGGTAAATCTGATTTGAAGAAAGCTGAAGATGGCATTAGTTTATGTATTAAAATTCTTTCCAAATTACAAAAGCAAGTTGATAAGAATGATTTTGAAAATACTCAAGCGGAAATTGAGTTTTTTAAAAATATAAAACCTTTCCCGATGAGCTATCTTATTTATTTTACCGAAGTCAGGTCTTGTGAATTAAAGCTCCCGAAAGTCGGTAACTCTCATAAAGTTCGTTATTTGGAAAAGGAGATTAAAAAGATCAATAGATTTTTTTCTGAAAATAACAGTTTTGTCAACTATATGGAGCAAAACCACAATTACCTGGATCCACAATTTTTCAGTCGCAGTGGAAAAATGGATTTCTCCTTTAGCCCAACTATTAACTATTATCAAAATCCTGAATTTTCGACCAGCCACGATATGCTTTGGTCTAAAGTCCAGGCTTTATACAGGTACATCCATTATATCCGAGAGAAATTAGAATTGATACAGCCCGGAAGCATTGGGAATTTCCGGGAACGCCAACCAAATTTATTACGATGGTCCGGATCCAAAACTTCTTTAGTAGAGGTAATCTATAGTTTATATCTTAAAGGAGATATCAACAATGGGACTGCGGATCTTAAAACGCTTATCTCTGCCTTTGAAGATTTTTTTAATATTAAGCTCGATAACTATCATAAAACATATGGTGAGATGAGAGCCAGAAAAGATCCTAGAAGTAAATATCTTCACCAAATAGCTGCAAAATTGGAAGCAAAAATGCGCCAGGATGATGAAAGGTGAATTTTCGAAGTAAATCGTAACTACGAAAATCAGCTCTACATTAATTTTACAAAGAATTTCTGCTACTTCCCTCCTACCTTTACCTCAAATTATAGCAATCCTCGTCATTTTCTATTAAACGTTAAACTTTTTCGTACTACGAAAAACCTAGGGAATTATTTCCTGCAAACAATTTCAATTTTATAGAACAATTATAAACCAGGTCAGGAACAAACAAATGAAATGTTCCGAGCCATAAAATTTGTTCTATTATGCCAACATCAATTATTACTACAGACGATCTTCAGGATTTCAAAATGGAATTACTCGAAGACATTAAACAACTGTTGAACCAGCAAAAATCAGGTAAAATAAAAAAATACCTAAAATCTGCAGAGGTCATGGATTATTTACAAATAAGCCCGGGAACGCTTCAAAATTTACGAATAAATGGGACGCTACCCTATACTAAGATAGGAGGTATTATTTATTACGATGCTGCTGAAATTCAAAAGGTCATGGAAGAGAATCGTGTACTTAATTTAGATCTATAGCAATGAACTATATCAAGCAATTAAACGCCGCTTTTGAGAAGTTCTATTATGATGATCGCTTGAATCCTACCCATATTAGCTTATATATGGCCTTATTCCAGGAATGGAATAGTAGCCGGTTTGCAAAGGATTTTTTTGTAAACCGCAGGGATTTAATGCAAGTAGCCAAGATCGGTTCTAAATCTACCTATCACAGGTGTGTAACCGATCTTGATACCTGGGAATACCTTTGCTACTTCCCATCAAATAATCCTTACAAAGGCAGTAAAATTAAGATGGCCATTATTGGGACAGGTGATGAACCTGCAGAAGACTATTACGATCCCAAATTAGAACATCTTGCGGAACGCTACCATCCCATACGAGAACCAGTAGTGAACCGGTACCCTCCCAATAATGAACAAGCTGTGTACTCGCAGCGTCCCTCAGGTGGACAAGTATTGGTATCTACTATAAACAATACTAAACCAATAAAACATAATAAACAACCAAACAGCTTGCAGATAGTTTTAGATTTTTTTAATGATAAAAATTTTAATCCTGATGATGGAAAAGAGTTTTACGAGTACTATGAAGACAGGCAGTGGCAGACAAGCGATGGTTCTGACGTGAGAGATTGGAGAGCTCTAGCAAAATATTGGGTCGAACAAAAATCGCTTATGAAAGAAAAAAATAGATTAAATAAAAAGCAGGAGGTGTCCCATTTCCGGGACAACTTGCGAACCACTAAAAATAAAGATTATGGACAACCCCTCTAAAATAACCGAAGGCGGTGTGGAGTATTCCCTGGGGAAATTCGATGGGACTTGCGTTCATTATGACTTTCCCAAAATTTTAAAATATCTCGATGCTAAGGGCAAGCTACTTTTTGGAAAGCAATTTAAGATTTACAAAGAAGACAAGGCTATTCTCTTAAAACTCACCTCCTATTTCATCCGGGATGAAGCAATCTGTAAAAAATATGGTCTCGATCTAGAAAAGGGAATATTACTGTCCGGGCCTGTAGGATGTGGTAAGACTTCTCTAATGAAGCTCCTAAGGCATTTGGCTCCCAGGCAGCGTCCTTATGAAATGATTCCCTGCCGAAATGTTACATTTAGTTTCAACCATATAGGCTATAAAACTATTAAGGATTATGGCGATACTAAGTTTTTTTGTTTTGATGACCTTGGCGTAGAACCCCCTGGAAGATTCTATGGTAAGGATCTAAACGTTATGGGTGAAGTGCTGTTATCCCGGTATGAACTCTTCCTTGAGACCCGTAAAAAGCTAAGGACCCACGCCACTACGAATTTAAATGCAGAAGAACTGGAAGAACGATATGGTAACCGTGTTCGTAGCCGGATGCGTGAATTATTTAATTTAGTAGCTTTTGATAGGAATGCTGGGGATAAGAGGAAGTAGATGAGTTTTTAGTAACTTGGATCTATCTTTAATTTCAAATATTGAATATTATGTCTGGTAGACTTCAAGATATTGAGAATAGACTTCACCAAATAAACAGTGCAAGATTTCAAAATCTTTGCGATACATACTTAGTCCTAAGAGAGCGAGAATTTACAAGTATTGAACGTACTGGCAGCCAATTTGGGAAAGAGAAAACCGTAAAAGGTACGCCGGATTCATTTATCCGTTTGTCTAACAATAAATTGGGTTATGTTGAACACACAACGCAATCTTCTTCATTACCAGAAAAAATGAAAGAGGATATTGATAAGTGTTTGGACGGATCAATTACCAAAGTTGCCTCTAAACAAATAGACAGAATTATAATTTGTTTTAACGGAAGATTAAAAACTGCCCAAGAGGTTAAAATACAGGAATATGCTCAATCCAAAAATATAAAACTGGAATTGATTGGAGTCGATACATTAGCTCTTGAAATACTCTCCAAATACCTCCTCCTCGCTAGAGAATTTTTGGACATAAAATTAGAAACAGGACAAATACAAACACTTTCAGGATTTATAGCAGAATACAATAACAAAGCGAATAATTTATCTACTCCACTAGATAACGTATTTCTGCATCGTGAAAATGAATTGAAACAGATAAATGATGCGATTAATGAATCAGACCTCGTAATTATTTCTGGAGCCGCAGGAGTTGGAAAAACAAAGATTGCTCTTAAATCAATTGACCAGTTTTTAGAGCAGAATACCTCATATACTCCCTATGTTATTGTTAAAAAGGATGTGGATATCTACGAAGATTTAAAAATACAATTACAACAGGATAATGACTACATTTTATTTGTAGATGATGCTAACAGACAACTTATAAACCTACAACAACTTTTTGGTGTCTTTAAAGAAGTCCGAAAAGGGAAAATTAAATTAGTTTTAACTGTCAGAAATTATGCCTTAACAGACATTCTTAAAGAATCGTTTGTTTTTGATAATGAAACAATTGACATTCCAAAATTTTCAGACGAAGAGATTGTTCAATTACTTGAAAGTGAATCATTTGGTATTCAGAATTCTAAGTATCAGAAGAAAATCGTCGAATTATCCGATGGCAATGCAAGACTAGCCATAATGGGTGCTAAAATCGCACTCGATAAACAATATGAATTCTTAGCAGGAGATGTTACCGAGCTCTATGATACATATTTTAAAAATGTAACTTCAGACTTAGATATATTTCAGAATAAGGTTCAGATGCAAGTTCTTGGTTTGATTTCATTCTTTTTCACAATAAATAGGGAAGACAAAGATGTAATTGAAACGATTTTAGAGAATTTTGAGATTGACTACTATAAATTTAATGAAGCTGTAGAGGAATTGCATAAAAAAGAATTAGTAGAAGTTCAATACAACCACATTCGGATATCTGAACAGGTAATGGCCACATACTTTTTCTACTTGGTCTTTATTAAAGATGGTCTCTTATCTTTTGACAAATTACTCTTTAACTATTTTGATGGTTACAAACATAGGTATACCGATACAATAATTCCAGCCAACAATTCTTTTGGATACGATAAGGTTTTTTCAAAAATAAATCCTGCACTAGATAAATATTTGGTAAGAATTCAAAATGATGAAAACAAAACTTTGACTTTTTTGGACCAATTTTGGTTTTATAAACCTGAAGACGTATTAAGTTATTTCGGGCAGAAAATAAATAATCTATCGGAGCCAGAGAATCCAAAATATCTTACAGAATATGAAACGAATGATTTTGTACATAGTAAAGAACAAACTCTTGATTTTCTAACCAGATTCTTTCGCCATCAAACTGAATCTTTTGAACCCGCAGTAATACTGGCATTTGAATATATAAGAAAGAAGCCAGAACATCTGCCAGAATTCATTCGAAGGATTCGGGAAACTCTTTTATTCGATGAACGTGACGAACGGTATGGCTTTGCCCGCCAAAGTAAATTCATAGAACTTATGTGTTCAAGAATTGCCAAAGGAAAAGAGCATTTCTGTATAGCTTTTTTTGCTGTTTCCGAAACATTTCTTCAACATTCATTTCATATAGTACACGGTGGAAGAAAACACACAATTACCTTTTACGATTATCCTATACCTCAGACTAAAGAAATAGAATTACTAAGGGCTACAATTTGGAAAACGCTCTTTACTTTATTTGACAACTACCGAAGCAAGGTTATTAAATCAATAAATAATTTTCGCCCTGGATATAGAAAAAGAACTCCCAAGCTATTGGAATATGACCTGTCGTTTCTTATACCTTTTATTCTAGAAAATTTTTCCCCCCAATCATTTATTGAATCTCATTCGGCAAATGACTTATCAATATCATTAACAAATGAAGATAGAATTGATGGGGAGATTTTTAATGAATTAGAATCTGCATTTAATACAAAAGCCTACAAAAATTTTAGAAAATTGGATTGGAATAGGTTCAGGGACAAAGAGGAATATGAATTTGAAGATTGGCGTGAATATGAGAGAGTAAAGTCAGATGATTTAAAACAGAATTTCACCTTTCAATCAATTAATGATTTTCCTGCTTTTTTTGATTGTATAAATAATTCTCAGGCAATTATTGATCGAAATCATTCGCAGATAGAAAAGTCGCTAGAGGTAATTTTCGAAGAAAATTTTTTGCAAGACGAAGATATAGGATTGCAACTTTTAGAAGAATATTTAAACAAGAATTATAAGATTAGATGCCTTTACCGAACTATTAGTGTCATTGTAAAAAGTTCCAAACTAAACTCTAAGAAACTCTGGAGCATATTAGAAAATTGGAGCGGTGAGAATTCCATTTATTGGAAATTGACTTTTTTCGAACGACTCCCTTCGGATTTCGTCAACAATAATTATTACGATAATTTAAAATCCACTCTTAAGAGCATCGACTGTAACGCATATCTCTATATTCAAGAATACAAAAAGTTCAACTTGGTTAAAACGGATGCCATAAAAGAAATTTTATATATTATATCGCAGAAAATTGAGGAAGGGATTAATTTACGAACCTCAGAATATCCATATACGGATGGCTTTGATCAACTTAAGGATGATTACGCTCTAATGAGCAAACTATATTTTCAGCAATACACACTAGGTAAGACCAGTTTTACTTTTGATTATGAAAAGAAAGGATTTAAAAACCTCTATGTATCCTATCCTGAATTCTTATTTGATTTCTTCAACGTGTTCTATTCGAAATATGATTTGGGGCGTAGGAATGACAATTTGAAAATTGGATTTATATGGGACACTTCAGATAGATTTAAAGAAATATCTGCTGTAATCGAATTTCTAGTAGATGCAGAACCTTATTTTGGTTTGGGTGGTCATTCCGTATCCGTATTATTTAATGAATTGGATACAATACAGTCTAAAAACGCCTTAAATTTCTTGAAATCATATATTACAAATAATCAAGAAAATCGTAAACAGATTGAAGTCATATTTGATATAATCAGAAAGCAATTCAATGATAAATTTGAAGAATTACTACTTTTCTTTCTTGATTTAAATAGCAATGTAGAATTTTTCAAACAAATAGATTGGCCAGGAAATCCAGGAGTACAAATGGGTGAGGTTAATTGGGGTGTATTACACGCAAAAAGGTGGGAAAGGATTCTGGCCATAGTCGAAAAATCCAAAATGGTGATTGAGATCATTCCAATCAAAGCATTTATAAAAAAGATAATTCAATCAGAACATAATCACGCAGAACATGAGCGAATGCAAAAATTCATAAGACCTTCCGACTTCTAATATGCCCTATTATTTCTAGTACTATTTTGCGAATACATTTTATCACCTCAATTCCCAATTCTCTCATAACTTTCTAAATTTTTGATTAAACTTTCCCATATCACGAATGCCAAAACTTGAAGGTTCTTAGGCTTTTGAAAATAACCGTTTTCCTCTCCATTACTCAAAAACCCCAATTCTACGAATACCGAAGGAAAATAATTAATCGTTTCCCGCAATACCTGAAAATTAGTAAACTTCAAGCCCCTACTATCAAAGCCTAAATGCTTTTTAATTTGATTCTGCAATTGATAGGCAAACCAAACAGACTCTTTTGAATATTCAGAGTGAGTTTCTCCAACGTACACCTCGATCCCCCTTGCAATAGCATTATGAGAATGATTACAATTCAACGAAAGAAACAAGTCAGCATTCAGAACTTTAGCAAGTTTTGTTCTATCCGATAATGAAATAAGCGTGTCGTTATACCGAATCAAGTATAAATTCAATGGTGCCTCTGACTTTTCGTTGAGCCTTAAAATTTCCAAGCCAATATTCAACACAACATTCTTTTCTTTAATTCCATTTATTCCGATGGCACCGGAATCTTTTCCACCCTGACCCACATTAATTACTATTCTTTTTTTTAATCCAGTTTCCTGTCTAAAAATGATGCACATATTCAGAAGCAAAATCATAAAACTGACGTTTTTGAGCACTTTTTTCATTTTCATTTTCCGAGTTATTAACCACCTCCTTCTATAATCCCATAAAATTTAATGCCAAATGAAATCATTGAAAATCAATCTTATATAAATAATATTTTATTCACAATTTACTGATTTTCAATTATTTAAGACATTAAATTTCTAATTTTCTCATAACGAAAACGAGTCAAAACTTAAAACTTTCAGTTATGAAAAAATCTATCTCTATGGCAACTGTTTTATCGTTGCTTTCTACGAGCGTTTTTGCGCAAATCGGTGGGATCGAAGATTCCGTTGCCGATATTTCCGATACTATAAGGAATATATTTCCAATCATCCTTGGAGTAATCTTCCTGGTCGGGTTCCTTTTTAATGCCGGCCACTTCTTTGGGGAAAACTCCGACCTCAAAAAAGGAATAACCCGGGTGTTGGTCTTTGTTCTTATCGCAGGCGCTGTGGTGGGAATCTTCACCTATTTGATCACCATTGTAGTTTAAGTCGCTAAGCGACATTTAAAAAAATAAAGGAACAGTTATGAAAAAGTATGAACCTTATAGGAACATTCGAAAAGGTGCGGTAATCTTTGGGCTTCCCCTTCCCCTATTCGCGCTAATGATGCTTTCGATAATCGCGTCCCTACTGGTGATCATTTTCTCCTTCAGTCTGGGTGTGATTATTAGCGCCCTGCTCTTTAATGCATTCTTGTATATCGGGTTAAACCGTATCAGTCGGCTCCTGGAATTTCTACAGATGACCGGGGCATTTCCAAAAATGATCAGTAATAAAAGAAACTCAGGTATCCATTATGAAAAAGATTAACCTCGCCTCTCACTGGCCTATTACAGATATTCGGGACAATGTTGTTTTTGCCCCAAACGGTAACATCGTCCTATGTTACCGGCTTGACCTGCCTGAAATTTACTCCTTATCGGAAAAAGATTTTGAAGACCTGCACGCCACCTGGTTTCAGGCGCTTAAGTCCCTGCCGGTGGGTACAGTAGTGCATAAGCAGGATATTTATGAGAAGAAAGCATTCACTGCAACGACACTTCCAAACAAAACCTTTTTGGAAAAGGCCACCAGTGATTATTTTAAAGATCGGGAGTATATAGCGCACCGCTCTTTAATATTTTTTACCCTGACCAGGAACAAAGCTTTAAACAACTCCAAATATGTAAACCCTTTTCGAAAAGTCTCCAAAGAAATTGTCAGGGAACTGGATGCCAACCTTAAAAGCTTTATCGGCTCGGTAAACGATTGTGTTTCCTTTATTGCTAACAGCCGAAAGGTTTCTATAAAAGCAATACCACCAGAAGAAATCACCAGCCTAACTTCCGAGTACTTCAATGGTTTCAATGATGGTTTCGATACCGATATCCTACTCGAAAAACAACATATTCAAACGGGGGACAATTATTTTGATGCCCTGGCTATCAATAGCGAGCTGTGCTTTGGCGAAAGGGTACAGTCGAGCAAAACCAATGAGAAATTCACATCTGATGACTTTGTATTTCACCAGGGGTTTATTGATGGGTTGGGGCTTCATTTAAGAGAAAACCATATAGTCAACCAGGTACTCTACCTGGATGATAAACACAAGTGGCGCAAGCTACTGGATAAAAAAGTAGAAGAGCTCAGCAAGAGTTCTAACTTTGGCTCTCAAAACAAAGTCGTTCTTGGAAAGATCCAGGAAATCCTGGAAAGGATTAATAGCGATGATAATGCCCGGATCATCCGTGGCCATCTTAATGTCATCTTTTGGGATCGTGATCCCCGTAATTTGGAAGGCATTGCCTCTAAAATTAAGGCTGAGTTCAAGGAACTGGATATTACCCCTTACGCTCCACGAGGCGAGGAACGTAAGAATTACCTACTGAACAGTTACTGCTGCTTCTCTTCCAATTTTTCCGATGAAGATCTCTATGTCACCGATCTAAAACATGCCTTATGCCTTTTTATCAATAACAGCAATTATAAATCGGATCCTACAGGTATCATTTTTAATGACCGTGAGCATAATATCCCCGTACTAAAAGATGTTTGGGATGAGGGAAAGAAACGCATCAAGGCGCGCAATTTTGCCATCTTCGCCCCTACCGGGGAAGGGAAATCCTTTTTGGCCAATAACATACTTCGTCAATATTTTGAAAACGGGGTACGCCTGGTAATTATCGACCTGGGAGGTTCTTATACCAAGTTCGCAAAGCTCTATCCCGAAAAATACACCGTTTTACGCTACGAGAGTGGCAAGAGCTTAGGCATCAATCCTTTTTATATATCCAATCACGATGATGTAGGCCCTGAACGGTTGGAAGATCTTTCGGTGTTTCTATTAGAACTCATTGTTGCAAATGATAAGGTTACCAAAGCACAATCCGTAGCCATTAAAAAGATCCTCCGTTACTATTACAAAAACACAAAGGAAAACCATTCTTTAGATAGTTTTTATCATTTTATCGAGCAGCGAAAAGATGAGCTACTGGAGACCCTTAAAATCCATCCCGACTACTTCAATGTTACCAACTTTTTGCACGTGCTCTCGGAGTATGTCGGCGATGGTCTATACAGCTTCTTATTTGAAGTTAGCGAAGATCAAACTTACAAGATAGAAGATAAGCGGCTGATTGTCTTTGAACTCGATGAAGTCAAGGACAATAAAGAGATCCTCTCGGTGATGCTCAAACTTATCAAGTCGGCGATCCAGCGTACGATCTGGAAAAACAGGGCAGAAAAGGGAATCATCCTTTTTGATGAATTCGCCAAGCAACTCAAGTTTGACAATGTCCTTGAAAGCGTGGAATTCTACTACCAGGCCATTCGTAAACAGAACGGTGCCATTGGAATTATCTTACAATCCATAAACCAACTTCCTAATAATGCTACTTCCTCAAGCATCCTGGAAAACACCCAGGTAATTTACAGCCTGAATAATGAAAAAGGTTATGAAGAACTGGCCAGGCGCTTGAGCCTCTCTAGGCACGATCTCAACCAGTTGAAATCGATCAGGAATAATTTGACCGGCAAGCGCAAGTACACCGAGATCTTCATTAAGATCGGCAAGGAAAGCAACATTTTCCGCCTGGAAGTACCACCCGAAGTCTATGCTGCCTACCTCACCGACGGTACCGAAAACGAGGCCATAATGGCCATTTATAAAAAAACCAAAAATATGGAAAAGGCAATCAAGGAATTCATCAGGAAGGCCGAAACGCTAATTAACAATTAAAACAATTCGATATGAAAAACAAACACAAAACCTTGGTTCTCTCACTGGCCTTAGCTTTATGCTTGCCTGCAGGCGCTGCCTGCCAGGGGATGCCGGTGTATGATAATACGAACTTTGTCAGCCTGGTTAAATCCCTGGTGGAATCGGCCAAGCAAACTGCTAACTTGGTCAAGACCGTCAACTTTTTAAAGGCACAGAAAGAGAATATTGAGAAGGTCAATAGCGTGGTACAGGATTTAAAAGCCGTTCGTGAGATAGGTCGTAACAACCAACGCCTTATTGCGGTAATGCAGGATGACCTTCGGGATATCTTGAATTCCCCTTATATCAAACCCAACGAAATAAGCAGGGTGACCCAATCCTTCAGTGACGTGGTAGATAACTCCCTGGAAACCGCAAGCTTTATCGATGAGATTTTATCAAGTGATCATTTAAAAATGAGTGATGCCGAGCGGGCGGAGATTTTAAAGCAAAAAGAACTCGAGTCGAAAGAGATGGTCACCGATGTGCGGCTAAAGACCAAGCGTTACCGAGAGATCATTTCTTTTCGGGAAATGCAGGACAGGATTAATAACCGGGAAACAGGCTTTTGATGATGGAAGGGGTAATTATATTGGCCGTAGGAGTCGAATATATCGATAGTGTTTTCCAAACCATCCAGGAAAGCGAATTTTCTCGGTATACCATTGTCGGCATGAAGACCTTGGCGGTGCTCTTCTTTTTGGTCAACATCCTTAAAAAGTATAATGAAGGCATAGCCGACAGGCAGGGCTATACCTGGGGGCTTTCCCCCGCAGATCTGGCCAAGAACTTTGCGGTGGTCCTGCTGGTTATTTTTTCAACGCAAATCCTGGGCTTCTTTGACAATATTCTTGTGGCTATTGAAAACCAGTACCGAGATACAGCCCCTGCCCTTCTTCCGCTGCAGATGCAGGAGATCCCCATCGAGGAAGATGTCTCCCCTATGGGGGCGATGCGTAAAGCTATGGCTTTACTCTATGAGGCCTTAGTCACACCACTATATGGCTTTAAAACCTTTGCATTTTTAATTAGCCTGTTTCTATGGATTCTGGATTTATTCATCTATCCCTTATTCCTTGCGGAACGTTATTTCCTCTTGGGTATTATGCAGGCCTTTTTTCCGCTGGTACTAAGCCTGGCGGTATTTGAAAAGTTTCGCTCGATGGCCTATGGTTTTTTCAGGCTGTATGCCGCAGTATATATGCTGGTGCCTGCATTCTTCCTGGTTAATGTGTTTATTAATGCTCTGTATACGGAGATCAACAACAATTTTTGGGAAAACCTATTCGGTACGGATTACGGGAGCGGTTTTTTTGCACCGGTTGTAGAGCTGGGTTCGATAGTTTTTATCGTGTTTTTAAAATTCAAACTCTACCGGCGGGCCATTTCATTTACCCTAAGACTTTTCACCACTTAATCAGCAGCAACCGATATAACCAATTTAGTCATTGAAAAATATAGTTCAAAAATGAAAACACCATATAAAAATATCTATTTGATATTAAAACTCAACCGCTTTATCGTGCTGGCCGTAGTGCTTTGCTCAATGGGCTGCAGTGTTTTTGCCATTTGGATGGCCATCTCCACACGGAATATGGCATTAAACAGCGCCTTTGCCATCAATACCGATGGGAGCATCATTCCCTTAAAGCTGGTGACCCAAAAAGAAAACTTCCAGGTAGAAGCCCTGGCTCATTTGGAGCTGTTTCATACCTATTTCTATAATATTGATGCCAGCAACTATGAGAAAAACCTGGAAAAAGCATTATGGCTGGGCAATAGTTCTGTAGACAACCTATACAGGCAGAAAAAGGCCGAAGGGGTTTACAACCGCTTATTGCAGTACTCGCTGGTCCAAAAGATATTAACGATCGATTCGCAGCTCGAAGAAAAGGAGGAATCGTACCATTTTAAAACCACTGTTATTTTTGAAATCAACCGCGGCAATATAGTAGACACCTATGAACTAGTAAGCACGGGAAAATTACTCATCGTAGATCGTCACTTTCCCCATAACCCTCACGGACTCCTCATTACGGATTATTTCGAAAACAGTTTAAGAAAAGTACCCTCACAAAATTAAAATTAGAACCGATGAAAATTGAAAAGAACAAAATCGTATTCATTAGCGTCCTGGTGGTCATTGTGATTTTTCTTGTCACCTATACCTTAATGATCACCGGGGAGGATGAAGAGCACCAGGAAAACCTCCGGCAAACTGAGATCCCTGATCTTGAAGAAGAAAGCCAGGAAACCTATGAGTCCAAACTGGAGGCTATTGATAACCTCAAAGAAGTTCGGGATAAGAATGCGCCAAGTATTTATGATGAAACGTTCTTGGATTCTTTAGGCTATTACGATACCGAGCTTTTGGAAAAAGAAAAAGAGCGCAAGATCGATAGTATTTATGAATTGGGAAAAGCACGGCAAGCACAAATCGCAAACCTCAAGCAAACCCCGCAAACCAGTCCATCGGAGAATAACAGCCCCTCACTAATAGAAAGAGCACCAAAAGTAGATACTGGGGAAGCGCGAAAAATCGAAGCCAAAGAAATGGGATTGGAACATCAATTATTCTTTGCTTCTGCTCCCGAAGCACCTAAAGATGGTACTACCAGCAATACAGATAAGGAAATTAACGTGATGGTTGATGGTACCCAGGTAGTTAAAGCCAACTCCAGGCTTCGGATGCGACTTTCGCAGCCTGCCAGGATTGGTGATAAACTTATTCCCAAAAACACCCCGGTTTTTGGTTTTGTTAGTTTTCAGCCTAATCGTGTCCTGATTGAGATTGAAAATATCAATAAGCATCAAACTAGCCTAAAAGCCTTTGACCTTGAAGATGGTAGCGAAGGTATCTACATCGAGAATAATTTCCGGGCGGAAGTAACTACGGAAGTCCTGGATGATGTAATCGGTGATATTAATATCCCAAGTGTACCCCAGGTCACCGGGATAAGCAAAGTATTTCGCCGAAATAACCGCAACGTAAAAGTGACCATTCTAAATAATTACAAATTAATTCTCAAAGCCAGCAGACCTGAATCAAACTGGGGAATGGCTAACCAATAAAACAATCATTATGAAAAAGTATATTTTAACCAAGGCTGCTCTACTGGTTTTTATTTTCACCAGTGCACAAACCCAGGAAAAACTGGACACTATCTACGCCAACGATCATAAAAATGTTGCGCTATTTTTTCCCGAAGCGATTAGCCAGGGGCTTACTGGAGCAGCGCATTTTGTTTTTACCTATAACCGGGATAAGCAGCAGCACTTTGGGCTCCTGCAGGCCAAACCCGGCAAGGAAAGTAACTTATTGGTTATCGGAGCCGATGGAGCTGTCTTCTCCTATATTTTGAAGTATAAAGAACAACTTTCCAGGCTGAACTATTTTATCCCTGAAGCGCAAAGTATCGGAAAGGAAAAGCCAGTTGTCAAGGATTCAGTTAGGGACAAAAAACCGCAAAAGAACTTAAACAAGAAGGAAGATCATTACCGCAGATTCTGCAGCTACCTGCTGAGTAAAAAGCAACGCATAGGCCGCATAAAAAAACGCAAGACGGATATTATTTTAAGTGTTGAGAATATTGTTTTTAATAAGAAGCAGCTCTATTTTGTGATCGAAATTGAGAATAGATCCAGCCTAGATTATGATCTTAACTTTTTAAAATTGGCCATTGAAATGCGCAAAAAGGGAAAGAAGAAATCCCTGCAGCGTTTATACCAGGATCCGGTTTTTAAATACAATGTGCCGGCCAAGATTGGAAAAAATCAAACTGTAAGAATGGTTTATGTACTGCCAAAATTTTCCTTGTCTAAAGAAAGGAGGGCGATATTAGAGCTTAATGAAAAAGACGGAGAACGGAATTTGAAATTAAAGATTTCCCATCGGTTTATTAATGATCCTAATTGATAATATTGAAAAATTCCGACTTTAAAATTTTAAATTTTTGTGGCTTTTGCACCCCTGACAGTCAGCCTATAACCCTGTTTACTACTTTGTGGTTTCTCGGGAATGGTCATTTCAATCCTTCGGCAAGGGCAGGTTGCAAATAAATTTTTCTAAATTTTTCTCTATCGGAAAGTCCTTAATGGTATTGAAACTCACTTCTGCTATCTTCACCATTAATTACATTTAAGAGATCCTGAACATGCGGGGTGACTTGCGGGGTCTCTTGCAGGGTAATTTGGTTACCGGATTAGCACATAGGTTGTTAATTTAAATATTAACTAGTTGTTGGCTTGTTTGAACGGAGGTAGTTTTAAATTTCCCATTTCACTTCCTTTAGCCTTACGGAAATCCTCATCATGGATTTTAATACCTTCCCCTCTTCAGGAAGATCTCCGGTTAGCAGCTCCCTAAATGAACCAGAATAGGTTTTGCCCAGGGATTTCCAAACCATTTCTGTTTGGCTAAAGAACAAGGACTGGGATGGATGTTTTAATAACCACTCCTTGTCATTGGGGATAGCCTTATCATCGTCTTTCCCCACTTGCAGCAACATTTTTTCAAAAACATCAGATTTCAAAAACGAAGAAATTTTATCTTGTTGTAAAAGTTGATGCAAATCGTAAGTATGGCGAACCTTATCTTTTAAATCTTCCAGAGGGTCTTCGGTATAGGAAAACCTTATCAGGCTTATTATTTTCTCACAAAATGTACGTTCTATACTTAATACCGTAACCTTAAAAGGTTCAAGGTGATACGCATTGATAAGGTCTACATTATTAGTCGTGGCAATAAAAGCCGCAATCAGGGAATGGACACTGACTATTTCCGATGGATGGGATTTCCCAAGACTTGAAGCTTCTACTACAATATGATCCCGTATCTGGCCAAATGCACCCTCCACGCCTACTTTATCATACCCATAAACCACTTTTCTAATTTTGCCTCGTTTGTTTTCTAAAGGATGTTCGGGAATAACAGTCATCACAGGTTCCAGTACACCAGTGACTTTTTTGAGTTTTCGCTTTAAGGAATTATCGGTTTCCCCCTCCTCTTTTATAACCACCAAATCAATATCTTCAGAAAAGCGCTCAATTATGCCAAAGCATTTAGAAAGGGATGTTCCACCTTTAAACACGGCGAGTTGGCTGGTTGATTTATTAGTAAAAATCTCTTTAAGTGCTAAGGTAACCCAATAGTCCTTTTCTACATAGATTTCAGAAATCCCAAAGTGTTGGGCAGTAGCAACAATAGCTCCCTGAAATGCAGTTTTATAATTATGTAAATTCATCAGGAGATCTTCCAGTTTGAAATGGTGGACAATATATTTTCGGATATTCCGAATTCATAACTACTTAAATAATTAATAGTGTTTTTAAGCGGTTCCCCCACCTCGTTAAATGAGAGTGCCTCAAGAAGAGCACCTAAAAATGCCCTCACTTTGGGAGGATAGGATTTAGCAAACTCGACCAATTTAATTTTACCACTATCAGAAAGCGCTTTAATTCTTTTCTTCAAAAAATCAACACCCTCCTTTTTATCCAAATCTGGGATCTTTTTAAAGTCTTTCATTACATCCAATAATTGCAAGAAAGGAATAGTTTCTTTGGATACGGGTGCGTAACTTCTTGCAGGCTTTACAACCAAATTTCCAATCTTGGTTTTTATCACCTTATCCCAGCTGGCCACTCTTAGCGTTGTAGGGATTTGAGTAGTAAGGCCAAATTCATTATATAGACGAAGACCGGTTATGTATGCAATTGGCTCACCATCTTCAAAAAGATAATTATAAAGTAATTCTTCCTCACTTGGTTTTATTTCCCCAAAAATAGTTTGTTTGGGCTTATAGTACATACCATTTTTATATCTTTTAATCACCCCTCTTGCAGCTAACCTGCTTAAAGCTTTTGCAGCAGCAGAAAATTCGGTTTGGGGAATAGATAAGCTATCATAGGTAAATACCTTCCCGGTGTTTATACGATCTACTTTAGACTTTATGGATGTCGCAATATTCATAGCACCACAAATATAGTGAAATAAAATATGAATTGTCAAGTTTTTTACAGTATTTACTTGACACGTTATAAAATGAATAATAATTAATAACTATATTCCGCTTACTCAAATATAGACCTGGCCTCCTTATACACCTGTTCAAAATTAGCTTTCAGATCAGCTTTGGAATAAGGTTTTTGGTCTTTAGCCGAAGGGAGATCACGCCCAATTTTCTGCAATTTAAACTGTATTTTTTTATCCTTGCCATCGGCGTAGGTTATAAATTCTCCTTGTTTCAAACGGAAAAAGACATCGGCCCGGATTTTTGGGATTTCCTTCTCCCCGGTTGTCACCCTTGTGTCAAAATCCAGGCTATACCCGCGGTTGACACTGGTGGTAGGTTTTTTCACGATTTTAAAAAAGCGCTCGTAGTATTTGGCGGTATCAGGATCGTTAACCTTTCCAAAAAACTGGTAGGAAAGATTACTCAGGATCGCCTTACTGGCTTTATCCCCATACATCATATCGTTTTGGATCTTATCCTGCATTACGTAGATTGTAGCGATATCATAGCTTCTTAGGGTGGCAGGGATCCGGTGCATATTCAGCAAACGCAGTGTCGGTGCCTCTTCCATGAGCAGGAAAGACGCTTTGGAATTACGGACACTCATTTGTTTGGTAATGGTATGGATAATGGTGGCTATAACCGGAGAGTAGGAAGCTTCGTATTTGGGATTGTTCACTACGGAAATAACTGATGGATTCTCCTCACTATTAATATGAAGCGGAACTTCATCTTTAGAAAGTACCATAAAAATCTGTTGGGTACTGATCCTTTTAAGGGCATTGGCCAGGGTACTTTTTACCCCGGCCGTTTGCCGCTCAGAATCTTTACCGCTGATAAAGGCATCGGCCATTGCACGGGAAGTGGGATTGGTTTCCAAAAATTGGATCAGGCTATCGGTATCCAAGTACTGGTAGATGGCTATAAGGTGTGGGAGGGTGCAAAACTTCGGGTAATCGGTTTTTAATTTCCAGATCAGTCCTCCGATTAGCCCTTCTGCGGCATCATTAAAAAATTTTGTAGTCCCCGAGGTACCTGACTCTCGTTGCTCCAATAGGTTTTCCACCAAAACCCTGGAAACTTCATTTACGCTTTCCTCATTCTCCAGGTACCGTGGAGCGATGGGATTCACCCGATGGAGGATCTTATCAAAGGAAATAATCTTAAAGGGAATTTCCCGGTCTTTAAAAAGCGGGAAGGCCATTTCGGTAAGCTCAAAATCCTTATAGTCGTGAATCACCCCACAAAAATTTTCCTTTTGAAAATGTTTTAAAAAGCCATACACCACACTTTCGGTCTTCCCGCTTCCGGCAGAGCCAATAACGGAAGCACCGCGTTTAATATTCTCCAGTTTAAATTTTCCTTTGGTGGTTGAAAAACCGACCTGGTATTTTCTATCGATCTTATTATTATCCTCACCCTTATGTAAAAAAACATACATCAGTGTATTGACCAGCAGCAACGGACACCCCAAGAATAATAAAGCCGGAATCCACTGGTTATCCTGGTCCCCATACATGCCAAGGGCCACCATTAGTAATAAATTCAAAATAAAAGCAAAGCGGTTGATCAGCTTAAAACATATATAGAACAATATGCTTACCAGCCCGATGATCAGAAGCAGTCTAAAAAGGTTTTCTATGTCCATAACAATTAAAATTAAATACCGATTGAACTTGATTTAACGGCTACTTCTACCCCTTTCTTAAGCCTGTTAAAAATTTTGAGGGCAAGTTGTGCCTGCGAGGTTGGGATACTGGGCATCATCGGGATACCCGATTCCCGGATGAGCTTAAAAGCAAGTGCTTTTTCGTTAGTCGGTAATCCCATTAGCGCGGTAAAATAGTGGTTCGGGTTTTTAATAAATTCCTTTCGTGCCGTATAGGTTTCCACAAAATTGCGCTGGTAGCCGAAGGTTTTATCAAAGGTCTTTTCTGCTTTTTCAAAAAAGCGGTCTCGGTCAAATCCGCGTTTAACGGTCTTACCATTAAAATTAACTTCCGAAGCTTTGTATTTACTTCCCGGTGATAAGCTAACCGAATTGGAAGCATCTTTTCTACTTACGATAATATGAATATGGCTTTGGTTTCCTGCTTTGGGCATCCCCTGTACGATTCGCTTACCATCTTGCCGGTGTGGTGCCTGTGCTTCCAGTTTCTCAATTTCCTTTTCCCGTTTTTGAATACTTCCCTGCATCAGCCCAGTTTCTATTTTTCGGACTTCACTTTTGAGTTGAAGAATTTTAGTGGCGTAAGGCTGGTTTTCACGAACCTGGCGGTCGGTACCTTTAAAACTCCTGCTATGTTCGATTTTAGCGTAATATTTAATATCATTGATATTAATCGGCCTTTCGTCTATTTCACGGTTAAAAGAGGCCAAATAATCTTTCATCAGTTCCCGGGTATACCTTTGTAGATCCTTGCTACTATTTTGCAGGCGTTGTAATTCGTATTTGGAAGGGCTGACGGTTATGGAATAGAACTTCGGTTCTTTCTTTTTGAGCTTAGCGGTATTGTTATCAATTTCTTTGACGACTTTCTCCGGGGAAATGGCATCCTCATATTGATTAAAGAAATGTTCCTTTGCCCCTTCTTCTAGCCCTTCGTTTTCCTTTTCGAGGTAGCTAACAAAACCAGCCGAACTCTGGGAGTAATTCCCGCCTAACTTTTGAGGTGTGATGGTGATATACATAGCAGAGAATTTTTACAGGTTATTATCAGAAAAATTCTTATCATCCCTACCATCTTGTTCCGGTTGCAGAACGTCATCTTTTTTCTCCCGGAAAATTTTCTTTTCCAGGATGAGTGGTTTCTTTTGAGATGTTTCGGTTTGGAAAAGTGAGGCGATCATCGCCGCGGTGGGTTTGGTTTGCGTTTTTTCCATATCACGCATAATGGCAATAACTGCATTAATACGTTTCTTAAAAGAAGCTTCGATAGTCCTCCCGGTTGGGCCCAATCTTTCGTGGGGAGAAATCTCGTTATAGAAGAAAAAATCGAGCATTGTCTCCAGTGCTTCGGTGTGTGATTTGAAGTGTGTTCTTGAAAATTCCTGGAAGCGTTTAGCTGTTTCCTTTTTGAACCTGATGCCGATAAATGAATCCATAATTCGCCGATTTGTCGCAAATTCTTCCCTAAAAATGGGGGCTGGCAGGGCATTTGTTGCAAATTGCTTAAACCCAGGAATTTCAATATATTTCAAACAACTGATTTACAGTTATTTAAAAACGAAAAGGAGTGCTTAACATCGCGTAGCGTGTTACCCTCTTGCTACTCCTTTTCGTCCCGCAGCGCGGGACAAAAATTCCGTACAATTTGACCTGTTGCCTGTCCTGATAGACAGTCAAAAGCCACTTGCCAATTCCCGGAAAAAATTTCCGGATTAATAATTTTTTGATGTGCAGGTTATCGGCGAAAGTTAAAAATGGATACACCTGCGTAAATTTGAATGCTGAAGATCAGCGTAATAAAGATACATTTTTTTTATAAAATCAAGGCAAAGAATACTTAACGAATATTTTTTTTCTATATTTATAATCATTTGAATTTTTCATTTAATGATAGAAAGGAAAATCCAGGTAACAGCGGATTTTCCTTTTTTACTTGAACTGAATGTGAAATGCTCCTTATTTTTGAGCACAACCAACAAGACTAATTTTGTGTTTCTTTTGGAGCTGCTTTGCTTAAGATTCGTTGAGAAATCTTAAGCCAAAAAAACACCTCTAAAAATAGAAGTGTTTAAAATCTGGTTAGCATTGGCCAGGTAAATTACAGAATTCCCTCATCCGCAAAACTGTAATAATTACCATCAGGAATAAGAATAATATGATCCAGTACTTTAACATCAAAAAATGATGCCGCATTTTTAATTTTTCTGGTCAGGCTTTTATCTGCTTCACTTGGTCTAAGGGTTCCGCTAGGGTGATTGTGCAATAAAATTATTGCCGTGGTTAAGGACTTTAATACTACTGCGAATAGGATTCGAACATCGACCAGGGTTCCGGTAATACCTCCGTTAGAAACTTCATAAATTCCTTTAACCTTATTAGCATTATTGAGCAGTATAATTTTAAAAGTTTCCTGCAATTCAATATTATTTTTATTCCATTGCTCAAAGGCTAATTCTGCCGCACACCTGGAACTGGTTATTTTTGGAAGCAAATTTGTTTTTAAACTTCCGCTGTAGCTTATCGCTATTTCGTTAACTTTGGATTTCATTATTAGCTTATTTAAAGGGTTAATAATTAAAAGAGGGCGCAACTTTCCAAGGGAACGCCCTCTTTGTTTTTTGGGTTCTTAATCAGTTATTTCTCTATTTCCAAGAAAGAGGATTTCACTTACTAAAATTTCGGTAACATATCGTTTCTCTCCGCTTTGGGTTTCATAGGATCTGGAAGTTAGTTTGCCACGGATAGCCACTTCTTTACCTTTATCAACATATTTCTCGATAAGCTGTGCCTGTTTTCCCCAGGCCACTACATTGTGCCAGTCGGTTTGTTGAATTTTCTCTCCTTCCTTGTGATAGTATTCATTGGTAGCCAGTGAAAAACTGCTTACTTTTTTACCACTTTCGAAGTTTTTAATTTCAGGGGCATTCCCCACGTTTCCGATTAACTGTACTTGATTTCTTAGATTACTCATAATTAAAAGATTTAGATACCTGCTTTTTTTTGCAGGTTGATTAAACATTGATTTACTTATTATATCCGGAGCGTTTTCCTTTTTTAATTTTTTTATTTCGCTTCCGGGTATGTTGTTTTGAAATGATTTCATAATTGTTATTTGTTGATTTACTTCCTATAGAGCCGTTTGCTGTTACCTTTTTTGATGCTGATACATTTTCAATATTTAGAATTAGGGAAGGTTTATAAAAAGGAGGGACGACTGGCTTATGCAACCTGTACTAACTTCTAAATATTGGTATTTTGCATTACAAAAAAGGTAGGGACAGCAACGGCCGGGAAGGAAATGGAAATACTGAAATTGAGAAACAACCGGAAGTGAAGTAAAAGCAAGAATGGAATTCCGATTTAGCGGGCGTCCTTTTTTACTTCGTTAAGTATAAAACTACACGAGGAGCGATAACTACTATATGTCAGATACATCTTAGGAAAATAAAAAGGATGCCCAAGATATTCTTAGGGAAGCTCTTTACCCGAAATGGAGCATTTCGCAGAATGAAGCGGTAATGTGCTGACCGATTTACAACCAGAAGGTCTTTGAAATTAGTGGTCATAATCTCTTAAATGTATGAAGCAGAATATTTATACTAACTATTATTTAAGAATTTGCTTAAATACGTATTTTATTATACTTTTGATCTCTAAATAATAGATTAACCATGGAAATTTCGTGTACAAGAGCTCAGGCTGATCATCAACAACTTCTTAATTGCAAAAACACTTTGGAAAGAATGGATGATAATTTTCAAGATATGACCAAACTACTATCGATTGCTGGTAGTGAAGTACGCTTAAAAATTTTATTCCTTTTGAATATGGAAGACGAATTATGCCCTTGTGATATTGCTGATATTTTAGAAATGAGTGTACCGGCAATATCCCAACACATCCGCAAAATTAAAGATGCAGGTTTTATCTCTTCAAGAAGAGATGGGCAAACGTTGTATTATTCATTAGTGAAGGATAAAACAGCGGTACTTGATGCTGTTTTCACTACAATTAAAATGGTTAAAAAAACTGCGTAAAATGAAATCATCCAATATGTCCAACAGCCCAGCTTTTGTTAGCTTGCTTACTGCAGTAACTGCTTCTGTATGTTGTATTACTCCCCTCCTGGCAATTTTAGCAGGTAGTAGTGGACTTGTCACCACATTTTCCTGGATAGAACCCTTTCGTCCTTATTTGATTGCGCTTACTATAGGAATTCTTGGTTTGGCCTGGTATTTAAAATTGAAACTTAAAACACAAGAAGAAATAGATTGTGCCTGTGATGAGGAAGAAAAACCATCTTTTTGGCAGTCCAAAAATTTTCTGTTCATGGTAACAGTATTTGCCGGATTGATGCTGGCTTTCCCTTATTATTCCAATATATTTTATACACAGCCCAGTAAAGATATAGTGTATGTTTCTCAATCAAACATAATAAAGCACACCTTTGAAGTTGAGGGAATGACCTGCGCAGGCTGTGAAGCCCACGTAGAAAGTGAGGTAAATAACCTAGATGGTATTTTATCAGTCAAGGCGAGTTACGCAAATACTAATACCGTGGTAGAATATGATAAAACTAAAGTCGATTTAACCGCAATCAGAAAAGCAATAAATACAACTGGTTATAAAGTAATCGATACAGAAAATAAAAAAGAGAAGTAGATGAAAAAATATGATGTATTTGTAATAGGTTCCGGGATGTCAGGTATGACTGTTGCTAATAAATGTGCCTCCAAAGGCCTTAAGGTGGGCATTACTGATGAACTTCCCTACGGTGGAACCTGTGCCCTAAGAGGCTGTGATCCTAAAAAGGTGATTATAGGAGCAACGGAAGTACGTGATTTTGCCCAAAGACTTAAAGGAAATGGAATAGATACTGTGCCTGAAGTCAATTGGGAAGATATTATGGCTTTTAAGCAATCTTTTGTCGATGCCATGCCTCCTAAAATTGAAAAAGGATATAAGAATAAAGACATAGACACCTATCACACTTCAGCTAAATTTTTATCTGATAACACCTTACAGTTAGGTGATGAAGTTATTGAAGCTGGGAAATTCGTGATCGCAACAGGTGCAAAACCCTGGGTACTGGATTTTGAAGGTGGAAAATTAGCACTTTCAAGTACAGATTTCCTTACCCTGAAAAAGCTACCTGAATCACTTTTATTTATTGGAGGAGGCTACATTGCCTTTGAATTTGCCCATATCGCTGCGCGGGCCGGTGCCGATGTAACCATATTACATCGTGGTGATCATCCATTGGAAAACTTTGACCATGACATTGTACAACATCTTGTGAATGCAACGCAAAACCTGGGAATTAAACTGGTTTTGGAAACTGAAGTCTCAAAAATTGAAAAGAAAGAAGATCATTTTGTAGTAACAGGAAAATCCAATGGAAAAGAGGTAACTTATAGGACTGACTCTGTCTTTAACTCGGCCGGTCGTCCTCCCGCTATTTTTGATTTAGATTTGGAAAAAGCAGGGATATCTTTTTCAAAAAAAGGAATCCTGGTCAACGAATACCTTCAAAGCACCTCTAACCCTAATATTTATGCAGCAGGAGATTCGGCAGATTCCAGAGGCTTGCCCCTTACACCGGTCGCGGTGATGGAAGGACATGTTGTAGCATCAAACATCATCAAAGGGAACAAGAAAAAAGTTAATTATCCACCAATGCCTTCCGTAGTTTTTACTTTACCTACCCTGGCATCAGTAGGATTGACCGAAGCAGAAGCCAAATCAAAACAGATAGAATATCAGGTCAATTATAACAATGCGGAAAGCTGGTTCAATGCAAAAAGACTGAATGTTAAAGAATATACTTATAAAACGATTATTGATAAAGAGAATCAGACTATTCTTGGGGCACATTTAATAGGTCCTAACACAGAGGAAACCATCAATTTATTCGCCATGGCAATAAAGACCAAAATGAAAATCAATGAGTTAAGGACGATGATCTTTACGTATCCGACTATGTCATCGGATATTCCTCATATGCTTTAAAAACAAATAGATTATGGAAATAGAACTAGTTTCTACCATTAAATGTCCTGGTTGCGGACACACAAAAGAAGAGGAAATGCCCACAACAGCCTGTCAGTTTTTTTACCAATGTGATAATTGTAATCATTTATTAAAACCAAAAGAAGGTGATTGCTGTGTTTATTGTTCTTATGGTAATGTTGCCTGTCCACCCATTCAGGAAGGAACAAATTGCTGCTAAAAATTTAAAATACTTTTGGTGACCTCCCCCACTCCAGATGTATCTTGCTGAAAATTAAAAGTATGATTCCTAGAGATCTAAGTAAAGATATAAAAACTCGCTTGCAGAGCATCAGCGGCCAGCTTAACGGACTTATAAAAATGCTGGATGAAAATAAAGATCCAGAAAAGATTCTGATCCAGTTCAAAGCGGCGCAAAAAGGACTTGATAAGGCGCATTTTCTTCTTTTAGATGAAGTGTACCGCAAAGCGCTGGCGATCAAAATTTCAGAAACTGTGGAAGCCTGTCCCGGTAATTGCGGTAATGAAGAGCGAATTGAATTTATTCGCAAACAATTTCCCGACCTTGAGCTTAACAGCCTTACCGATAAAATGAAGGAGATTGATGAACTTAAACGAAGGCTGGAATCTTACATTTCCGAAAATAGATCAGAGTAAAACATTCAAAAATTTTCCATTTAATTTTAATACTAATAAAAATCTGTCGTAAAAAAGCAGGTTTTTTTATTTGGAGACCACCCCGGTTCCGCTCTTATCTTTGGATTGTTCTTTAATAAGAAGGATAAAACTGATTGTTAATTTAAATTCAAAAAAAAATGAAAAGACAAATAGAAATATTTACGGCAAATTGTCCGGTTTGTGATCCGGTTGTAAAAATGGTGAAAGAGTTGTCCTGCGATAGTTGCGAGATTACCACCTATAACCTGGTGGAACAATATGAGGATAAAACCTGTATAGACAAAGTGCAGGAGTACGGTGTAAAGAGAATTCCCTCGGTGGCGGTTGATGGAAAATTGCTTGAGTGCTGTACAAAAAATGGTATAAGCAAAGAAAAACTTATCGAATCAGGAATAGGAAAAGCCAGTTAGCAAAACCATCGTACTGAAATTAAAATCTGAAACTTTTTATGGCAGCCATTTTTGGCTGCCTTTTTTTTTAATCAAATTAAAATGTTAAATCTTTATTAATCGGCTTGCCTATCCCCCGGGCTATGAGTCGATATTTGAAAAGAGGTTCGGCTCTTAATCTTTTATTTCTGATTTCCGAGCAAATCTGGAAGTAACTAAAACCATTTAAATTATGAAACCATTAAGTTCAGAAATGCAAAAATGTATCGATGATTGCAACGCCTGCATTTCTGCGGCGAGAATTTGCCTTGACCAACATTTGGGGGAACCCGACATGAAACAATGCCACAAATTTTGTCTGGATTGTATTGCTTTATGCAGTGCGTGCGTCCAGCTATTAGCCAGCCAGTCTGATTACTCAAAACGTGTTTGCGGAATTTGTGCCGACTTATGTAAAGCCTGTGCTGATGAATGTGCAAAGTTTGACAGTGAAGTTTGCCAGCAATGCGCAGAAAAATGTCGAACCTGTGCCGAAAGCTGTAAAGAAATGGCAGCTTAAAAAAAATGTGAAATTTTTTTTAAAAGGAGCGGCTAAAAAGTTGCTCCTTTTTTATAAATGGGATTATAAAGTAGGGAAAAATACTATCCAATCTCTCATCCACAACCACCTATAAAAAAAAGCCTCTAGAAGTTTGGATACTACCCGGGCTTCCGGTGTACATTTAATCCCTTGTTTAAAAAAATAAAGATGTTTGCCAAAATAAAAGAAGATTTTGTAAGTATAGGATCGCTATTCACCTCCGTTTCCACACTCTTATGTTGCGCGTTACCATCATTATTGGTAGCTCTGGGAATGGGAGCTGTGGTGGCCGGCCTGGCTTCAGATATTCCCTGGTTGTTTAGCCTGAGCCGCTATAAAAGCTGGACTTTTTTGATTGCCGGGGTAATGATTGGCTTTAACTTTTGGCTTTTCTACGGAAGAAAACGGCAGCAGAGTTGTGAAATAGACGAAGACGGAAATGAAACGGCTTGTGATACAGCAGCTAAATGGAGCAAAGGGATCTTGTGGTTTTCCTTTGTGTTATATCTCTTTGGACTTTTTGCAGCCTATTTACTTTTTCCCATTCAAAAATTTTTAGAATTATAATATAATTAAAATGAAGACATATTTTTTGATCCTGGGTATAGGATTATTGACGTTGTATCAAGTAGAAGCCCAAGGACATGGCCCTATTTATGGTTTGCAGACGCCCACTCTGGCGAAAGGCGGTATAAACATGAGCGCTGCCGGAATGAGTATAGCGACCGAAGACGATGCCTCTTATATGCTTCGGTATACATTTTTCTATGGCATTACGGAAGATTTACAGGTTACCCTTACCACTCCTACTGTGATTGAGCGTCTGGAAAATGCTCCACGAACCCGTGGAAATAGTATGATGCCTTCCAATGGAGATATCGAGGCTGCTTTGTGGTATCGTTTTTTTTCAAATGCTTTTGGGGTAGGAAAGAGGTTTGAATCCACAGCAATTTTAGGTGTATCTGCCCCTACTGAGGATGTTCGCGGACAGGTGAATGTAGGGAACTCTATCCATGGGGCCATTTCTACGGGATATGCCTCACGTACCTGGAACGCCTGGTTAGGTGGCGGTTACCAATATTATTTTGAAAAGGACAACCAGCAATTAGGCGATTTACCCTATGCAAGCATGGTGATAGGTTATCGTCCCGATGTTTTTATGGGGGATTATCCTAAACCCGATTGGCGGGTTTTTATTGAATCATTAGTCGAGTTTCCAGGAGACAATAAATATACCGGTCAACAAAATTTTACAGACGAACGTAGCAAAAAAGTATTAGTGGGACCTTCATTCTTAGGACTTTACGGGGCTTGGGGTATTTCTTTCGGAGCGCTGTTTCCAGTGGTACAGGATTTAACCCCAAAGGCAATCAAAGAAAACTATCGGGTATCCATTAATTTAAGTTATTGGTTATAGTATAAATAAATTTAATAAAATAAACAGATGAAAAAAATAGTATTATTAATTGTAGTTGTGGTATTTGGAAGTTTTAGTTCCAATGCCCAGATTCAGAAAATAGATCAGGAAGTATTTGGAATGGACTGTGCCCCCTGTGCTTATGGACTGGAGCGAGGTCTTGAAAAATTGGATGGCCTGGAAAAAGTGCAGGTTAGCCTGAATGACGGTAAAGCTTATCTTGATTTGGCAAATAACAATAACTTGAGCCTTAGGCAAATTCAGGAGGAAGTAAAAAAGAATGGTTTTTCAGCTAAGAATGCCGAAATAGTTATAAAGGGCAACTTCGTTGAGCAGGATGGCACTTATGCAATACAAACCGGGAAAGAAACTTTTAAGATAGCTGAAGCAACTTCTACCAACTTACGTTCCAGGTTAAAACCCGGAATTGTAAAAGTAAAAGGGATAGTTCAGGATGAAGAAGACGGTAATTTAACTAATAAGTGGAAATTAAATATCACCCAGGTTTATTAGCCGGAAAAAGGGAGTTTTAAAGAACATTAATTAATGGCGGACTCTACATCGAGCCCGCCAATTTTTTTTAAAATTTTAGAAATGAATTAATCTTCCCTCGTAACTAATTCATACACACAAGGTATCACAACCAGGTTTAGTACCGTTGCTGAGAGCAATCCTCCAAGTATCACCACCGCCATTGGGCTTTGAATCTCACTTCCCGGTTCGCCTCCTTTTAAAGCTAGCGGAATAAGTGCCAGTCCTGTGGTAAACGCGGTCATCAGAATTGGATTTAACCTGTCGAGCGCACCAGATTTAATGAGCTCATAACCCCTAAGGCCTTCCTTCCGTAGATCTTCATATCTCGAAACCAGCAGAATTCCGTTTCGTGTCGCGATCCCAAATAAACTGATAAAACCTATCGTGGAAGCTATACTTACAATTCCTGAAGTAAAGTATACGATTAAGATTCCACCAATCAAAGCCAGGGGTAAATTGATAAGCACAACAAAAGCGAGTTTCACATTGTTGAATTCAAAATACAACAGGAGGAAAATCACGAAGATTGCAATAATGGCAGTGATCAACAGCATTTGTGAAGCTCTGGATTCACTTTCAAATTGTCCGCTATATTGTACCCTGTAACCTTCGGGAATAGTCACTGAAGAATTCACGGTTACCTGGATCTCTTCCACCGCACTTCTTAAATCCCGACCCTGCACATTGGCAGCAACAACGATTTTCCTTTGCACATCTTCCCGGCTAATGGTATTAGGACTGCTTACAGAAGAAACACTAGCGAGCTGTTCCAATGGAACCTGTGAACCATTTGGCAATCCTATCAAGGCAGTTCTGATTTTTTCAATGCTGTTTCTAACATCCTCCTTATAACGCACCACCAGGTCAAAATACTTCTGACCTTCATAAATCTCACCAACTTCGTGACCGGCAAAGGCGATATCTACCTGCTCCATTAACAGTCCTACGGTCATTCCATAAGCTGAAAGGATCTGTCGTTTTGGGCTTATCTTGATCTGTGGTACTTCGATCTGCTGATCAACAGCTACATCGGCAAGCCCATCGATAGGAGTAATATTCTCCTCCACGTTTTTACCTATTTCATATAGCTGTTGAAGATCGGGTCCAAAGATCTTAATTGCGATATTGGCTCTCGTACCTGAAAGCATATGATCGATACGGTGAGCAATGGGCTGCCCCAGCGTAATATTAACCCCCGGAACGATACTTAATTTCTTCCGTACCTCTTCAAAAAACTCCTCCTTCGATTTATCTTCCAGGGTGAATGGTACATCGATCTCGGCGGCATTTACTCCCTGGGCATGCTCGTCCAGTTCAGCCCTACCAGTCCTTCTGGTAACCACATCCACTTCAGCCATTTCAAGCATGCTTTTGGTAGTGTTAGTATAGCCACTAAAGCGATAATTACCAGGTAGGGTATAGATAATACCGCAACGGAACGTTTGTTTAGAGCCAGCAGGTTGGCATCCAAATGTTTTTGATGCTCCTTGTTGTTTTTAAATTTCTTTCTGGAAGCGAAATAGGCAATGGTTACCATGAGTGGGATGGAAATTATATTGGAACCCAGCAAATTTCCCAACCCGATATCAGATACACCACGGGCGGCGCTAGTAATATTTATTGCCACTTCGGGACTTGCCGTTACAATTGCAAGAAAAGCGGCTCCGGCAGAAGCCGTCAGACCCCACTGTTTACGAAGCATTTTTAAGGGGGTTAGAAGTTGATCAGCCCCCCAATGAGCAGCCCACGCCGCAAGTATTAAAACGCCTACCCACAACCAGACATTCATTTTTATCGTTCTTTTTTTATATTACTCTCATCGTGAAAGCTTCAATATTTTAATCGCCCCACGCATCACAAATGTGAAGACAATACCTCCAATGATCAAATCTGGCCATTTACTTCCTAAAAAATAAACCAAAACTCCCGCCAAAATTACACCGCCGTTCACGATAATATCATTTGAAGTAAAAATGGCACTAGCTTGCATGTGGACTTCGTTACTTTTAGCCTTGTTGATTAGCCATAATGAGATTAAGTTTCCGGCAAGTGCTAAAAAAGAAATTATAATCATCCATTGAAATAAGGGAGTTTCACTACTCATAAGAAACCTGCGTAAGACTTCTACGAATCCCAGAGTCGCTAAAAACATTTGAAAATAGCCGCTAAATTTTGCGACTTTCTTTTTTCTTGAAACAGCACCTCCCACTGCAAATAAGCTTAGTGCATAAACTATCGAATCTGCCAGCATATCAAGCGAGTCGGCGATAAGTCCCATTGAGCCAGATATCCAACCGGTGGTCATTTCAATAACAAAAAAGCTAAAGTTGATGCCCAAAACCCACCAAAGGATTCTTTTTTGTTTGGATTGGTCTTCCATTACGGGTGGTTCGGCTTCTGTGGTGCCCTCAAAGGAATCTCCAAGTTTTAAGCTGGCTATAGATATTTGTATCGCTTTGATACCGTTAACGTGATATACTTCCAATTTCCTATTGGGAATATCAAAGTCGAGATATTTTATCTGTTCAAAAGTTTCCAATTTCATCCTGATCATCTGCTCCTCGGAAGGGCAGTCCATTTGACTGACTATAAAGGTGCTTTTTTTCATTTTTTATAAGCTAAAAGTCTTAATGCATTAAATACTACAAGGAGTGTGGAACCTTCGTGTATAACTACCGCTACTCCAATATTTGCAAAACCAAAAATTGTTGCTGGGATAAGCAAAGCCACAATTCCCAAACTTACCCAAAGGTTCTGCTTGATAATAGATTTAGATTGTCTACTCAATCCTATTGCAAAGGGAAGGGTTTCCAATTTATCGGCCATAAGAGCAATATCAGCGGTTTCTAAGGCGACATCACTTCCCGCAGCGCCCATAGCGATTCCTACGGTGCTATTTGCCATGGCAGGCGCATCATTAACACCATCGCCTACCATTGCTACTTTAGATTCTTTCTCTTTCAGTTTTTTAATTGCTTCTACCTTTTCTTCTGGCAATAAACTACCCCAGGCATCAGTCAATCCTATTTCTTCTGCTACTGCGTCTGCTACCTTCTGGTTATCACCAGTAAGCATGATCATTCGCTTAATACCTATTTCCTTTAATTCAGAAAGGGTCTTTTTTGCTGCCTCCCGTGGGGTATCCATTAAGGCGATGATGCCTATATATTCTTTATTTTTCCGAATAAGCATCGTTGTATTTCCACCACCTTCAAGACCACGCACTTTCGTAGTTATTTTGTCGGAAGGTGTACTCTCATCAAGCCCTTCGTACAGATCGAGGTTCCCAACATAGATCTTATCATTTCCTAATGTTGCTTTAATACCTTTCCCTAACACGGCTTCCAGATTGGAAGCATCCGGGATTTCCTCACCTTCCAGACGCTCCTTTCCATCACGAACTACAGCTTTTGCCAGGGGATGATCACTTAAACTTTCCACGGCTACTACTATCTTGAGAAGTTCATTGTCTGAAATATCCCCAAGGGCTACTACTTGAGTAAGTTTTGGCTTTCCTTCCGTTAGAGTTCCGGTCTTATCGAAGGCAAGAGCGGTCAGTTCTCCAAGATCTTCCAGTGGGCGGCCTCCTTTGATTAATACCCCACCGCGGGCGGCCCTGGCCACACCACTCAATACAGCACTGGGGGTCGAGATTGCCAATGCACAGGGACTTGCAGCTACCAGTACCGCCATGGCCCTGTAAAAGCTGGCGCTAAAAGGTTCGTCAATAACTAAAAAAGCGAACAAAAGAATCCCGACCAAAATAAGGACTGAGGGCACAAAATATTTTTCGAACCTATCGGTAAGCAACTGGGTTGGTGATTTTTGGGTCTGCGCTTCGTTGACTAGTTGCAACAATCGGGAAAGCGTTGAATCTTTGGCTGCTTTGATTACCTTTATTTCAAGGGTGTTGTTACCGTTAATTGTACCTGCAAAAACCCGGTTTTCATCCTTGATATCATCTTCCGTAGAATAATCCTTTTCGATGTCTTCCACGGGAACTTTATCTACCGGGACACTCTCCCCGGTTATTGGAGCCTGGTTTACACTACTCTGCCCATCTACCACCACGCCATCTGCTGATATTTTACTATTTGGTTTCACTACAATGATATCGCCAATACTCAACTTTTCGATACCAATTTCTTCCGTCTTACCATCTTTTTTGAGCAGGGCTGTTTTTGGTGCCAGCTCTGCCAATGCGGCTATAGATTTTCGTGCTTTGTTCATTGCATAATGTTCCAATGCGTGCCCAAGACTAAAAAGAAATAGTAACAAGGCACCTTCAGCCCATTCGCCCAAAATAGCTGCTCCAATAGCTGCAACCAGCATTAGAAAGTCAATCTCAAATCCGCCTTTGGCTACAGTTTCCACAGCTTCTTTCGCGGTATAAAAGCCCCCAAAGAAATAGGCTCCAATATAAAGTGCAAGGCTCACCCATTGCGGAACTGATTCTACAAAGGATAATCCAAAACCTATTCCCAATAAAACACCACAAATGATAGCAAAAATAAGCTCTGTATTTTTCCCAAAAATACCTCCGTGGGAGTGGGAATGTTCTTCGCCGGCACCGTGGCTATCAGCTTCTTTTTGATTCTGGACATCCTTATCTTCATGCTGTTGTTCCTGACTCATCTTATTTCCTTTATTTAATTCATCAGAAGTTTTTTCTGAAGAATTAAAGCCATTTTCACGAAAAGAGGAGCTTTTCTTGACTTGTAAGTTTTCTTTTTCAAGCTTTGTGATTATCTCATTAAAAGTGGTCTTATGTTTATCATATTCTAAACGGATCATTCCTCCCGCATTGGCAGAAGCTTCCAACACACCTTTGATATTCAGCAGACTCTTTTCTATAGTCCTTGCATGTCGGGTATGTCTAATTCCATCGACTTCTATAAGAAGATGTCCATATTTCTCTGTAATTTTTGCTCCTGTCCTTTCTGCCAAAGATTGAATGCGATCAATAGAGATAACGTCAGGATCATAATGAAAACAAAGAAGTGGAACCGAATCTTCCTTTTCATCTGCTATATGAACCCTCTCAAGTCCTTCTTCGGCTTCTAGATCATTAATAAGTCTTTGTACACAGGTATCTTTTTCATTCGGCACCTGAGGTAGCAATACCGGAATTTTCAGTTGTAATTTTTTCATATCCCTATTGGTTTAAAATCCATCTGTTAGCCTCTTCCTTTTCGGTAAGGTCGAAATATTTAACTTCCGAGCAGTAAAAAAGTTAGTAGCTCCAACAGCCCATTGCTGCCATTCTTTCGCACCCACAAATGCCATTTTTCCATAATTGGAAATATGAGCTGCATCAACCTTTAAATCTTCCCACAAGCCTTTGAGATTATAACCCTTAAAATTAACCAGCTCAAAAAAGAAATCCACATTATCCCCATTTTTAACAATATTATGTATCAAGGGATTAATTTTTTCTGCATCCTCCTTAGTGATCTTACCATAGATAGTAGCGGGTATCAAATTGCTTTTTTCTGTTTTGGTTATATGGATCATAGTTATGTCTGTCTTTTAAGTGATGTTATACTTGATTTCTCTTCCTTTAGTATAGGCTTCCCAACCTTCCTTTGCTGCATAAGGTACAATGAGCAGTGCCGCGACAGGATCTGCCCACCACCAGCCCAGCCAGTTAACCAATAGTAAACCGGCAAGAACAACTACGGTTTGGTATAGGCAGATAAAGGTATCCTTGGCATCGGCAAGTAAAGCTGGGCTGTCCAGCTTATGTCCATATTTTCTTTTGAAATAGATAAGAATGGGATTGATAATTAGAGAAATAATTAAAATGATTAATCCCATAGTACTCCAACTTGCAGTTTCCTGACTAAGGAGTTTTGTGATTGAATCATACGAGATGAATATGCAGACCAACGTAAATGATACTGCAATTACATAAAGGGTGATCTTCTTGCGTTTTTTGACTTTTTCTTCGTCAATGCCCTTGAGCTCGCCATGCAGCCGCCAGCCTAAAGTGGCCGCACTTATCACTTCTATTGTACTGTCCAGTGCCCATCCTATAAGAGCAGAACTATTGGCAGTTATTCCTGCAATTAGAGATACTATTACTTCAATGGTATCATAAATGACATTCCATATTTGAAGCGTTCTTGCCTTTTTTAAATCGTTTTTTCTTTCCGTTTCCATAAACTGATTTTGGTAATCTCCATACTATATAGTTCCATTTTCACCTCTTTTTTATATGCTTCCTTGCTCTTCAAAAATTAAACACCACTACATTTCTCACATATTCCCTTTACTACCAGGTTTACATTTTCTGCCATATATCCCTCTGGCAGGTTAATATGTGGAATCTTATGATCGGTCAAACAAACAGTTTCATCACAATTATTGCAATGAAAGTGGATGTGTAAGTCCTGTTCTACTTCGCAATTACAATCACTTTCACAGAGCGCATATTTTGGTATGCCTGTGCCATCATCTATTTGATGCACAATGTCATTTGCTTCAAATGTGCGTATTGTTCGAGATAATGTAGCCCGGTCTGCTTTTCCAAAAGCATTCTCAATTTCGGTAAGGGTTACAGCCCTGTCTTTTTTGGCCATAAATTTATAGATCAGGATACGCATGGCTGTTGGCCGAACTTCGTGTGCCTCTAAATTTTTTTCGATATCACTCATTTCCATCATTATTTAATCCAGATCGATTCAAAGATTCTCCGGTTTTTATTCGGAAGGCATCTTCAATATCTGAAAGATAAATAATTCCATCACCGGGTTCAGTTGTTTTTGAATTCTCAAGTATAATATCGATTGCTGATTGTGCTTCTTCATTTTGACATACCAGTTCTAACTTTACCACCGGGCTGTCGGTTACACGGAAATCCAAAGAAGGCGATGCGCCTTTTGCTTTAAATGCTCCGGTCCCTTCTCCCTGGGAAAGGGTCATACTTTTAAATCCGCTTTCACTAAGAGCTTCAATTACATTTTGAACTCGTTTCGGTTTTATAAATGCTTTTATTTCTTTCATTGCTGTAATATTAATTTTAGTATTAAGGATGAACCCTCTGGAATTTTAATTAAGACAAACATTTAACAGAGAGTCCATCCATCTAATTTTTTTAATTTAATGACCATGGGAAGTCTGGCTTTTCTGCATTTCAGAAACCAGATAATAGGCATTATTATAGGCAACCAACGTACCTTCAGGCAGAGGCTCCAGCAGTTTAATTTCAACCCAACCATCTTCATTTATTCCCGTTCTAACCTGCACTGGTTTCAATTCCCATTCGGTTTCACCATCTTCCTGGTGTTTTTGGGCCGTAAAGATGTAGGGATTTCCTTCTTCTTCAATTATTGCTTCTTCCGGTAAGGCAGGAACAGCTTCTTCACCGGTCCTGATTTTTCCGTTTATATACATCCCCGGAATTAGAAAATCTTCTTTATTATCGATTTCTGCATGCACATGTACCGCTTTGGGGTTTTGTTCAAATTGTTTCCCCACTGAATAAATTTCCCCGGTTAAATTACTGCCTGGAACCGATTCCAGTGTAAACTCAATCTTTTGGCCTTCTTTCACCTTATAAATATCTTTTTCAAAAACCATTAGATCGGCATGAACATGTTCATTATCAACTACCATAAACATGCTGGTTTGCGGCTCCACATACTGTCCTATCTGCACCAGTACTTTTTCTATATAACCTCCAATTGGGCTTACTACCGGAATATATTCATATAATTCACCGTCTCTAACCTGGGAAGCATTTAGGTTTAACTGGCGCAATTGCGATTCGTACCCCCGCACTTCACCTTGTACAGACTGGTAATCTGCCTGGGTTTGTTGAAAAGATTTTCCAGATCCTACCTCTGCTTCATATAAACGTTTCTGTCTTTCAAATTCCTTTTCCAAAAATTGCATCCTGCTATATGCATTAATATAATCAGACTGCATTCTGGTTAAATTTGGGTGAGAAAGATAAGCCAGTACCTGACCTTTATTTACCTTATCCCCCTCAATAACCTTTATAGAAGTTATATTACCGCCTAAAACTGCCGTCACGGTAGCCTCATATTGTGGCGGCACTTCTAACTGGCCATTGGCTTCCACAATACCGGACAAAGCTTTTTTAGGTAAGGTATCTACTTTAATCCCCAGACTATTGAATTTCATTTCTGAAAGATGTACCGAACGCATCCCACCTTCTTCTTCACCGTGTTCTTCATCTCCTTCCTCACCGTGATTTTCACCTTCTTCGGTATTAGTAGTTGCAGTTTCACTGGAAGCGTCATCCCCTTCCTCAGGATTTTCTTTACATCCAAAGAATATGCTGAGCGTTAAGGCAAGCATTAAAATATTTATTGATCTTGTATTCATATCGATTTTCTTATTTTAATTTTTAATTTGAATTCTTAAGGTAATATTCCAGTTGGTAACGGCTGTCGAGATAATCATTAAAAGCACTCCAGGCATTTACCTCAATTCTAATGGCATCCCTTATATTTTGAAGGAAAGTTATATAATCTATAGCTCCCTCTTTAAATGCTAATACTGACCCTTCCTGTTGTTCCTGTGCTAAAGGAAGTGCTTCATCCCTATAATAATTCCATGAGTTTCTCCATTTGATATAGTCTTCACGCATATTTTTATAGGCGGTTTCCAGTTCGATTTTATCCTGATAAAAGTTTTGCTCTGCAATCTGTCTATTTACTTGTGCTTCCTGTGTACGGCCTAATTCCGGCCCAAAAAACAGCGGAATTTGAATTCCTATTTGATATTGGAAGAAACCCGATTGCCCGGCTATTTCCTGCCTACCGTACTGACCCTGAAATTTGGGCAAAAATTCAGATTTTCGTTCTCTGGTAACCGCTTTGGCAACATCTATCCTTTGTTCCGAAACCTGTAGCAACGGATGATTTTCAAGCGACTCTACCAGAAAGTTTAAAGGTTCGTCTAAAGTTTCAACAGGCAAATCTGGTACATCATAGATTGTGTCACTAACGAACCATAGGTTTAAACGCTGTATTGATTTCAGGTAATCTCGGTACGATTGTTCCAGCTGTATTTTAACCTCGTTCGCCTGGTTGGAGGTAGCAAGATATTCCAATTTGGAGGTGGCCTCTGTTTCATACCTGATTCTTGCAGCCCTTTCAATATCTTCAAAAATTGAATCCATTTTTCTATAAACCTGGAATGTCCTTTTAGTTGTATAAACCGAGGCCCAGGCCCTGCTTACTTCACGTTCAATTTCAATAGTAGATAACTCTAAGGCACTTTCAGCAAGGGCAACCCTTTCTTTCTGCAATTTTAACCGGGGGGCAATTCCAAAAATATCAATGCCTTGCTGTTGGACGCCAATTTGAGTATAGACCCCATTAGAGCCATTTCCTACTTCTTCTTTTCCTGTAAAGATTTGGGTATTTCCAAAATCATAGGCGGTTTTACGCAATACTTCCTCACTTTCAATTTCAAGTTGAGCAGCTTTTAATTGCGGAAAGTTTTGGATTGCCATTTCTTTAGCCTCTTGCAAACTAATAGTTTGTAAAGAATCCTGTTGTGAATATTCAGATGACATTGCATCAGATTGTGCATTTACAGAAAAGGTTCCGCCCAAAACAAAGCCAATTATCAAAATCGTAGCTAAAGATCGTGAATTGGAAGAACCAAGCTTGTTCTGTTCCTTTTTCTCCCGTCTCTTCTCTACAAATGTATAAAGGACAGGAAGAACCACCAGCGTAAGCAAGGTAGCCGTAAGCATACCACCTATAACAACTGTAGCAAGTGGTTGTTGAACTTCTGCACCGGCAGATGTGGAAAATGCCATTGGTAAAAAACCGAAAATATCTGTTGTTGCTGTTAACATAATAGGTCGTATTCGTTCTTTGGTTCCTGTAAAAATTCTATCTCTTATACTGGTTACTCCTTCTTCTTTTAAAGAATTGAATCTATTTATTAGTACCAGTCCGTTTAAAACTGCAACACCAAACAGAACAATGAAGCCTACACCTGCGGAAATGCTAAATGGCATACCTCTTAACCAAAGGGCAAAAACACCTCCGATAGCAGCCAATGGTATCGCCATATAGATCATGATAGATTGGGAAAAAGATTTTAAGGCAAAATATAGAAGCACGAAAATCAGGAATAAGGCTATCGGTACCACAATCACTAATCGGTCTTTGGCACTCTGAAGGTTTTCGAACTCCCCTCCATAAGTAATATAATAACCTGGTGGCAATTCTAATTCCTCATCTAATTTTTGCTGAATGTCGTTCACCACAGACTCTACATCCCTTCCCCGGGCGTTTACACCCACATAGGTTCTTCTGTAGGTATCATCTCTTGAAATTTGCATAGGCCCCGGAACATACTCAATATCTGCTATTTCTTTTATAGGCACCTGAGTTCCGTCTGGAAGATCGATATACATACCACGCAAATCATCAATATTCTTTCTATGATCTTCATCAAATCTTACTACCAGATCAAATCGTTTTTCTCCTTCAAAAATGACTCCGGCTGTTCCTCCTGCAAAAGCTGTACTTATGTAATCATTGGCTTTTTGGATATCCAGTCCATATTGCGCAATTTTATCACGGTTAAATTTAACGGTCATTTGTGGGAGGCCTGATGTTCGCTCCGCGTTTACGTCTCCTGCACCAGGCACGGTTTGGATAATACTGGCCATTTCCTGTACCTTTTCCGACAACACCCCCAGGTCCTCTCCATATAGTTTAACCGCAATATCTTCTCTAACCCCCTCTAATAATTCGTTGAACCTTAATTCTACAGGTTGCGTAAACACAAGGTTTACCCCAGTAAGTTCTTTATTGAGTTTTTCCTTGATTTGCGCTATAAGTCCTTCTTTAGTTTCAGCGGTTGTCCAATTATCCTTATCTTTTTCAAGAATCAGGTACATATCTGCTATATCCATCGGCATTGGATCTGTTGGGATGTCCGCTACTCCAATTCTTGCTGTTGCTGTTTTAATTTCAGGAAAATTTTCTAGAAGGATATTTTCTATTTTTTTGGAAACTTCAATAGACTCTGTTAATGAACTTCCTGGTCTGATTAAAGCCTGCATGGCGATATCCCCTTCATCAAGTTGAGGCACAAATTCTCCTCCCATTCTGGAAAAAAGGAAACCGGCTAATACAAGTAGAACAGCAGCAGCACCTACAACAATGAGCTTCAGTTTTAATGCCCCTTTCAGTAAAGGCATATATACCCTTTGTATTCCACCAATTATCTTATCACTTATCCTTTCCAGCCAGCGTTCAAACCTTCCAAACCAGTTCTTTTTATTCTGAATGGGTTTCATAAATAGGGCAGACATCATAGGGACATAGGTAAGGCATAAGAAAATAGCACCTATCATGGCAAAACCGAAAGTGTACGCCATCGGCTTAAACATTTTACCTTCTACCCCCGTAAGAAAAAGTATAGGCGTGAATACAATAAGAATTATAATCTGTCCAAAAAATGCGGAACTCATCATCGTGCTCCCAGCATCATAGGCTACTTCATCCATTTTAGCCTGATTGAATTTCACCTTGCCAGATCTTATCCGTTTTTGTATTTCATACACGGTTCCCTCGATGATAATCACTGCACCGTCTATAATGATTCCAAAGTCAATAGCGCCCAAACTCATTAGATTGGCCCAGACATTGAATTGTTTCATTAAAATAAAAGCAAAAAGCAGTGATAAGGGAATAGTGGTAGCAGTAATAAGTCCACCTCTTAGACTACCTAATAACAATACCAGGGCAAAAATCACTATCAATGCACCTTCCAGTAAATTTGTTTTAACAGTATCGGTTGTTCGTGCTATTAATTCACTCCGATCAATAATTGGCTCTATGGTCAAACCTTCAGGAAGTGACTTTTCAACTTCTGCCATCCTATCTTTAACATCCTGAATTACGGCATTGGGATTGGCGCCTTTTAACATCATTATTATCCCGCCTACGGCTTCCTCTCCGTCTTGAGTGAAAGCTCCGTAGCGTACCTGATTTCCAAACTGAACATCTTCCGCAACATCTCCAATAGTTATCGGAATAGAATTTTCGGTAGTAATAGCAATTTTCCTTATATCCTCCAGTGAACGGATTAAACCTTCACCTCTAATAAAATTTGACATTTTATTTTTCTCAATATAAGCTCCACCGGTATTCACATTGTTTCGGGCCAGCGCCTCATAAACCTCAGAGATACTTATACCCATACTGTTTAATTTCTCAGGATTGATTGCTACCTCATATTGTTTTATGGAGCCTCCAAAAGAATTTACTTCCACCACACCTTCCAGCAAGGTAAGTTGTCGCTTGATTATCCAGTCCTGAATAGTTCGTAGTTCCATGGGAGAATATTCAGTTTCGTATCCCTCCTTTGGCTTTATGGTATACTCATAAATTTGACCCAATCCGGTTGAAATAGGTCCCATAGCAGGACTTCCAAATTTATCGGGAATGGTTTCTCCCAATTCATTAAGTTTTTCCTGTACTAGTTGACGAGGGAGATAAGTTCCCATATCATCTTTAAAAACAATAGTAACTACCGAAAGTCCAAACCGTGAAATAGAGCGAATCTCTGTAACTCCAGGTAAATTACCCATCGAAAGTTCTACGGGATAGGTTACAAATTGTTCAATATCTTCTGTGGCAAGATTTGGCGACTGGGTGATCACCTGAACCTGATTGTTAGTAATATCTGGCACCGATCCCAGGTTGACGGTCATCATGGACCAAATACCCGTCCCTATCAGCGCTAAGGTAAGTAGTCCAATAATAAATTTATTATTAATGGAAAATGCGATTATCTTATTAATCATATAAATAAAAATTTAATTCAGTTAAAATTCTTGATAATAATTTTGTGCCTAACAAAATCTATCAATAGGACCAAGGATCTAGTATGAGAACCAGGATTTGGTCAAAAAAGGATATAATTATCCTTTAAAAAAACTGAATTAAACTTTTGGAGGATCTAAAAAGGAAAGTATAGGTTCTTCCACTGAACTATCAAAATGAAGAAAAGCTTTTGATGGAATTTCCGCAATCAAAGCTTTGAAATTTGAAGAACCAAAATCTACTGTATGCACATGGCAGCAATGACAACTACAAAAAGGAGGGCATAAATCCACTACTTTATCATGTGAATGGTCGAAATCTAAATCCTGGGCAGCAATCACTGTTACTTCTGAATCAGAATTCAATTGTGAAGTATCATTATCATTACAGGCTAATAAATTAAGCCCGAGTACATAAAGCGATAATATGAGTGCCATTATTTTCACATTACAAAGATAATTAAATATGCATGCACAGGGTATGCAAAGTAAACCATCAGCCTCTATTATTTTTTTAAATTGGTGGGCAAGATTCAGTTCGGTATGAACAGTAAACACAACAAATACCTCCTTTTGGTTTTAAAACCGTTTTACAATTCCCACCCTCGTAAAAAATTGGCAAGATTCTACTAACATTACTTCTCTTTTTTTGCCCACATTCAGGATAGGTGATTTCTGATTTTAATATAGTAGTTTCCATTAACTTTTTCTTTTGTCGGTTACCTTATAACGTGTTGTGTTATTTGTTTGCTAAATTTCCATATCGCTTGTTCCAGCAATTAGTGTCAAGACAGATATTCTGAGATACGGCGGGAACACTCATTTTAAGAATGTCAGCTATATCGCAAGGGCACAATTCATTCTCTATGTTCAACAGGAATAGGATTTTCAGTCGTACCCCGCTTTCCGCAAGAGACAGAATTTTGCTTATTGCCTTAAAGCCGTCCGAATTATTATATTGTTTCCTTGGAAGACGATATTTGCTTCTTGTCCCCTTCATTCCGTGGAGAAGTTATTTCTAGGCTCATCTTTTTTTACTCAAAGTAACAACAATTATATATTTATCGTATGATTTAACAAAATACTTGAATAATAATGCAAATAACTGTAAACTTTTAAACAATCCTTGGTTTTTAAAATCCTTTAATCAAATCTCATCCAATGACTTTCGGTGTTTGTCCACAGATTTCTTAAACTGCGTGGGTGCTATTCCCATTACTTTTTTGAACTGATTGCTTAAATAGGCAACGCTACTATAATCTAGTTTAAAAACTATCTCACTTAAAGTCAATTTATAATAATCAATGAATTCTTTAACACATTCAATTTTCTGGTTGATGATGTATAACTCAAATGCTATGCCTTCTACAGCAGAAAAAAAGAGCTAAGGTACTTATAGTTAAGATGTAATTTTTCACTTATAAATTCTGGCCATTTTATATCGAAAAACTTATTGGAGTGGTGAATTTTTTCCACTACCAGGCTTTTCATTTGTTCAATGAGTTGACTTTTTCGATCGGTTTTTAGACTAAAACCAGAATTCCGAAGTTCTTTTTTCAAAAGGTTTTTGTTTGTTCATTTAATTCTTATTCTAAATATACTTCACACAGTTTGATGACACTGTAAGAAATTTTCAACTTATCTAAGATAAACGCGACTGAGCTTATACAGCGTGCACACACCATATTTTTAATATAAAGAGTTGGAGTTATAAAGTCAATTACCGGGACGATAGAATATTCTTAGTCTGCCCAAAAATGCGCAAAGGAGCCACGAATCCACCAATAAATTGTAGAAAGTATTCGTGGATTGGTGGCAGAATATAATATAAATATGTCTTTAAGGTAAATTCATTAGGCCCAAACATCTTAAATTATTTAGAAGTACCCGCATTATTCTGGTCATTTAAAATGGAACTTAAATTGATAACTCGATAAAGAGTATTAATCATAATTTAGGTTTTAAATATATACTCTAAGCCATAAAAGCAAAAGAAATGGCAGCAAATAAGGCTGCAAAAAACAAAATAATTAAAGCAAGAATACCATAAATTTTATCTTTTTTGGAAACAGTATCTTTCTTGGATTTTGACTTTTTCCTGTTTTTATTTTTTCTTCTCTCTCTTCTATTTGCACTCATTATATTATATTTATATGATTAGTCAAAATTGCCCAGTTAAGAGTTATTTCTTATAATTAGCTAAAATCAAAAGTTATGATCGCCCTAATTTATTAAGTAGTCATAGGCAAAAGATCGCCCTGAAATTACTTTAAACGCATATTTGACAGTGAAATGAAAGAGTATTTTCAAGAACTACAAAAACACTAAATATTATAGATTAAGAGCCTCAAGCTGGCAATTCACCGGTCGCGACCTCAAAAAAGACGTAATATTCCAATAGGTTCAAAAACTGACGTATCCCGCTAAATCGTAAATAAAAAATATGGGCTAAACGGGTATCAAATAACTAATTCACGTCCACTTAAGTCAAATAAGCTTCTACACATTCTTTACAAACCTGCACACAATCCAGACATACTTTTTTACAATATTAAGTCATTCACATCGCTATAGCTTGTACTAAAATGGTTTTAAGTGGCATAAACTTCAGCACATATCTTGTCAATTCTAATCCAATCTTTCATCATCTTTACATTATTTTCATCTAGACAGGCATCAGCCAATAACTGTAATGAATAATGTAACGTCGAAACGCATGAATTAATTTCTCATTTCTCATAATGTTGAAATTATAAACTAAAAACTAAATGGGGTTTTAAAATTCTACCAAGATGTTTCAATTCTAAAGATATTTAACAAAGCACTTTAAATTTTAAGCTTTTCTTTCTCAACATCAGCCCATTCCCAACCATCCTGATATAATAAGGTTTTAAAAAACCTACGTTTTTCCATAATATTTTCTTCTATATCTTTTTGTTCTATAGTGGTAGACACCAAGCCGTGTTCCTGCAAAATTGCAACCGAAATTTTTGCAGTATTTTTTTCTTTAATATTGATATGGGTAACTTCAGATATAATTTTAAAATAATTTTCAAAAGCTACAATCAAAGGCCGAATATCTTCTAAGGGGGGCTGTTTTTCCTTTTTTATTTTATGGGTAAGGATAACTAATGCCTCGTATAGGCGCGCCAGTTGCAAAACTACATTGTTACTTTGATTTGGGTTGTGGAAATAATGAATAACCGGATATGTTCTATGATGCTGGCTGTATTTAATAATAGAGTCGGATATATCATCAATTTTATTCGTCAGTCTTGAAAAGTCTTTTTTATTCCAGGAATTAAGTACAATTTCTTGCGGTGTGCTTCCTAAGGTACTAAGTTTTATCCCCAATTTTTGTTGGTCTATAACTGCTGAAAGAACGGGAATAAAATAAGTTACCGACATAGTAAGAAGAATAAGACCTGTAAAGGAATAAATAGTGGTTAGTAGCCTCCAATAATTTCCTGCCGCTATAAAATCACCAACGCCCAGAGTGGAGAGGGTAAAACCGCTATAATATATTACCTCCCATAATCCTGCGGTGGTCTTGGTGGAACTTTGAATTATTGATCCAGGATTGGAATATAAAATCAACACCATACTACTCCACAGGGCAAAGACCCAAATTATTACAATTGCAATAAGCAGGATATAACCTGCATGACTTAAAAATTTTGAGCTTCCGTCTTTGCCAGAAATATTTAAAAATCCTTTCCAGAAAAAATGGGAAAACCGGCTGGTTAACCACCCCCCACCCTGCAAGGAAAGAGTTGTTTGAATAACATCTAACACAATTAATAGATAAATAATTATGCCTAAGATTGAAAGAATGTTCATATTTTATGCTTTATTTTATTTGACCTAAGTAGCCCCTTGAACAAGCTAACCCTGTTAAACTTCCATACCAAGGGAAACTTAGACCATATTTATACTTTTCCGGTCTTTTACTTGTAACTTCCTATAACCTGAAGGGGAAAGCCCAGTTGCCTTTTTAAATGAAGTTGAAAGATAGGCGGCTGTGGAATATCCAAGGTTATCTGCAATCATCGCGATACTCCAATCATCGTAATTTAAAAGTTCTTTTACGCGTTCAATTCGAACCGAGATGTAAAGCTGCTGAATACTCTGTCCCTCCCTATCTGTAAAGATGTGGGTTATATGTCTATAATCGAAGTGCAGGTGCGAGCTAGGCATAGTTGAAAATTTATCGTTTGCGGTGTCTTTTGAATAAACCTTTTTAATAATTAAGGATTTTATCTAATTAATTTTTCATTACGGCTTTCAATGATCTCGAACCCTAATTTTTCAAATTCTGTTTATAGTTGCTCTTTCTCAACAGCAGAGAGCTTCCTTTCTATAATGGCCTCACAAAGGTTTACCACGGAAAAAGGAATATTCAAATTATTAAAAATTTCTTTTACCAGATAAGCACCTCTAGCACACCACGTTTATTTATGCACCCTTTATTTACTTTGACCCAAAAACTTTTGAACAACCTACAAGGTGCGAAAACCAAGCAAGTTATTCTTACGCTTATTTGATTGTTTCTTGAACTCTACCACATTTCAACATTTTATTTCCGTAATATGGATTAAAAATATCTTTTGAATTTGAATACCAATAGTCTCCTTTTCCTTCAAAAGCCATGGGGCAGTATTGCTTATAGATTTCTCCAGAGGCTAATGCATTCCTTAAAACAGGTTCCATAGCTTCTGTAAGTTTAGAAAAAGCTTCCCGCTGCTTATTTATATTACCGCTTTCTGCAATTTCATTTGCAATAGCCACTATACCCTTCTTATTGGTTGCCGTTTCCGCAAGTTCTGCTGCTTTTGCACTAGCGGCTTGGGAATTGGTATTTACAAATGCGTCTTTAATAGCTACATACAGGTCATAGAGATCAGCAGTTTTTTCATCCTTAAATTCTGCTTGCAATCCTTCATCCTCATAGCCTTTTGCTTCAGCATTTTCAACAATGTTTGGCTGGTGCATTTCATTTTGCATAGGCTTTGGGGCATCCTTTGTGTTTTGGTCATTTTTACAGGAGAATATCGCTAAACTTCCAGCAATGAGACTTAAAACTATTATGCTTCTAATTATTTTTTTCATTTTCCGATTTTATCGCTATTAATGTTCAAAATTAGGTTTATTTGAATTTTTTTTGAAATTTTCTTATTGATGGTGATGAAATATACCAGAGTAAAAAACCGCTCAAGACCGTTATAAGGCCCATAAGAGAAAAAATACGTAGTATAAGGTTATTAAAATCGTCCCTTCCTTCGTAATCCATGGTATGGGTCATCCAAAGAAAATCGAACCAACGCCAGTCGCGATAACGTACCGTTTTAAAACTTGCATCGGTAGCACCCACATAGGCTTTTAGGTTTTTAGGTTGGGCATAATTAATAACATAAGCCGGAAAAGATCCACTACGGTATTCATGATGATCCCCGACTTTGTTGATTTTTTCTACTGAAATTATTTTAAAATCATCTTTAACATATCGTTGCGCAATATTCTTGGCATCTTCTTCTGAAATTTCATCGATAACTTTGCCATCTTGTGCGTGTACCAGTTTTTCGTTGTTTACAAAATAGTAAGGCATTCCCGAAACTTCTTTTAAACTAATACTATGAATTTTCATTTCTGGAATGAGCGTGGAAATACCGGCAAGATTTTCAAAATTTGAAGTTTCAGGAGGCAATTTTTTAAAGTGATCTCCGTGAATTTCATCGATATCGGTCCAGCTAAAATACATCCCGCTAATAGTCCACATCAAGAACTGAATGCCTATAAAGATTCCCAGATATCGATGGGCTTTACGAATTTTCATCGCTGTTTTTCTCTTCACCATTTCTAATTAACTTCCATATATTAGATTATTCTTTTTACGTTTGCAATTATGTTTACGTTTACCTACGTAATCCATTACAAATTTACTTTTAGTCATTAAAGATCACTTATAAAGTTCACTATAGGATTTACTATCCGACTCACTAATTTTTCTTACAATACTGGTTTTGTTTATTCCATTTCTATCTGAGATACCCATTGATAGTAACAATTCCTTTAAACCCTGAATGGTGTTTTTATGATAATTAGCCACTTTGTGTTTCTTATCCTCAACTACCAAAGCCTTTACCCGCTTTGAATCCATAGTGGTTATTCCGGTAGGGCAGGTATTTAAATTGCATTTTAAAGATTGGACACACCCCAGGGCAAACATCATACCCCTGGCACTGTAACAAGCATCGGCCCCAACGGCTAATGCTTTATAAATATCGAAAGAAGAAATTATTTTTCCCGCAGCTATAACCTTAATATGTTTGCGCAGATTATATTTTTTTAAAGTTATATCCACAAAGTGGAGCGCCTCAATTAAAGGTGTTCCGCCCCAATGTAATCCATCCATGCTTGCAGCCCCAGAACCACCTTCTGCTCCATCTACCGCAATAAAATCTGGAAAATTATTTTCTTTATTTTTCGAAAATATTTCAATCATCTCATCAAATTCGAATTTTAAACCAATACAGAGTTTAATCCCTATAGGTTTTGCAGAGGAAAGATCACGTAATTCTTTGATAAATTTAAGCAACTCGTTAGGGTTACTGAAAGCACTGTGGTGCGCCGGGGAATGAATCTCTGTATGTGCTTCAATATCCCTATATTCTGAAATCTCCCTGGTATTTTTACTGGCAGGAAGTATAGCACCAAAACCTGGCTTAGCTCCTTGTGAGATTTTAATTTCTATCATTTTCACGAGTTTATCTTCAGCTATTTTTTTAAATTTTTTAGCATCAAAATCCCCTTCCTTATTCCTGCAACCAAAGTAACCCGTGCCAAATTGAAAAATTAAATCAGCTTTGTATTTCCTGTGATATGGGGTTAAACCTCCCTCTCCTGTATTTTGTGCAAAATTTGCAATTTTAGCCCCAGCATTTAATGCCAAAGTTGCATTTTTACTTATAGAGCCATAACTCATCGCCCCGAGATTTAAAATACTTGAGCTGTAGGGTTTAGTACAATTTGGGCCTCCAATATTAATACGATAATTATCCCGGAATTCCTTTGACGGAAATGTAGAATGCAAAAACCGTTCTCGGCCAACACTCTCATAAGATAACTGGGTGCCAAAGGGCTGATTCTTGTTTGCGTTTGCGGCCCGCTTATAAACGATTTCTTTCTGGATCCAGTTGAAGGGCATACCCTCGGTGCGATTAAGGAACAAAGCTTCTTGCAAAACGTGGCGTTGTTCTTCTAAAAGATTGGTAAGCCTACCAAATAAAGGATAATTACGCTGTATGTTGTCCGCTTTTTGAAAATAATCTTTAAAGCCCAAAATATAAACAGGAAGCAGTAAAACCGCTACCCACCATAAATTCGGCTGCCACAATATAAGGATTGTGAGCACTACCACGGACACTAAAGAACCTATTAAAAAAGAATTTCTCATAAATGCAATTTAATGCGAATGTCCTTCGTCTTTGCTATTCTCATTTGTTTTTTCAGGTTCCAGGTAGTTGCCCTGTGGTCCTACGCCTTCAAGGTAAACTAATTGCGAGCCATAGTGCCCAGCTTCTGAAACTGAATAAGCTGAAAAAGCCAGCACCAGAAAAACTAAAATTTCAAAAAGGCGGTTCTGTTTAAGTAAAAACACGCTCACCAATTTTAAAGTAGCCGCGATGGCACTGGAATAGATAGTCCATTCAGCAAATTTATCGTGTTGTTCCAGCACACTTTTGGCTGTTTCAGTTAAATCATGTGTATGAGGATGGGCATATACCCCGGCAATATAAGCTCCCATAAAGCCAACACCCACCATAAGCAAAATCACCCAATCCATATTAGGTTTTAATATAAAAATTTGGATAAGTTGTAAAATTACCCCAAAAATGAGTAGGACAATAGGAAAATGAACAACCAAAGGATGCAGGTTTGGAAATTCGTCCAACCCGGCTTTCACTTCATTCTTGTGCTGTTCTAAATTTTCTTCATTGGTTTCTTTAGACTCCAAATCTTGAGCAGGAATTGAATCCTTTTCAATATTTCGTTCTTCAGTGTTTGAAGGGTGTTCGTGGCTTTCATGATTTTCCTGAGCCTGTACCATAATTGGCACCAAAGAAACCAGGCATATGAGAAAAAAATTTTTCATCTGTTATCTTTTTTTGGTTATTAGAAATATGTCATAAAGCAAGTAGGAAAGAAAATGGAGAGGAATCGAAGTTTTCAACTAATTAATATTAAGACAAAATCCCTCCATTTTCAAAAAACTTTGATCAAATATGTTGTTTAATGATCGTGACCTCCTTCAAGATCCATATCCTAATCGTGATCCATTTGCATATCATCTTCTTCCATCATCCCTTCATCCTGCATTTCCATATCATCCATATCGTCATGCTCTGTCTCTGTGGTTTCCCTACAGGACATTAAAGAAAAATTAATTCCTACAATAAAAACGAGCAACAGTATAAATTTCATATTTTTCATCTGGTTAGTTTTAAAAACGTCTAACTATAATTTTGAAATAATTTTTTCGAGTTTCCCTTTTATTTCCTGGGCAACTTTTCCCAAAGCTTTATTTTCTACAGCCTGCATCGAGGCTATAGGGTTAACGGCCGCAATTTCAATTTGGCCCGATTCTTTCTCCTGAACTATAACATTACAAGGCAGCATGGTGCCAATCTTATCTTCGACCTCTAATGCCTTATGGGCGTAAGGCGCATTACATGCTCCCAGGATGCGATAGTTTCTAAAATCCACATCCAGTTTCTTCTTTAAAGTGCCAGTAACATCAATTTCAGTTAAAACGCCAAAGCCTTCTTTTTCCAGTTCCCGGGTTACCTGATCAATTACCTGCTCAAAATCTCCTTTTATCGTTTTATTAAAATAGTATTTCATAAGTCATTTTCTTTTGAGATTATTTTTTTGCTCTTCAAATTCTTCTTTACTTATTTCTCCCTTTGCGTATCTTTTCTCAAGTATTTGTATAGGGCTATCGCCTGTTCTCTGATTTTTACCTAACCAATTACTTAAGGGCAGAAAGACTGCTGCCACGACAATAAGCCCTATTACAATCCACCAAAACATCATCATTATCCCCTAATTATGGTTTTGGATTATGTTCATGTTTTCCGGCTTCTTTTTTGGAATCATCCCCTTTCTTTTTATCCATATGTTGCTTCATTCTTTCCATCATCTCGGGATCATCATGCATTTTTTCCATCATTTCCTGCATCATTTCAAGGTTTTCTTTCATTTTTTTCATCATTCCCTGCATCATTTTTTTTCTGAATCCAGGATCATTCTCCATGGAATGCATCATCTCATGCATCATTTTTTCTTTCATTTCCGGATTTTCCTTCATTTTCTTCTTCATCATTTTCCCCATCATTTCTTTCATTTCAGGATCATCCATCATTTTCTCCATGTGGGATTTCATCTTTTTTTTCATCCCCGGGTTCTTTTGCATCATGGCTTTCATTTTGCCAGATTCCATCATTTGCATATGGTTTTGCATCATGAGTTTTCTTGCCCCTTCGTCTTGTTGTGCCAGATCAATGAATTCATTGAATTGGTTTGGGTTCGAAATAATTTCCTGGTAAACAGCGTTTCGATTGTCTGGAACATCCATTGCTTCAGAAGCGTTAAATGTTGATTTACAGCTTACCAATGTTCCTACTGCTACTATAATCATTAAGGTTTTTACAATTGTTTTCATTTTACTTTGTTTTAGAGTTAATAAAATTTTCATCGTTCAGTTTTATTTTTTATAATTCCCTTATCCTGTCCTTTCTACACTATTTTAAAGTTTCTCATCATGCCCATATCCTCATGCTCCAGATTATGGCAATGGTATAGAAACAATCCTTTATAGTCTTCAAATCGCATGATCAAATCCATTTGCATTCCTGGTAAAAGATAAACGCTGTCCTGCCAGCCTTCGTTGATAAAACCGTCTTTGGTTGCTTCCCAAAGCTTATCATCTACCTTATCAGCGTTTCGGTTTAAGATGTTGAATTGTAATTGGTGGATATGAACAGGATGTGGCATTTGCATCATATTTCCCATGCCTCCCTGACCGCCCATCATTCCGCCGTTGCCATGCATTCCGCCGCCCATCATTCCGCTGTCATCATCAGGATCTGAAGAAAACTGGTTTCCATTATTGATACGCCAAATTTCGGTAGTATCTAATTTCACGGTCTCTTCTTCGGCTACTTCGGTGCCATTATAGGTGCGACCGTTAATGGTCCATTCCATCATTCCGCCCATAGCGAAGGTGAAAGTCCTGGTATTGTCTTTATTGATGGCATCTGTGGCCGCCAATGTATTGAAAGAACTGAGCTCACCAGGTAATTGAGCATTGTTTTCTGCGAAAGCCCCCACATTTATTTCCAGAATATCAAACTGAGTGTCATAAGGCAAGTGATTGCTACTGCTATTTCCCATCATCCCGCCATTCATCATGCCACCACCCATCATGTCCAGTGGGATAGGTAAATGGACCAGTTTAATACGACTATTTTCTGACTGTTGAGATAAATCCAACCATACATCTACCCGCTGCGCTGGCCCTAAAATTAGATAGGGCAATTTTTTTGGCGCTTCCAATAGCCCCCCGTCCACACCAAATACTGTGATAGGTTCACCATTGTCCCACGCCAACTTATAAGCCCTGGAATTGGAACCGTTTAAGAGCCTTAAACGATATTTCCCGTTTGCGCTCAGGTTCAGGGTATTATCAATTTTACCATTGATCAATATTTGCTCACCTAAAAAACCCTGCATTCGATCCATCTCTCCATCGCCCAGGTATTGGAGCTGTTTATTATCATTAAAAGTCCTGTCCTGGATCACCACGGGAATATCATATTCACCCTGGGGTAGATTTAATTTTCCTTCTTCTTTATCAGATACGATAAACAATCCTGCCAGTCCCTTATATACCTGTTCCCCGGTATGTTTATGCGGATGTGGGTGAAACCAATACGTTCCAGCCCTGTTCATTACTTCAAATTCATAATAGTAGGTTTCGCCTTCACTTATTACATGCTCTGGGTGGCCATCATTCTCGTGAGACACGTGCAGGCCATGCCAGTGCACAATAGATTCGGCCGGAATCTGGTTTTCATACCTCACCCTAACCTTATCCCCTTTCTTTACCCGAATAACAGGTCCTAAATAGCTACCCTCTATATTTTGTAAATTATCTTCGCTACCTTTTATGATAGATGCTTTATAGGAATATGTTTTGGTACTACTGTTTGGATAGATGCTGGTCTGGGAAGGTAATGCGGTAAGTTGTAGATCTAAATCGGCAATAAAATCCTTGTCCATTTTATTTACGGTCTCAGGATGCCGGGTGGAGGTATCCGATTTACAGGAGGCAAAAAAAGGCATTACATAGAAACCTGCTGCTGCCAGGCTTGCAGTTTGTATAAAATTCCTTCTGTTTACGTTTTTTTTCATCATTATATTATTTTGAATGGCATCCGTAACAATTTCAGCACAAGGAAAGTTACAGCCCCGCTTAAATTTTAGATACTTCGACAACTTAAAAGTCGCAGGCTGCTTAACAGCTAATCTACCGCCCCTTTTTCTGGAGGTTTTCGATTTAGAAACCATTTTTCACCTAAAAATATGAGCAACATAGAACCAAATGCTATCCAAATTAGGGTGGGATCACGTTCTATTTTAATATAAACGAAGGAACCCAAAACTACCACATCCAGAATTATTGCGCTTATTACGATCCCAGCTTTGGCTTCTATGTCCTTTCTCATTTTGGTAAGCACTCCCCAATGAATAATAATATCCATCACCAAATAATATATTGCGCCAAGGGAGGCTATCCTGGAAAGGTCGAAAAAGATAGTAAGCACAATGGCAATTACTATAATATACACCAGCATATGCTTTTGTATACTCCCTTTCATACCAAAGTGACTGTGAGGTATCAACTTCATGTCAGTTAACATAGCAGTCATTCTTGAAACTGCAAAAACACTGGCAATTACTCCAGAAATAGTGGCGATAATAGCAATAGCCACGGTAAACCATAAACCAAATTGACCAAATAATGGCCTGGAAGCTTCAGCTAGACTATAATCTTTGGCCTCAATGATTTCAGGAATACTCAAATTGGAAATCACCCCCCACGAAACGAGTAAATAGGTTAGCCCGCAAATAAGCAATGAAATGATAATGGTCCTGCTCACGTTTTTGTGTGGTTTCACAATTTCACCACCACTATTGGTTATAGTAGTAAAACCCTTATAGGCAAGGATAGATAAAGCCAGTGCTCCAAGGTACTCCATTACTCCCCTTTCCCCGCCGGTATCTCCTGAAGGTACTAAATCTGATACTACAAAACCCGAGGCATAGATAGCTCCTCCGGCAAAGATCAATAACCCACCGGTTTTGAGGATCGCCATGGCAAGGGAGGATTTCCCTATTACCTTATTGCCTGCAATATTAATTACAAAGGCTAAAATGAGTAGGCCCACCCCTAAAACGGGAATGAGATAACTGTCTTTTGGCGCATCGAACAATTGCAACGTATAACTACCAAAGGTCCTGGCCACCAGACTTTCATTAATAATCATAGAGAACGTCATCAGTAAAGCTGCAAAAGCAGTTACAAGTCCCTTTCCATAAGCTTTCTCCAAATACATGGCGATACCTCCTGCAGATGGATACGCATTAGACATCTTGTTATAGGAATAAGCACTAAATCCTGATATAATTCCACCCACAATAAAAGCTATTGGAAAATACTCACCAGAAAGTTCTGCCACTTGACCAAGAAGCGCAAAGATCCCTGCACCAATCATAACATTGGTTCCCATTGATATTGCACCCACCAGGCTTAGACTGTTTTCTTTATAATTTCCCATATTGTTTAGAATCGTAATGATAATCCACCTCCGGCGCCAAATCTATTGTCGTAACTTCCCATTAATGAAAAGTTCTTACCAAGAAAATATTCCAGCCCGGCGCTCCATACTTGCTCATCTTCAAAATCTTTTCCTGGTTCAAGATCATTGACCCAGCCAAAATCTGCCTGGAATTCATATTCCCCGAATAAAACAAGTCGAGGGAAGATCATAACTTCCCGGGCAAGGCTAATTTGGGGCCTCAATTTATTATCTACACGAAGGTCTAAAGCAAACATATAGGGAGTAAAATACCTAATACCTCCAATGGCGGTGGTACTGAGTTCTTCCATGCTGTTTTCCATTTCATTCTCGACATTCACCCCACCAAAAAGTCGAACCCAGTCATAAAGATAATATTCATAGGTAAATTCGGCTTCAAGGTTCTGGTTCCAGCCGTATTCAGCCAAAGCAGTAAATTGATTTCTTATATTTGAACTCACTACATTAAGTCCTGTCATATGTGAAGCAGCATCTAACATTCCCCAGGTATAGAATTTATTGGTTTCCCGGACTAAATTACTTAGAGGGTAAGGCTTCATTCTATCGTCCCTTTTGGTATCATAACTTACCACTCTTGCCATACCTGAATCCAGATGATACAAGATGTGGCAATGCAGGAACCAGTCACCATATTCGTTCCCATAAAACTCGATAGTCACTTTTTGCATGGGCGGGACATTGACGGTATGTTTCAAAGGGGAATGTTCTCCGTTTTTATTAATTACCCTGAAAAAATGCCCATGTAGATGCATAGGGTGGTGCATCATGGTAAGGTTGTTAAAGGTGATCCTGGTAACCCCATCACCTTCAATTTTTATTTTATCGGTTTCGGCCAGGGGCACCCCGTTTAAGCTCCAAACATAGCGGGCCATATTTCCGGTTAAATTCAGCAGGATTTCCTTTACAGGCGCATCTTCGGGATGTGTTGTAGGATTTTTAGATTCCAGGTAATCATAGTTATATTCTGAAAACATATCCATACCCGGCATTTTTCCTTGCTCCATTCCTTTCATCTTATCCATCTGCATGGTTTTTTTCCCGCCACCGGCCATTTTCATAGAGTCCTTTTTCATCTTCACACTATGGTCCTTATTGGCCATTGTGGAGTCCTTCTTCATGTCCATTTTGGAATGATCCATTTTAGAGTGGTCCATGGCCTGCATATCTCCCTCTTTTTTCATATTCATATCGCCATGGTTCATCGCTTCCATGTCCATCTCATCCATTTGCATTCCCCACTTATCCATCATTTCATAGGGATCAACATTTTTTGGATTGAATTTAAGGGCTGGTGCCCCCATTTTCATATCCATTTTTGCCATTTTTTGCATCATCCCAATTTTATCGGGCCTGGGCACATTAGGGGCGGGAAGTATCCTACCGGTGCCTAGAAAAGCTGAAGCTGTCCCAGAACCATCCTGTGCAGTAATTTTAAATTCCATTTTGCCATCATCGGGTATGGTGACAATAAAATCATAGGTTTCTGCTACTGCAATAAAGGTTTTATTTTTCTCCACCGGCACTACATCTACACCATCAGCAGAAACCAGCGTAGGCATATTACCTCCAAAGGTCATCCAGAAAGAAGTAGAGGCAGCTCCATTAATAATTCTCATTCTAACTTTTTCCCCAGGCTTGAATTCGGGATATTCTATTTTCTCCTCACCATTTATTAAAAATGCAGGATAGTAAATATCAGCAATATCGGCACCTTCCATCCGTTGTCTCCAAAAATCAATTTGTGCGCCCAAAGCTCCACGCTTGATCACCTGATTTAGGGGAGTAGCTGTTCCTTTTTTAATATTGTACCATTCTGTGCCCCTTTTTAAAAACCTAAGCACATCTTTTGGCTTTTCATTGGTCCAGTCTGAAAGTACCAGCACCAGGTCTTTGTCATACTCCAATGTTTTTTCTCTTGGATTGATTAGCAGAGAGCCATATACCCCACTTTGTTCCTGTAACATGGTATGGGAATGGTACCAGTATGTACCATGTTGTTTGATCTCAAATTCATATTTAAAGGTTTCGCCCGGTTTAATGGGTGGCGTGGTTAAATAAGGGACACCATCAAAGAAATTTGGCAAAATCATCCCATGCCAGTGAATGGAAGTTTCCACATCCATTTTATTTTCAACATAGATCACCGCATATTCGCCTTCGGTAAATTCCAGGGTCGGGCCGGGGATTCCCCCGTTAATGGTCATCCCCATGACCTCTTTGCCTTCGGCTTTAGTAACCTTTTCCTGGTCTATGGTCAGGTTATATTCGTGTACCGGTAAATTATTTATATTTCCTTCAACAGATTTTTCCATGTGCCGTTGGCCATAGGAAATCATCATTGAACACAAAGTTAATATTAAAAAAAAATTATTTTTCATTCTTGATATTTTAATGCCTAAATATTTTAGGTTTCATTAGTAAGGCTTTAACAAGGCTAAAAAGATCGATCCTGTTGAAAATATTCTACATTGATTATTTAAAGAAGACCCCACAGGTTTTCAAAACCTGTGGGGTCTCGCTTAATATTATTCCTCGTTCTCCAAACGATAAATGATCTTCTTCATCTGGGCAATCTCCCGTTTCTGGGCCTCAATAATCTCTTCTGCCAGTTTCTTGGTTTCAGGATCTTTAATATCTGCCCGCTTACTAGTTAAAATCGCAATCGAATGGTGGGGAATCATTGCCTTCATATATAAAACGTCGCCAATAATAGGTCGTTGTGCTCGTACTAAACCTAAAGCAGAGACAAACAGCACCAGGCTACCCACGTAAATTGCTATATTCTTCTTCTTATTTTTATACATTTTCAACATCAACGACAACATAATTACCGCCATTGCCGCTATCCCCAAACAGGTCATATAAAAACGGGTCAAGCTGAAATAAACATGATCAAATTCGTAGGTATTCAGGTACATGGTAATGTACATGGCTATAAAAGATAACCCGAGCATTAGAAAAAATCTACCGTAATTGCTACCACCAGTTTTATGGTGGTTTTTTGCTTCTGAATTCATTATTTTTTGGTTTTGGTTAGGTTGGTTTTTACTTTTTAATTGTCTTTTTTACGGAACCACAATTGGGCATTTTATCACCGAAATATGGATTGTTTATTTCTTCGATATCAGCATACCAATAGGCTCCTTTATTGTCAAAAGCCATAGGACAGAACTTTTTATAGATCGTACCACCAGATAATGCATCTTCAAACATAGGCCCAGCTTTTTCTGTAAATGCTGCGAATAATTCCCTTTGTTTTTCCAGCTCGCTGGTTTCAGATAATTGTTGTGCAATAGCTTTCAGTTCTGCTCTTTCTTCTGAAAAAGAGGCTACCATACTTTGAGACGCATCCTGTACCTGGTCTGCATCAGCATTGGTTAATGCTATTTTTATTTCCAGGTAATTATGCCAGATTTTTCCCGTCATTCCATCTATAAAATCCTGATCGGCAATATCTGCTGTTTTCTCTTCGGCTTTTTTAACCTCTTCAGGGGTGTTTATTTCAACCGATTGCTTCCCTTTGTTATCTACACAGGAAAATAGGGCAATAGCTAGTAAGAGAACAACACCAAAATTTAAAATTTTACTTTTCATTTTTTTCTGGTTTTAAATTTGATTTTTAAAATTAATGATAAGAAAAAGGATTTATTGTCATAATTTGGTTAAACATCTATAAAATTTGGTCTAAAGAATTTCTGAAATTGTTATTAAGTTTTTTATATTGAGATAAATTCATCCCTGTTTCTGCTTTAAATTGCCTGGAAAGATAATTTACATTAGTATAACCCAATAGCTGACTAATCTGGGTAAAATTATATTGTTTGGACTGAATGAGCTCTTTTACTATTTCAATTTTCAGCTTTATAAAATACTTTTCTACCGTTATGTTTTCGGTATAGGAAAAAATCCGACTCAACCGCGAATAATCAATTTTGGTTTCTTTGGATAAGTAGCGGGATAAAGTCCCTGATTTTTGCAGGGGAAGGTTTTCCAAAAGCCGTATTAGACTAAGTTTTACCTTTTCGATTAAAATTTTTTCATCGCTCTCTAATAGTTCAAAGCCGTTTTCGCTAAGTACTTTAAGCAACTTGGCATGATCCATATCAGGGTGTTTACTTTGGTAAACTACACGACCCAACTCAACCTCCTGTAGATCTATACCTGCTTCAAGTAACTCATTCCTTACCACCTTAATACATCTATTGCAAACCATATTTTTAACAAAGACTTCTATAATCATAATTTTTTGGTAATGTTTTCTGAAAATTTATTTTTTTATCATACCCTAAGTATTTAATTAAGCTACCATGCTCATTTTACCAAGCGGCCCAACAATATTTTATTTTTTAATCTTTGTGCCTGTCAAGGAAAGAGGCTTTATAAACTAATTAAACAAAAAACACTCTTCCCTCACAGGACTTTAACATCATGCCCTCAAATGAAAAAGATCAACTAACTGAACAATGAAAAAACTCCTTTTCTTTTTGAAGATATAATATTGTTCAGTTTGAAAAATTCCTATAAACTATCTTTAAGCTGGGTCATATATTTTATGATTTCCTTTTTCTCCAATTCTGAAAATTTAGCATCCCAATGGATAAAAGTGTAGGAATCCAGCGGCATTTCATCATCCTCAATCTGGCTTATAATAGACCTTAACTTACTGTTTTTTCTTCTATCAGAAAGCTCGCCCCATTCATTAAAATTTAGTTCAGATTTTCCTTCCCTGATGTGATTTTCCAGAAACCAGGCCACTGGTTGTATCCTGTTATACCAGGGATATTCAGTATTGTTGCTATGGCAATCATAACAGGAAAACTTTAATTTATCCTGTACGTCTTTGGGAACATTGTTCACCAGCATAAAATCTGATTTTGGTACCACTTCACTTTGGTTGCTATTGGTGGGCACAAACTGGATGCCCACCAACACAACTAAAAAAACCAGTGCAATGATTTTGATTGCCTTCATTTAGTTAATCTCTCTTTGCACCTCTCCACAATCCATCATTTTACTTCCATAATAGGGATTTTTGATTTCTTTGGTTACACTCAACCACTGTGCACCTTTGTTATTATTGTACATCGGGCAATAAGCTTGGTACAACTTTTGGCTGGTTCCGGCAATGTCAATCAAGTCTATCATGTCCTTGCTCAAAATGTCGAAATGTTCCCGCTGGTGGCCTATGGGGCTTTCCGCAATGTGCTCCGCATGCTCTGTGGCGTCTTCTATGATATCTTGCAGTTCTTGTTGGTCGTCCTGTTCATAGTTTTCCGTTTCAAAGGTCTTTAACTGTCCCACCATTTTTTTCCCGGCTTTGGCCGCTGCCTCTTGATCGTCGTTTACCAAAGCACTTTTAAGCTCCAGGTAAGTGGTCAGACTGGCATCGGCTTGGCTATCCTTGCCGGTTTCCGTTCTATTATCATCCATCGGGGCGGTACGCTCAGTGGCCGAGTCTTCAATAGTTGCATTACTGTTTTTCTCGTTGTTCTTGCAAGAAGTGCTTATTAAGGCAAATGCCATAACCATCACTCCCAAACTTACTTTTACTGTTTTCATTTTTCTTGTTTTAAAAAGGTTTTTATTTCTGTTACTTCAATTAATTAAATTTTCCGGATGCCATAAAACACAGCCCGGAACTTAGTATTTACTTTAGTTGTTCGGCAGGAAATAAAAAAAGCACTTACCGGCTTTCTTTTTCCCCAGTCCTTATTTTTATACGCTTTTCCACGTTGCTTACATAAATGAGTCCGTCCCCGCTTTTGCCAGTACGGGCGCTTACTTGTATAATATTTACAATTTTATCTACATCTTCTTTTTCGCACACTATCTCCATTTTTATGACTTTGCTGTGCATAAATGGAAAATCCAGGCTGGGGGAAGCGGTTTTGGAATCAGTGTAATCCCCAACCCCCTCGCCCTGAAATACTGTAAAACAACAAAAGTTTTCTTCCCGCAGATTCATGGTCACTTCACTAAGTCTTTCGGGTCTGATAAAGGCTTTGATCTCATTCATATCTTCTAAATTTAAGTTGAAATAAGTTTTGTTATGCTTAGCTCTTTTTTGTGTAAGCTGTGTAATTCGCTTCTGAATTAAAATAGCCAACCCGGCCATTCGCGTCAAGCAGTACAATAAAGGCTTCGGTTTTATCCACTCTTTCCCCTGTTTGGGGATCGGTGGCCATCCTTGCAGATTCTTCGTTGTTCAAGGTGCCCACGCACATCTCGCAGCAACCATAATAGGTTTTCCCGTTTACCGGAACCGGGATTTGCGGTTTGGCCATATAGGCATCGTTTACCATACATACCAGGTCATTAGGCAACTTGTCTCCTATCTGAAAATCTAAAGAAAAGGTTTGTTTATTGGCGGTACTTGTACTAATTTCTGTAGCCAGTTTGTCTTGCTTTTTTTGTTTTTGCTGCTCCCCAGAGGAGTTACAAGCACCAAAAACCACGGCCAGAAGAAATACCGCTGTTAGAACTTTGAATGTATTTTTCATTTCAATCTAATTTTGTGCCTGCAAAATGGATAGACCTATAAAAAAGAGTCTATCCATACCTTGCAGGACTTTATTAATTGATAGTTTCTTTTACACTACCACATTTCAGCATTTTTTGGCCCATATATGGGTTCTTGATCGCCTTTTCATTGGAAAGCCAATAGCCGCCTTTATTAGAGTTTGCCATAGGGCAATATTCCAGGTAAATTTCACCTTTGGCAAGCTTCCCATTTTTAACCAGTTTCAACATTGCATCGCTAAGAGCATTAAAATTGTCACGTTGGTCTTCCAGAGAAGTGGCACCGGCCATTTGCGAAGCTTCTTTGCGAGCCGTCTCAGCATTTTCCACTTTTGCCAAAGTTTTCTCGAGTTTCATCGAATGCTTGGCGGCCTTTGCATCATTTGAAGCCACTAAAGCGTCCTTTACCAATAGGTAATGTTCATAAGCAGCGCCCAGATCTTTGTCTTTGAACTTAGGCGACATTTGCATTTCTTCACCATGACCAGCCATATTGTCGTGGTCGTGTTGTGCATAAACTCCCATGCTTAACAAAGTTAGAAGGAGCATCATCATTGTTCTTTTCATCTTAATAGGTTTTAAAGGTTATAAAAATTTGTTCTTCCCTGCTTTAGTTTATAGTTTCCACGATTTCGCCGCAGGTTAACATTGCGCTACCGTAATAAGGGTTTTTGATCTCTTCTGAACGGCTGAGCCAGTAGGCTCCCGCATTGTCATCTGCCATAGGGCAAAATTGCTTATAAACGGTCTGTCCCACTCCAAAAAGTTGCATCGCTTTGCTCAAATGGGCAGACAGGTGTTTAAAATGATCCCGCTGAGTAGAAATATCTTCACTCTCCGTTATTTTTTCCGCAGCACCAATTACTTCTTTTGAAATCAGCATCCAGTGGTCGTGAGCTTCACGATCCTCTAAAAGACTCATATCTATCTTGTTCATTGCTTCCAGTACTTTATTTGCAGTTGCTTGGGCGGTTTTGGCCTCATCTTCCACCAGGGCGTTTTTCAACTTCAAATATTGATCAAAAACGCCATTTAGCTGGTTGGTGAACTCTTCAGGTACCACGATGCGTTCCTGCATTTCGGTATGGTCAACGTTGCCGGTTCCTGCCGTTTCCATATTGGCATTACCCTCGCTACCTGCCATGTCCATACCGGCGTGGCCCTCGTGACCGGTAGATGTCTTGCCTCCGTCCTTGTTCATCATAGACTTTTTGCCCTGGAGTTGTGCGGCAGCATCTACGGTAAAGGCACCGTTTACCACAATGCGCTCTCCGGTACTCAAGCCATCTGTAACCGCATAATTACCACCCGCGGCGGCCCCCAGGCTCACTTCCCTCATTTCAAAGACAGGCCTGTCCGGATTGGGTTGTACGTAAACCAGCGAACGTTCCCCGGTCCACATCACTGCCGATTTTGGCACTGTAATAAGCTGGGGTTCTGTATTATCTGTATTTTCTTTATGAGCCGGTGCCACTCTCCCACGTACGAACATCCCGGGCTTTAAGCGGCCTTCATTATTTGGCAGGACTGCACGCACAGTTATCGTACGTGTTGCGGTATTAAGCAGTGGTTCAATGAAAGTAATGGGCACTTCATACTCTTTGCCGGGACGTGCATTTACTGTAATCTTTAGTTGTTGACCTTCCTCTAGTTGGGCGATCTGGTTTTCGTAAGCATCAAATTGCGCCCATACGCTACTTAAATTGGCTATCTCGAAAAGGGGTTGCCCTTGTTTAACGTAATCGCCTTCTTCCACCAGTTTTTCAGTCACCGTACCTGAAACCGTGGCGTAAATAGGAAAATATTCTTTTACCTCCCCCGAAACTTCAATTTCCTGAATTTGCTTATCGCTGAGTTTCCATAATTTCAATTTTCGGCGTACAGATTCGTATAACCGGGACTGAGAGTCCTTCATCCCCGCAGCGGTAAGCAATTCCTGCTGGGCAGAGACCAGCTCTGGGGAATAAATAGTGGCCAACACCTGCCCGCGGCGTACTTCCTCCCCGGTGTAATTTATATAAAGTTTTTCTATCCTGCCGCCAAAATAAGAAGCCTGCACACTTTTCACCTCTTCGTTCTCCACGATCTTCCCGGAGAGCACCAGGTCGTGATCCCCTAGGAGGCTATCGCCGATCTCCACGGTGTGGATATTGGCCAGAGCCAGGGCGGTTTCAGACATTTCTATTTGTTGCGGCCCAACCTCGCCGCCGCCACTCTCGGCAGGGATAAGGTCCATCCCGCAAATGGGGCAATCACCCGGCTCGGGCTGCATAATTTGCGGGTGCATAGAGCAGGTCCACAGCTGGTTTTCCTCCTCGTGATTATGTTCTTCTGTAGTGGCTGTTTCGACGTTATTTTCAGACGAATTGCCACCAAAAAACAGATAGCCCAGAAGCAGTCCTCCTAACAGTAACCCGGTGTAAATGATATATTTTTTCATCGTTTTTGTTTTAATTTATTCTGAATTATTCACTTAAATAATTGATGTTTGCACTGGCCTGGTAATAGTTTTTTACCGCTTCTATCAGGTTCAACTGAAAATTTAGCTGTAACTCCTGAACGTCCAGCACATCGTTAAAATCTATGGTGCCGGTTTCGTAATTCCGCATGAGTATCTCTTCGGCATCATTGGCTTGCTCGATGTTGAGCAGCTGGGTACGGTAGCTTATGCGTGCCTCTGCCCTATTGCTAAGAGCCGTTTCCAGGCGCGACACCAATTCGTTATGCCGGTTCTCCCGCTGTGCATTTAGCTCACGTTGCTTCAGTTCATTTTGTCGGGTAACCGATTTATATTTATTGCCGAAAATTGGAATCGTGATCGAGACCATCGGCATCAGGATATCTTTCCCACTATCCGGGGCTTCCATCGCAGTGGCTTCGCCTACCGAAACGTAATCCAGACCAAAACCCAGGTCTGGCAACGCTTCCTTTCGATTCATTTTTTCTGCTTCTCCTACCGATTCATATAGCTTGTCAAAACGCAACAACTCTGGGTGCACTTGAGGCACTTCTGGCAACTGCACCGGGTCTTCCTGTGGCACTGCCAGCGAATCGTACACCTTTACCTTAGCACCACGTTCGGCATTGAGTAGGGTATTGAAAGCGGCTTGTTCGGCTTTAAATTCTTCATCGAAGTTTTCCAAACGTTCCCGTAGCTGGTTTTGCCGCATTTGCAGGCGAAGCACATCTACGGACGAGGCTTGGTTTACCTCCAGGGAAGTAAGCGCAAGCTCCTCATAGGCTTCCAGCAGGTCTATGTTTTGTTCCAATACGCGTTGCTTTGCCCTAATGGCATAAAGCCTGTAATAATTTTCGGCCACATTTAGCAGCAGTTGCCTCTGGGCCGTGGCGATTTCCACATATTGGGCATCGGCAAGGCTTGATGCATAATTCTCCCTTGCCGTGATAGTCCCAAACCACGGAATCATTTGTTGCACCGATAGTTTGTACTGCTGTGGGCCCGTTCGGGTCTCTGGTTCGCTGGCAAAATAGCCTACGCTGAACTGGGTTTCCGGGAGTACCCCAACTTCTTCAATCCTCTCCCGGGCCGTTTCATAACGCAGTTCAAACGCCTGTATCTTCGGGTTATTTTCCAAAGCCTGGGTAAGGTAAGGCTGGAGCTGCTGGGCTGTTCCTGTAAGAAAAAAGAAAAGAGAGACAATCACCGCTAGCATTCCGCTTCTTCTATTCAATTTTATTATTAAAATATCTTTTGATTTCATAGTAAAAGGCTTTCTTCTATTTTCTATTTTCAATTCTCTTGTCATTATTCGCCGTCTCCAGGGTTTTTATGCCGGCTTCTTTTCTCCAACTAAATAACACCGGCACTACAAACAATGTGATTAATGCTATAGACATACCTCCAACCGCGGGGATGGCCATAGGGATCATAATATCGCTGCCACGCCCCGAAGACGTCAGTACGGGCAGGAGTGCCAGGATTGTTGTAGCCGTGGTCATCAAGGCGGGGCGAACACGCTTGGACCCTGCTTCCACCACCGATTTACGGATTTCCTTTCGGCTCTTGGGCTCGTTCCGGTCAAAAGTTTGGGTAAGGTAGGTACCCATTACCACGCCATCATCAGTAGCGATACCAAAGAGGGCGATAAAGCCTACCCATACCGCCACACTCAGGTTTATGGTTTTTATCTGAAACATATGCCGAAGGTTTTCGCCAAAAAAGTCGAAATTCAGGAACCAACCCTGGCCATAGAGCCAAATAAGGATAAACCCGCCAGAAAAAGCCACGAGGATCCCACTAAAGATCATAAGCGAGGTAGAAACTTTTTGAAACTGAAAGTACAGGATCAAAAAGATAATCATCAGTGCCAGTGGCACCACAACACTCAGCGTTTTTTCAGCGCGAATCTGGTTTTCGTAAGTCCCCGTGAATTTATAGCTGAGACCTTTGGGCACCCTGAGCTCCCCGTTATCGATTTTATCCTGAATAAGGGCCTGGGCATTTTCTACTACATCCACTTCAGCAAAACCATCCTGTTTATCAAAAAGCACATAGCCAATAAGGAAGGTATCTTCACTTTTTATTATCTGCGGCCCCTGCTCGTAACGGATATCTACCAACTCATCTAACGGCACCGGCGAGCCGCCCTCAACCGGAACATAGATATTGCCCATATCTTCCGGGCTGTCCCGCAATTCCCTTGGGTAGCGCACGCGTACACCGTAGCGTTCGCGTCCTTCAACCGTTTGACTTAGGCGTTTTCCTCCCACAGCAACCTCCAAAAGTTGCTGAACTTCTTCTATGCTAATACCATAACGAGCCAAACGTTCACGCTTGATATCAAGAAGCAGGTAAGGTTTTCCAACAATACGGTCGGCAAAAACGGCTTCGTCTTTTACACCTTCCACTTGCTTTAACAGGTCTTCCAGTTGGAGTCCAAAATCTTCTATTTGTCGAAGGTTTTGCCCCTGCACTTTGATTCCCATAGGTGCGCGCATCCCCGTTTGAAGCATTACCAGCCGTGTCTCGATGGGCTGGAGCTTGGGCGCCGAGGTTACCCCCGGCAGCTTGGTGGCGGCGGTGATCTCGTTCCAGATATCATCTGGCGACTCTATTTCGGGGCGCCAGTTACGGTAATATTCCCCGTCATCATCTGGAATGAGCTGTTTGTTTTTTACGCGGTGGAATTCCACGATTTCGCTGTCATTATAACTGCCAGCTGCATCTTCGTCCACCTCTAAACTTGGGTTTATTGCCAATTTGCCATTTTTTAACATAAATAAACCGTCTTCATTTACCTGGTAGCGCTGGCGTTCGCCGTGTTCATTCAGCATATATTCAGGTTTGTATTGGATTGTATTTTCATACATGGATATAGGTGCAGGGTCCAGGGCCGACTCTGTACGACCTGCCTTGCCCACTACCGTCTCAATTTCCGGGATAGCGGCCACGGCCATATCCAGCTGCTGCAAGACCCGCTTGTTCTCCTCTACACCTGCATGGGGCAGCGAAGTGGGCATCAACAAGAAGGAGCCTTCATTGAGTGAGGGCATAAATTCCTGCCCAATGTTGCGCATAATCATAAAACCGAGAATAACCAAAACGGTGGGCACCGACAAGAACAACAACTTATTGCGCAAGGCCCAATTGAGGATGCGGGTATAAAATTTTTGGAACAGGGCAAAAACACCCAGCAAACCAAAGGATATAATCCCTACCACAATAAAATTCCAGAAAACACTTTTTTCCAGACCCAACGGACGCCAATACTCGGCTAAAAGTAGCACTATGGCGAAAGCCGAAATAGCTATATTGATAACATTTGATCTTTTGGAACTAATTTTCTTTTTAAGAAGCAGTATTCCGGTTACGCCAAAAGCAATTAGGACAATACCGATGAAATATCCAAAAACAATAGCGGTAAGCCCTGCAATTATCAGAATCCCCTGTATTACCCAGCCCGCGGAAGTACGCCGGGTCCGTTTCTTAAAGAAAGATGCGGCAAATGGCGGAATAAGGAAAAGCGCAACCACTAGGGAAGCCACCAGTGCCATGGTCTTGGTAAATGCCAGTGGGCGGAACAGTTTCCCCTCTGCCCCCACCATAGTAAAGACGGGAAGGAAACTGATAATGGTGGTAAGCACGGCCGTCATAATTGCCCCGGAAACCTCGGCAGTGGCATTGTACACGATTTCATTCGTGGTCAAATATTTCCGTTCTTTGTCCTGATCGAGATGCCGGATGATATTTTCAGATAAGATCACGCCCACATCCACCATGGTCCCAATAGCAATGGCAATACCGGAAAGGGCCACGATATTGGCATCGACATTAAAGAACTTCATCGAGATAAAGACCATTAAAACCGCTACTGGCAATAAACCGGAAATGAGGATGGAGGCCCGTAGGTTAAAAACCATAACGATAATTACGAGTACCGTAATCAGGATTTCCAATGTAAGGGCTTCATTAAGCGTGCCCAGGGTTTCCTGAATCAGTTGCGTACGATCGTAAAATGGAACAATAGTTACCTGCGACTCGCGACCATCTTCCAGCACCTTGGTGGGCAGGCCGGGGCTAAGTTCATTTATTTTATCCTTTACATTATTGATTACTTCCAGCGGATTTGCGCCATAACGAGCCACAACCACTCCGCCAACCACCTCGGCACCTTCTTTGTCCAGGATACCACGGCGGGTTTCCGGACCCAGGTTTACTTTGGCAATGTCGCTTATTTTGATACTGGTAAATTCTTCTGAAGTTACCACGGCATTTTCAATATCTTCTATTTCCTGAACGTAGCCCAGCCCACGTACCAAATATTCGGCCTGATTTATTTCCAAGGTTTGTGCACCAATATCACGGTTGGTTTCCTTTACGGCCTTTACCACCTGTGCCAGGGAAATATCGTATTGACGCATCAGTTCGGGATCCACATCTACCTGATATTCCTGCACATAGCCACCTATGGATGCAACTTCGGAAACCCCGCTGGCACCGGAAAGTCCATATTTCACATAATAATCCTGAATGCTTCGCAGTTCGTGCAAATCCCAGCCCCCGGTGACATTGCCATCTTTGTCACGTCCTTCTAAGGTGTACCAAAAAACCTGGCCCAGCCCGGTAGCATCGGGACCCAGGGCAGGGTTTACACCTTCGGGAAGCAGGTTTGCCGGCAGGGAATTGAGTTTTTCCAAAATCCGGCTACGGCTCCAGTAGAACTCAATATCCTCTTCAAAAATGATATAAATACTGGAAAACCCAAACATAGAGGAACTCCGGATGGTTTTCACACCGGGAATTCCCAGGAGCGAAGTAGTAAGGGGATAGGTAATCTGGTCTTCTATATCCTGGGGGGATTTCCCCTCCCATTTGGTAAAGACAATTTGTTGATTCTCGCCAATATCGGGGATGGCATCTACCGCCACGGGATCGCGCGGAATTAAACCGGTTTCCCAATTAAAAGGGGCATTTACCACGCCCCAGCCTACAAAAAGGACTAGGAGGATAATTGCTACTAGTTTGTTTTCTATAAGAAATTTTATGCCTTTATTTAGCATCTTTATTGATAATTAAACAGTTATACATTGAATAACTTTCTGATAATATCAGAAAATTAAACACAACAAAGTAAGCCCAAGATGGAAGTAACCATAGAGCAAATCTTTCCGATAATTATCGGAAACTGTTTAAAATCAAATTAAATAAGTTTCGTGTAGTTTTTGTACGTTCCTTACAAGATAAGGAGGTGTATAATCTCTAAATGGAACAATGTTCTTATCCAGTCCATCAAAAAGATTAATATAAGTATAAAAGAAAGTAGCAACAAAGGCTTGATGCTCAAAGCTTAAATTGGTGTAAGATGTTTTTAAATCATCTTGACCGTCATTCACTATTTGTGCATCTGAACAGCAAGATTTTTCCGAAAAACCTGCTTCACAACTTTTTTGGGATGATTGATTTTCCATACCACAGGTTTGAGCATTATGAAATAAAGCAAAATCAACCAATGAATCTCCACAATAATGCATATTTACAGTAAACGACATAGTGGTAACAAATACCAAACTCGCCAAGGCTACAGATAATATTTTATGGAAAAACGATTTCATAAGATTGCAAATATATATAAAACAACGAAATATAAAAACATTAATAATTCTTTTCGTTATGTTAAACTTTTACTTCCTATACTATTTTCGACAAAAATAAAAGAATCAAACTTCTAAAAATATGATAAATATCATATTTTTATTTTCTTTTTTGCAGTATGTTCGGCAAAAATAAGTCCTAAAAAATTCATTATTAAAAATTAGTTAACATTTGTTAATTTTTTTTATATTCGTATTATGCAAAGCTTTAATAAAATAATAGCTGTTTCATTGGTACTTGCAGTAATGTTTGCTTCATCGTCTTTTACTGTGAATATGCATTTCTGCTGTGATAAACTCGTGGATATGGCGGTTTTAAATAAAGCTCAGGTTTGTGATAATGCGGTGAAGGCTCAGACCAATCCTTCAAAAAAATGTTCGTTCGAAAAAAAAGGTTGCTGTGCTAATAAATCTATAGTTAAAGAAAGTGGCGATAACTTTCAAAAAGCTTCATTTGAGATGGAAAATCATAAACTGATTTTCCTACACACATTTTTTTACACTTACGTAAATCTATTCGAAGGGTTGGAACAAAATATAATCCCTTTTAGGGATTATGACCCACCCCTCATACCGAAAGATTTTCAAGTACTCCACGAGGTATATTTAATTTGATTTCATCCTAAGTAGGTTCTTTTTCAAACAACCTACCTTATATGTTGGCCTGTACTACGCAAAGGCTAACAACTGGTGCGCTCTATCCTGAGCATACCACACTTTCAACTATTTGAAAAACAGAAATTTATAATCTATTAGAATAAATACCATTCTAAGAATAAATAATTAATACTATGGATTTACAGAAAGAATTCTGGATAAAGAATATGGTATGTAGCCGTTGTCTAAAAGTAATAACGCAAGAACTGGAAGAGATGGGAATAACCGTACTCTCTTTGGAATTAGGCAAATTATTAGTGGAAGCATCAAATAAAACGGCCACGGATATTTCTAAAAATGTAACTAAAGTGCTCCATTACAATGATTTTGAAATAGTACAAAGTGAAGAGGAAATGTTAGCTGAAAAAGTAAAAATCATCCTGATTGAACTGCTTACTGAACTACCACTTCATTTAAAAATGAAAACTTCAGAACACTTATCTTCTCTTCTTCACAAGGATTATAAGACATTGAGCAGGTTATTTTCTAGAAATGAGAATATTACCATAGAAAAATACTTTATAAAACTGAAAATAGAAAAGGTAAAGGAACTCATTCAATTGAAGCAATATTCTTTTTCGGATATAGCATATAAGCTTGATTATAGTAGCATCAATCATTTATCAAGACAATTTAAAGAGATCGTGGGAATGAGTATGACAGATTATAAGAATACAGAAAACTGGAAGCGAAATTTTTACGATGAAATCATATAAATAAGAAAGAAAATTATGAAGATGAAATACTTTAAAAGCAGGTAGCTTCCGTGTTAATTATAATATTTAAAACCCTAAGCCTGAACTCCCCAAGGCTTGTGTTGATAATCCCCCAATTACAACATAAGCCAGTTCAGGTCTTAAAAAGGCGGGGAATAAACATTAAATAAAATAAAAAACAATGAAAAATCACTGGTTATGGATGGTCATCGGCTGTGGATTACCACTACTGTTCATCTTTTTGGCACCTTCCCTTGGAATGGGAAGCGGAACTTGGCTTTTTACATTTATAGTAATAATGTTCGCCATACACCTAATGATGCCAATGCGGCACGAGAGCCATACGCACGGATTATCCGATGAGAACTTAAATAAAAAGAACAAAAAAGAAGATCAAAAAAGAGATCATCATCACTAAAGTTTAAGATATGAAACGAAAATATCAAATTAATGGCATCAGCTGTGGCGGCTGTGTTAGTAGGGTCAAAAAAACCCTTGAAGAGCACCCGGGTATCGAAAAAGCAGAAATTTTTCTGGCACCAAAAGGAGCTACGCTCATCACAATGACGGAAAATCTTTCAGTTGATGAATTACAAAAGCCACTCGACACTCTAGAGGGCTATACTATTGAAGAAATTAAAAAATAAATTTAAAACTCAACAATATGCATTTTTACGACGGAACTTTTGGAGGTATGCACCTAATATGGTGGATTATATGGATCATCTTTTTGGTTTGGATATTCTTTATTCCAACAGGCATTCCATTTCGAAAAACAAAGAAAGAAACCCCACTTGAAATTCTTAAAAAGCGCTTTGCCCGGGGAGAGATCTCTAAAGAAGAATATGAAGAGTCATTAGAGATATTAGAATCAGGTAAATAATTTACCATAGTTATAAACGAAGAGGTAGCCTCAGAATCACCTCGTATCAAAAAAAATTATAAATAAAACAGAACAAAATGAAAAAATATCAATTTACCAGTATGGCAATTCTATTGATAGCACTAATCCTTACATCTTGCCAAAAAACAGACATCGCTGAAGAAGAAACCGTTGCAGGAATTTATACGGGTACTCTAACCTATGATACGAATACTAAAAGTCCAAATGATTCAGGGAAAAGTGAAAAAGCCACAGTTGAAATCTCAGAAATGGGCAACAACCTCCTTGAGGTACACTGTTACAATGAGGCCGTGGACACTACTTTTACCTTAAATTATTACAACCACAACGAGCAGGCACTGGTATGTTATACCGGTAATGAATTTGAAGCCCGGTACGGCCATGAATTAGGCGAAAGTCACTCTGTAGGAGGTATGAAGGATATGGGAGCTGGTGAAACCGAATGGATGCATCATCTAAATGATGAACATAGTGACGACGATGAACATTATGGAGGTTTTAATATGCAAAATCATTCTTTCAGGTACCGGTTTGAAATAGAAGAAGAAGAAGGAAACATTCACTCCCTTGAATTTTACGGAACTAAATAAAGAATGGATAATTTTCGCACTAATTTGAAGCGCAACAGGTTCATCTATGACTATCTAGGGTTTAGCATAACCGGCATTAGGCCAGTTATGCTAAACTATTATGAAAAAATGACCACTAATAGACACTTTAATTTTTATAAGTCAAAAATATGACAGACTCCGATCAAATAAAACATCGGTACAATCGGGTGGCCAGCTATTATGATTGGCTGGAAAAGCCGATGGAAAAAGGCAAATTTTCAAAATGGCGAAGAGAACTCGTAAAACAGGCATATGGTAAAACCCTGGAAATAGGGGTAGGCACGGGTAAGAACATTTCCCATTATCCAAAAGATATTGAGCTGTTTGCCATTGACTTTAGCCCAAATATGCTGAGCAAAGCCAAATCCAGAAAAGGAAGCGGCCCTATAGACATCCATTTTCTGGAAATGGACGTGCAAAATATGGATTTTAATGATAACACCTTTGATACGGTGGTAACGAGTTGTGTATTTTGCTCGGTTCCTGATCCTATAAAAGGGTTACAGGAAATTAGAAGGGTTTTAAAACCCGGGGGTCAGCTTTTAATGCTGGAACACGTGAGAAGCGAAAACAAGGTCCTGGGTAGATTTATGGACTGGTTAAATTTTATACCTCTAAACATATGGGGGGCTAACATAAACCGCGAAACAGAAAATAACATTAAGGAAGCCGGGTTTTCTAATATCGAAGTGAGGCCTCTATGGAAAGATATTGTAAAACTTATCAAAATAAAGAATACCAAATAAAATTCGGACCCGTCTTTTTGTATCCCTCGTGAAATTAATTAGGCAACAGCATCCCAATCTTTATGACAATTTCAGGAATTTAAAGTCGTGTCTACTTCAGCTGTATATAATAACTAGCTAGAAATAAAATAAAAGCAATGATAAATATGAGAACACATACAAAAACCAGGCTCAAAGCAGGATTATTTAGCATTTTAATTTTAGTGATATCCTCGTGTTCTACTCACAGAAGAGTATCAGGAACAGTCTCCAGTATTTATAATGATCCGGTATGCGGGGGTCAGGTGGCACCCGAATCTTCTTTGAAAATGAAATACGGGGCTACTATTTATTACTTCGAATCAGAAGAATGTCTTGCCGTCTTCCAAAAGAATCCGGAGAGATATGTTGCACTCAGAAAAACAAATGAAGTTAGCAATGGAGGTTTTTTTTCGCACAGGGGTTGGTGGGTTCCCGTCATGATTGGTACCATGGTAGTAGTCATGCTTGTAGGATTTAGCCATTAATAAATGCTTAGGAACTAACTCATAGTTGCTCTTTACAATTAAAGAAAAGTTTTTAATCATAAGTTCAAACTCTTAAAAACAAAAAAACAATGAAAAATCACTGGTTATGGATGGTCCTCGGTTGCGGGCTTCCCTTGTTATTCATTTTTTTAGCACCATCCATTGGAATTGGAGGCGGCACCTGGCTTTTTGCATTTATTATAATAATGTTCGCAGTACACTTGTTAATGCCTATACGGCACGGGAGCCATACGCACGGATTGTCCAATGAGAACTTAAAAAAGAAGGATAAAAAAAAAGAAGGACAACATCACTAAAATTTATGTTATGAAACGAAAATTTCAAATTAATGGTATTAGTTGCGGCGGCTGCATTAGCAGGGTCAAAAAGACATTGGAAGAACATCCAAAGATTGAAAAGGCAGAAATTTTTCTGGCACCAAAAGGAGCTACAATCATCACTATGAAGGAAACGCTTTCAGTAGATGAATTACAAAAACAACTCAGCAACCTTGAGGGTTACACAATTGAAAAACTATAAAAGTAACTTAAAACCAAAAATTATGCATTTTTACGAAGGACATTTTGGAGGTATGCACCTAATATGGTGGATTATATGGATTATTTTATTGGCTTGGATATTCTTTATCCCAGCAGATATCCCTTATCAAAAAACAAAGAAGGACAGCCCACTGGATATTCTTAAAAACCGCTTTGCAAAAGGCGAAATATCCAAGGAAGAATTTGAGGAATCAAAAAAGATATTAAAATCAGACAACTAACTCAAAACTTTAAAATTATGTATCGATTAAACGTAAAAAAACTCGGATTTGCTTTCGGTCTTACGGGGGCACTAATTTACTTAGGCTGTATGATAGTTATGTCAACAGCAGGTCGAGAAGCCACTATCGATTTTTTCAACAGCCTATTGCACGGTTTAGATACCACAAGCATTATCAGGATGGATGTGCCACTATGGGAAGCTGGTTTGGGAATAGTACAGATATTCATTTTAGGATGGCTAATAGGTGCCTGTATTGCGGCTTTTTATAATGCGCAAATAAAAGTCAAAAAATAAGAGAGTAAAATAAAATTTATGCAATATGTCTGGTTCATATGGTCTCTTATAATTCTTGCTCTTTGGGCAATAATCTATTTGTCAAAAAAGGGGTATAGAAAAGAAATGCTCAAAATGAGCCTTATTACGATGCCCTTTGGTTTAACAGAACCATTATTTGTACCAGAATATTGGATGCCACCTTCCTTATTCCATTTAGCGGAAAGAACAGGTTTTGATATTGAGAGCCTTATCTTCTCTTTTGCCATTGGCGGAATAGGGACGGTATTGTATAATCTGATATTCAAAAAAGGCTATATAGATATGCCTCATACCGAACGGAGCCACCAAAGACATAAGCTACATATTTATATACTTTTTGTTCCAGCCATTGTATTCGTCATATTTAGTCTTTTCACCACGCTTAACCACATCTATTGTGGCATCATTGCAATGTTTTTTGGTGGTTTGGCAACATTGTACTGTCGCCCAGATTTAAAAGGAAAGATATGGGTTGGAGGAATCTTGTTTACCATACTGTACTTCATTTATTTCGGAAGCATCCTTCCGTTTTATCCGCAATATGTGGAGCTGTACTGGAATCTGGACAACCTGACCCATATTCTTGTTTTGGGAATCCCAATTGAAGAGTTACTGTTCGCTTTCACCTTTGGTATGTATTGGTCTGGATTATATGAACACTTGTATTGGAGAAAACTTATAAAATCGAAAGAAATGTCAACCAACTAAAACATTCAAATTATGAAAATATTATTGGCCATAGATGGTTCAGATTTTAGTGAAGTAGCCATTAACGAGCTTAAGAAAATGACTTTATCCTCAAATAGTGAAATTCATATTATAAATGTTTATGAACTTCCGAAAACAACCGGTCTGGGATTGCATACTATGGGCGGCAAGATAGGAAATTACATAGAAGAAATTAAAAGTAACGCTCAAAAATTGGGAAACAAAATCGTTTCAGAAGCTTCCGATAAAATCAAGGCCGAAAACAAGGCACTTACCATAACCACAAGTGTTGTTAGCGGACTGCCCAAAAGTACTATTAATGAAAAAGCAGAAAATTGGGGTGCAGATTTAATTGTAGTAGGCTCTCAGGGTCACGGTGCTTTTTCTCGCTTAGTATTGGGCTCAGTATCCCAATATTTAACCACAAATGCCAAATGTTCAGTACTGATTGCAAGAGATAGAAATAAAAAATGAAAGAAAAGCAAACACATAGCATTACATTAGAATCCACTTGTAAGATAACAGATGAAATCTGTCTTCCCGATACCAAATTACCTAGTGTGGTTATCGTTGGTGGAGGATTTGCAGGTTTGGCATTGGTTGAGAAACTGAAACACAAAGAAGTTCAAGTGGTTTTACTCGATAAAAATAACTTCCATCAGTTTCAGCCTTTATTATATCAAGTGGCAACGAGTGCCCTGGAGCCTGACAGTATTGTATTTCCATTCAGAAAACAAATCAATGGCTATAAAAATGTTTTCTTTCGTTTGGCTGAAGTTGAGGAAATTCAACCTGATTCAAATACTATATTGACCAATAAGGGAAGTGTTTCTTATGACTATTTAGTGTTGGCTACTGGCACGACCACCAATTTCTTTGGGATGGATTCTGTAGCCGAAAATAGTTTGGGGATGAAGGATATCCGAGATTCCCTGAACATTCGCCATATGATGTTGCAAAATTTAGAACAGGCTGCCATTACCTGTGATGATGATGAACGGGATGCCCTAACAAATTTTGTAATTGTAGGTGGTGGTCCTGCCGGTGTAGAGATGGCAGGAGCATTGGCTGAATTCTGTAAATACATTCTACCCAAAGATTATCCAGAGTACCCTTCTTCCATTATGAATATTTATCTAATAGAAGCCATTGATGAGTTGTTAGGCACAATGTCAGACAAGGCATCATCGAAAACCCTCAAATATTTAGAGGATTTGAATGTAAAGGTATTATTAAATGAAGCTGTAAGCAATTATGACGGCAACGAAGTCACTACCAAAAGTGGTAAGACCATTTTGGCTAAAAATCTTATCTGGACGGCTGGCGTAAAAGGACAATTCCCAAATGGTATTGATGGAAAACATGTAGTCAGAGGCAACCGTATTAAAACCAATGCCAATTTAAAAGTAGAAGGCTACGAAAATATTTTTGCCATAGGTGATATCGCAGCACTCATTTCCAAAGAAACCCCAAAAGGACATCCACAAGTAGCACAGACCGCTATTCAACAAGGTAAATACCTGGGCGATTCGATATTAAATATCATAAATAACAAATCCATAAAACCTTTCAAATATAAAGATAAAGGTTCCTTAGCAACCGTAGGTAAACGCAAGGCAGTTGCCGATTTGGGCAAATTTAAATTTGCAGGCTATTTCGCCTGGTTGCTGTGGTCCGTTGTTCACTTGATGTCCATAAGTGGATTTAGAAATAGATTGATGGTTGGTTTTAATTGGGCGGTAAGTTATTTCACTTATGAAAAGAGCAACCGCCTGATTATTAGAAACTTTAAACCGAAATCTTCGGTTAAAAACAGAACAAAATAATTTTGAAATGAAAAACACCACAGATAAAAATAATAAGCTTTCCCTAATAGGTTCCATATCTCTTGGTACAGGCGTAATGATTGGTGCTGGCATATTTGTCCTTATGGGGCAAATAGCAGAGTTGGTGGGTGATCTATTTCCCATTGCATTTATTGCAGGTGCTGTTGTGGTGGGTTTTAGCTCATATTCCTATGTCAAGTTTTCAAATGCTTTTCCATCGTCTGGAGGTGTGGTTAAATTCCTTAACAAATCCTATGGACCTGGAACAACAACAGGGTTTTATTCTTTGCTGATGTACGTATCAATGGTAGTTTCCGAAAGTCTGGTGGCGGGCACTTTTGGAGCATATACGTTGAGACTATTTCCCGAGTCCTATGCAGGTTATGCCTCTACCCTGGGTGTTGGGCTAATTGTTGTTGCTTATATAGTGAACATCCTGGGCAATAAGGTTATTGGTGCCACCGCGACATTTACCGCTATTATAAAGGTAGTGGGAATAGCAATTTTAGCTATTGCCGGCCTTGCAATTTCAGGTTTTGCCGATATTACGGGAAACTATATTCCCAAAAATACTGAGACATTACCACAAGGCTTCGGATTTGTGGCCGCTTTGGCGTTATCTATCCTTGCTTATAAAGGCTTTACCACTATCACGAACCAAGGAGCCGATATTAAAAACCCGCATAAAAATCTTGGTAGGTCTATCGTGTTTTCCATACTTATCTGCACACTGATATATGTAGCCTTGGCATTAGCTGTTGCGGGAGGTTTAAGCATTCCTGAAATAATCGAAGCTAAAGATTATGCCCTTGCAGCCGCCGCAAAACCTGTTTTTGGGGAATGGGGTTCCTGGATTACCATTGGCATTGCCATTATTGCCACGGTTTCTGGGGTCATTGCCAGTATCTTTTCCTCTTCACGCTTGTTGGCAATGCTCAGCAATATGAAACAGGTGCCTTCTTTAACCAAACTTGGTAGCTTAAAAAATCCAGCACTAGTATTCACGTCTTCCCTCGCCATTTTACTGACCGTGCTTTTCGATTTGACAAGGATAGCATCCATTGGGGCTATTTTTTACCTTATTATGGATATCGCTATCCATTGGGGGCTGTTCCGTCACCTTAAAAACAAAGTGGTTTTTCAGCCTATCATCCCATTAATAGCCATCGTATTGGACATTGCGGTATTGGCAGCTTTTCTTTATATAAAATATCTGAACGATCCTTTGGTGCTTATCGTAGCAGCGATTGGGATTGTTCTAATACTTGTGGCGGAACGCCTTTTTATGATTTCACATACAGACGATGAAGGTAATATGCCGATGGGAATGAAGAATACAAGTGACAAAAACAAAAAAACATAATTAATTAAAAACAATTTATATGAAAAATGTAGCAGTTATAGGTTACGGAGTCATTGGAAAAAGGGTGGCAGATGCCATCAACTTACAAAACGATATGAAGCTTTCGGGAGTATGTGATATCATCAGCGATTGGCGTATTCAAAATGCCGTAAGAAAGAATTACAACATATACGCAGCAACTCAAGATGCAGCTGTTAATATGAAATCTGAAGGGATTTCTGTTAAAGGCAATATGCAGGAACTTTTAAAGAAATCAGACCTTGTAGTGGACTGTACGCCTAAAAAGATTGCTGCTCAAAATGTAGCGATTTATAAAGAACAGAATATAAAATTTATTTTGCACGGTGGCGAAAAACACGAAACCACAGGGCATTCCTTTAGTGCAGAAAATAATTACAAATCCGCTCTAAACTTGAATGCGACAAGAGTAGTTTCTTGTAATACTACGTCTATTTTAAGAACCTTGACCGCTTTAAAAAGAGCCGATTTATTGGATTATGCCAGAGGTACACTTTTAAGAAGAGCTACAGACCCTTGGGAAAGTCATTTAGGTGGTATTATGAATACGATGGTTCCCGAAAAAGATATCCCAAGCCATCAAGGTCCAGATGCTAAAAGTGTTGACCCAGAACTGGATGTCATCACCGCAGCGGTAAAAGTACCCGAAACATTGAGCCATATGCACTACTGGAATGTGAAATTGAAAAAGCAGGCGACAAAGGAAGAAATGCTAAATGCTTTCAAAACTTCAAGTCGTATTAAACTAATTCGATATGACCAAGGCTTGGTTTCTAACAACACCATTAAAGAAATGTTTCTGGATATGGGAAGACCTTGGGGCGATATGTATGAAGTTGCGCTGTGGGAAGATATGCTCAAAGTACAGGGAGATGAACTTTTTTATGCCTATGTAGTCGATAACCAAGCTGTTGTAATCCCGGAAACAATTGATGCTATTAGGGCATTAACTGGAATTGAAACAGATGGTACAAAATCCATAGCCAAAACAAATGAAAGTTTAGGAATCCATTAAATACTATCAAAATGAAAACAGACAAGAATATAGTAGAACTTTTAGGAGAAAAAGCAGACTTCTATTTAGAACACGTTTGTGAAAAAATAACAAAGGATGAATTGCAAGTGCCAAGCAAAAATAGTTTAGAAAAAGTATTTGGCAGTAGCAACAGAAATCCGCAGGTGCTTCGAAGTCTTTCACAATTGTACAACAACGGAAATCTGGGAGGTACAGGCTATTTAAGTATCCTTCCTGTTGACCAAGGTATTGAGCATAGCGCGGCCTTTTCATTCTATAAAAACCCAGATTATTTTGACCCAGAGAACATTATAAAACTCGCCCTTGAGGCCGGTTGTAATGGGGTGGCTTCCACGTTTGGGGTTTTGGGTTTGAATGCCCGAAAATATGCCCATAAAATCCCTTTTATCGTTAAGATTAACCACAATGAACTGCTTACCTACCCGAACAAATATGACCAAACACTCTTTGGTAAGGTAAAAACCGCTTGGGATATGGGAGCAATTGCCGTAGGAGCTACGATTTATTTTGGTTCAGCGGAAAGTAACAGACAACTCAAAGAAATAGCAGAGGCTTTTGAAGAAGCACACAATCTGGGAATGGCCACCATCTTATGGTGCTATACACGGAACGAGGCATTTAAAACCAACAAGGAAGATTATCACGCAGCTGCCGATGTAACTGGGCAGGCAAACCATTTGGGTGTTACTATTCAAGCAGACATCATCAAACAAAAATTACCTACCAATAATTTTGGTTTCAAAGAGATAGGATTTGGAAAATATGATGATGAAATGTATAAAACCCTTACCACAGACCACCCTATTGACCTTTGCAGGTTGCAAGTAGCCAATTGCTATATGGGTAAAATAGGGCTGATTAATTCAGGTGGTGGTTCCAAAGGCAAATCAGATTTGTCCGAAGCTGTAACAACTGCCGTTATCAATAAAAGGGCTGGTGGCTCTGGGCTGATAATGGGAAGAAAAGCATTTCAAAAGCCCTTTAGCGAAGGCGTGAAAGTATTACAATCTGTTCAGGAAGTTTATTTGGACGATAAAATTAGTATAGCATAATCAACAGAATGTTTGACACAGAGATAAAATCATTAAAATCACTTAACCACTACCTCCTTAAACTGGTAGAAAGCCGTCTATGGCTTAAAGTAATCATTGCTTTGTTGTTAGGTGTTGGATTTGGTCTGTTATTGAGTCCACAAAATGGATGGATTTCTAAAGAAACAGCAGATATCGCGGGGAATTGGCTGGCATTGCCCGGTGTACTATTTCTGAAACTGGTTCAAATGATTATGATTCCGTTGATTGTGGCTTCCATCATCACAGGAATCGCAAGTAATGATAAGGACAGTTTAAAAAAATTAGGTGGTGGTGTTTTACTATATTTTTTAGGCACAACAATAGTTTCGGTTAGCATTGGTACGATACTATCCCAAATTTTTAGACCGGGTCGTTTTCTTCATCAACAAGCACTAAAAGAGCATAATGAAATTACGGCAGTTTCAACTGATGAACCCGAGCTTTCCTTCGGAATTGAAACGATTCCTGATGCCATCTCAAACTTACTTCCCGAAAACCCGTTGGCATCTATGGTAAGTGGTGAAATGTTAAGCATTGTAATTTTCACAATCATTATTGGTGTAGCTGTGCTATCACTTGAAAATGCCTTACTGCGCCCAGTGAAGCTGCTTCTAACTGCCATTCAGGAAGTCTGTATGACAGTAGTAAAATGGTCAATGCTTCTAGTGCCTATTGCTGTTTTCGGACTTATGGCGCAGCTTACCTCTAGTGTTGGTTTAAGTTCTCTTTCCGGTCTCACCTATTATGTTGGCGTCGTCCTGCTCGGTCCATTACTTTTGGTAATTTTCTATTTAGGGCTAATTGTGCTTCTTGGAAAAGCAAACCCTATGCATTTCCTAAAAAAAATAAGGGACGTTCAATTATTGGCCTTTTCAACCACAAGCTCTGCGGCCGTGATGCCACTTTCCCTTCAAACAGCCGAAGAAGAATTGAAGGTGGACAAGACCATTAGCAATTTTATTATTCCCATAGGTGCAACCGTCAATATGGATGGCACTGCACTCTATCAAACCATAACTACGCTATTCATAGCCCAAGCCTATGGCTTGGAAATGAGTTTGCTCAATATTATTGTGGTCATCGTAACCATCGTTGCTGCTTCAATCGGCACACCTGCCATTCCCGGAGGTGGTGTGGTGATACTCGCTTCTGTTTTGGGAAGTGTCGGTATCCCAGCCGAAGGCATCATCATTATTATTGGTGTAGAAAGATTGTTGGGAATGTTCAGGACTGCTGTAAACGTAACGGGTGACCTCACAGCTTGTATGGTTTTTAATAGGTTTTATGGTAAAACCCCAATATTGGTTAATGATTAAACTTTAAAAATATGACATTACTACTCATATCCATATTTTTCATTTTTCCTGTGGTCGCTATAGCAGGATATCAACATTATAAGATTGTTAAGCACCCAGCTTATGATGCTGACAAAACACTCTTAAATTATGAAATTATAGGTGCGGGTGAAAACAAACTCGTTTTGCTGCACGGTTTGACAGGGTCATTGAATTATTGGAAACGCAATTTAGAAAGCATTTCAAAAACACACACTTTGCTATTAATAGACCTTTTGGGTTTTGGTGATTCGCCAAAACCACAAAGTGATTATTCGCTTTCAGTTCAACTTAAAGCTTTAGAATTGGTTTTGCAAAAAGAAGGATTCAATGATGGAAAAACCATAGTTGCCGGTCATTCTATGGGCGCTATAATTTCAATGGCCCTATTGGAAAAACACTCAAATTGGCTCAAAGCAGGCATTTTTATTGGAATACCTGTTTATCAAGATGCAGATGAATTTAAAAAAATTATGTCCTCACATTCTTTTGTGGACAGAATATCAATAAGCAGATTCTCTAAATACATCTGTATGATTCATCCCATTTTTATGTCGCGTGCATTTAAACCAGACAACCTCACGGATGATGTTTATGAAGATGCAAAAAAACACCATTGGCAGAGCTACTATTATTCGCTTACGAGGATAATCCTAAAAACAGATTTATACGGGATTGCAAGAAAGATTAGAAACACAAAAGTGCTTTTCATTCACGGAGCAAAGGACACTACTGCACCGCTCAAAAATGCTATAGACTTATCAAGAGAATTTACAAACGTAAAAACTGTTACCTCTACAGGGGGAGACCATCAGTTCTTTCTAAAAGAAGCAGAATTTGTATGGAAGACCATCCAAGATTTTTCTGTTTCAGATAAAAAATCACAAAAAACAATTTTAAATGAATACTAATAAAATTAAACATATAGGTGTATTTACCTCTGGAGGTGATAGTCCAGGGATGAATTCAGCCTTGTACGCCATTGCAAAAACGGCTGAAGCAACTGGTATAAAAGTTAGTGGTTTTAGAAAAGGATATGAAGGATTGATAGACGGTGACTTGGTTCAATTTAAATCACACGAATTACAAAAACTGACCCAAAAGGGTGGCACAATTCTAAAGACCGCACGAAGCAAACGTTTTCTCGAACTGGAAGGTCGAAAAAAAGCCCTGCAAACCCTAAATGCAAACAAAATAGATGCCCTGATTGCCATTGGTGGCGATGGCACATTTAAAGGACTACTTACTTTTTCAGAAATATGCGACATTCCGTTTATCGGCATTCCTGGTACTATAGATAATGATATTTCAGGAACAGATTATACCCTTGGTTTTGATTCCGCAGTAAATACAGCCATTGAGAATATTGATAAAATAAAGGACACAGCCGAATCTCACAACCGCGTATTTATTGTAGAAGTAATGGGCAGGGATTCGGGTTACATTGCCATTCATTCAGGACTTACCACGGGAGCAGATGCCATTTTAATTCCCGAGAGCGGTACGGACTTTATTAACCTTTTGGGTAAGGTGAAAAATTACGATAGCGAGGATGCTTTTCTAATCGTAGTTTCTGAAGGTGACGAAATTGGTGCCGAACTTGTTTCTTCAAAAATAAAGGAAGTCAACCCCAATGTCGATTTACGAATTACAAAACTTGGGCACGTACAGCGTGGTGGAAATCCTTCTGCTTTGGATAGAATGTTGGGCATAAGGCTTGGGGTGGAAGCCGTAAAATCACTTTTACAAAGTAAAAAGAATGTAATGATCGGGATTTTAAACAATCAATTGCACTTAACCCCTTTTAATGAAGTGGTCAAACAACATCAGGTCAATAAAGAATTGCACGAACTCTTAGAACTATTTGGAACATAAATTATGAAAACAACAATATACAGCACACATAAATTCGATAAGCCTTCCATTGAAAACGCTAATAAAGGAAAACATCAATTGAATTTTCTGGAATTTAGGCTAACAAAGGAAACCGCCTTATTGGCAGAAGGTTCAAAGGCCATAGCACTTTTCTCAAGTGACGATGCCTCTTCGGAAGTTTTGGATATTTTACACAAACTAGGCATAAAATTTATCGCATTACGTTCGGCAGGTTTCAATCACGTCGATTTAGAAAAAGCAGCTGAATTGAATATAAAAGTGGCCCGTGTCCCAGCCTATTCACCTTATGCCATTGCAGAACATACAATGGCTTTGATACTTGCATTAAACCGAAGACTGATTAAAGCCCACAATAGAGTGCGCGAACAAAACTTTTCATTAAACGGTCTCACTGGTTTTGACCTAAATGGGAAAACCGTTGGCGTGATTGGAACAGGAAAAATAGGGTCTGTACTCGTAAAAATACTTCACGGATTCGGCTGCAATATTCTTGCCCAGGATATAGAAGAAAGCAAAGACCTAATTGATAAATATGGCGTAATCTATTCAGATTGTGCGACGCTCTGTAAGCACGCAGATATAATAAGCCTGCACGTGCCATTAAAAGCTTCAACAAAACATTTAATAAATAAAGAGCATATAGCACTAATGAAATCTGGAGTAATGCTCATCAATACAAGTCGTGGTGGGTTGGTGGACACCAAGGCAGTTATCGAAGGATTGAAAACTAAAAAAATAGGGTATTTAGGACTGGATGTTTATGAGGAAGAAGAAGGATTGTTCTTTGAAGACCATTCCGATGACATTTTGCAAGACGATGTGATTGCACGCTTAATGACTTTCAACAATGTACTAATTACAAGCCATCAAGCTTTTTTAACCAAAACCGCATTGACCAATATTGCAGAAACAACCATATATAATCTGGATTGTTTTGAAAAACAAAAACCTTCTGGAAATGAAATTAGCATTAATTAATAGTTAAAAACAAATATTATGAAAAACATACTCGTACCAACAGACTTTTCAAAAAATTGCAATAAAGCAGAAGAACTCGGAATTGAAATGGCAAAGCTTTACAATTCCGAAATCCATTTTTTCCATTTGATGAAAACCCCCGTAGAATGGGTAAAGTTGGATAAACAAAAAGAAAAACAGTACCCAGAAACAGTAAAGCAAATAGGCATCGCAAAAGCCTACCTGAGAGAACTGGAGAAAAAAGCAGAACGACAAGGCCTTGAGTGCAGGACTTTTCTTGAATTTGATGGTGGTCAGGCAAATATCCTTAAACATTCGGGTCATTTTCATCACGATTTTATAGTTACGGGAAGTAGTGGCACCCGAGGCGGTATACGTGAGTTAATGGGAAGCAACGTAGAAAAAATTGTTAGGAAAGCTGATGTACCAGTTGTTGTAGTCAAGGATGAAGAAGTATCCTTTCCTTTTAAGGATATCGTTTTTGTTTCAGATTTTCTTCAAGATGTAAGCGATGCATTTAAGCAGGTTATTTCGATTGCTGAAAAATGCGGCGCACATATCCATTTATTGAGGGTCAATACTCAGACCGATTTTAACAGTATAGAGCAAGGGTTGGATCCCATCAAGGAGTTCCTGAAAAAATTCCCCGATTTGGATAACTTCTCAATGAATGTATATAACGAACAAGACGTAGAAACAGGGATAAACAATTTTTTACGATATAAAAATGCCGATTTAATCGCAATGTGTACTCACGGACGTACAGGCTTTTTAACTTTATTCTCTAAAAGCATCGCAGAGGGTGTAACCAATCACTCCGAATTACCAGTAATGACTATTAAAATGTAACAATGAATAAATCAGTCTTAATAAAAAAATACTCTGGTGAGTACGAAGCCTTTGATGTAAACAAACTCATCAACTCCCTGCGGCGTTCACGGGCAGATGAGGATATTATTCAGGATATAGCCCGGAAAGTACAAGAGCAGATTGAAGAAGGAATGACAACCAAAAAAATCTATCAGTTGGCTTTCAAGATGCTAAAACGAAAATCTAGGGTAAGTGCCTCAAAGTACAAGCTTAAAAAAGCCCTGATGGAATTGGGGCCTTCAGGATTTCCGTTTGAAAAATTTGTAGGTAAGCTAATTAAATCTGAAGGCTTCAAGACAGAGGTTGGGGTTATTGTCCAGGGAAATTGCGTACAACATGAAGTAGATGTGATTGCACAAAAAGACAATAAACATTATATGATTGAATGTAAATACCACAGTGACCAAGGCAGGTTTTGCAATGTAAAAATCCCATTATATATCCATTCACGGTTTTTGGACGTGGAAAAGCAATGGAAACACCAAAAAGGTCACGAGGCTAAACTTCATAAAGGCGGGGTTTACACCAATACGCGTTTCACAACCGATGCCATTCAGTACGGGAAATGTGTTGGAATGCTTATGACCAGTTGGGATTATCCAAGAGGAAATGGTCTCAAGGACAGAATAGATAAATCGGGGCTACATCCCTTAACCGCTTTAACAACACTTACTAAAGCTGAAAAAACAAAATTATTAGATGAAGGCATCGTACTCTGTAAAGAGCTTCACGAAACCCCAAAAATTTTAGAACAAGTAGGAGTGCCAAAATCAAGACACAAAAAGGTTCTCGAAGATTCAAGAGAATTATGTGGAATTCATTAGAGCACTACTTAAATTTTTAATCTAAATAAATAGGACAAATGAAAACAGAAGAACTGAAAGAACAGAACCGTATAGATTTAGAGCCATTTTACCAAGCATTGGAAGATGATTCTAAACTACTTGAAGAAGCCCTCGAAATATTATTGGGTATGGTACACTTCGAGCCTAAATCCGTAAAGAAGTTGGCACTCGTAATAAAAGAGGATTCCCGCAATCTATATAACGAAATAGCGGAATTGAGCAAATCGAACCAAGACAAAGGAAATACGCCTTCCTGTTGTGGTGGACATTAATAAATACTATAACGATGAAAAACAAAAAAATAAACATCCACTTTTTGGGAGCGGCAGGCACAGTAACCGGCTCAAAATATTTAGTGGACACAGGAGATAGAAAGATACTGATAGACTGCGGACTTTTTCAAGGGCTAAAGGAATTACGCCTTAAAAACTGGGAGTACCCACCTGTTAATGTAGGTGATATTGATGCTGTTTTGCTTACCCACGGTCATATGGACCATACAGGTTATTTACCCAGATTGGTAAAACAAGGCTTCAATGGTCCCATTTATGGTACGAATCCTACTTTGGACATTGCAAAAATCATATTGAATGATAGTGCCAAAATACAAGAACAGGAAGCCGAACGTGCCAATAAGGAAGGCTATTCCAAACATAGTCCCGCAGAACCATTATACGATTTAAAGGATGTAGAAAAAACTATCCCACACTTTAAAGGAATTCCACAATCACAATGGATTCCGTTATTTGATGGTATTAGGGCTCGCTTCCAATACAACGGACATATTCTGGGTGCAACCTATATTGAGTTGGATGTGCACGGAAAACGTTTTGTCTTTTCAGGAGACATTGGTAGAACCAATGATTTATTGCTCTATCCACCCCTTAAACCAAAAAAAGCGGATGTGCTTTTCATTGAATCCACTTATGGTGGAAGGTTTCATCCCGATGAAATAGAAGCACTTCCGCAGATTGAAAAATTGGTCAATGACACTATCAATAGAGGTGGAAGTCTTTTTATTCCAAGTTTTTCGGTAGAACGCGCCCAACTGATGATGGTGATTTTTTGGAAATTATTGAAAGAGAAGAAAATCCCAAAAGTACGAATGATCATGGACAGCCCAATGGGCGCTAGTGTATTGGAATTGTTTCATCGCACAAGGGACTGGCACAGACTAGATGAGAATGAATGTGATGAAATGTGTTCACATTTTACGGTCGTAAGCAGTTATCGGGAAACTATGGAATTAAGAACAGATTACAAACCAAAAATTGTGATTGCAGGAAGCGGAATGCTCACAGGGGGAAGAATGCTAAACTATCTTGAAACACAGGCACAAAATCCAAACAACACCTTACTTTTTGTAGGCTATCAAGCTGAAGGCACTCGTGGCAGAAAATTATTGGAAGGTGAAAAAGAACTAAAAGTATATGGAAAATGGGTGCCGTTTAAAATGCCAGTAGTAGAAATTGAAGGGCTTTCGGCACACGCAGACCACGCAGAACTTATGGACTGGATGGATAAGATAAAAAACAAACCCGAACGTATTTTCATTGTACACGGTGAAAAAGAGAGTGCAGAAGCATTGCAAAAAGGCATCAAGGAAACCTATGGGTGGGATGCAGAAATTCCGCAATTATACACCATCGAAGAAATAGAATAAATCGAAAAATCACAACAACCAATAAAATATGGACACACACTCAAACATATTAAAATATAAACATCTCGGAATCTATACCCAAAACGAAAATGTAGTGTATATGCGCGAAGATTGCCACGTCTGTATTTCAGAAGGGTTTGAGGCACTTACCCGAATAAGAATATCCAATGCAAATACATCAATCGTAGCAAGTCTTAATGTCCTGAATTCTGATATTCTGTTGCCTAATGAAATCGGACTATCAGATGCTGCTGCGAAAAAACTCAATGTTTCCCCAAACGATACATTATATGTTTCCCATTTAGAGCCTATTGAATCCTTAAGCCACGTCAGGGCAAAAATCTATAACAAAAAACTGGATTATAAGGCCTATAACAACATCATAACCGATATCGTGGAAGGCGATTATTCCAACATCCACCTTTCGGCATTTATTACGGCCTGTGCAGGTGACCGGATGGATATTGATGAAATATCCGACCTCACCAAAGCGATGATTGCTTCGGGAAAGCAACTGAACTGGAACAAAGATATCGTGGTGGACAAACATTGTATTGGCGGATTGCCTGGCAATAGAACAACACCATTGGTAGTTGCCATTGTTGCTGCGTATGGGCTTACTATGCCAAAAACATCCTCACGGGCAATCACTTCGCCAGCAGGCACAGCAGATACAATGGAAGTACTGACCAATGTTACGCTCTCTTCCGAGGAAATAAAGACCGTTGTAGAAAAGGAAGGCGGATGTTTTGTTTGGGGCGGTACAGCGCAGTTAAGTCCTGCCGATGATGTGCTCATTAAAATTGAAAAAGCCTTGGATATTGATAGCGAAGGTCAGCTCATTGCTTCAGTACTTTCTAAAAAAGCCGCGGCAGGTTCTACGCACGTGGTCATAGATATTCCCGTGGGAGAAACCGCCAAGGTTCGCAGTACCGAAATGGCAGAAAAACTAAAAAATCATATGGAAACCGTTGGAACTGCTGTTGGGTTGAATGTAAAAGTTGTAGTTACGGATGGCACGCAGCCTGTTGGAAGGGGTATCGGTCCAACATTAGAAGCCATAGATATATTAAAAGTTTTGAAAAATGAGGAAGATGCACCTAAAGACTTAACAGAAAGAGCATTGCTTTTAGCTACTGAACTATTAGAACTTTCTGGAAAAGTAGAAAAAGGAAAGGGACTGGAAACCGCACGTGAAATTCTCAAATCTGGAAAAGCATATGAAAAATTCATAGCCATTTGTAAGGCGCAAGGTCAATTTTCAAAACCAGTTTTAGCACCTTATAAAATTGAAATTAAAGCTGAAAAGTCAGGCGTTTTGCAACGAATTGATAACCGAAAAATCGCAAAACTTGCCAAGCTTTCTGGAGCACCACAATCTAAATCGGCAGGGATTCTTTTGAATGTCCATTTAAATGAAAAAATCGAAATAGACCAATTGTTATATACCATATATGCTGAATCCAAAGGCGAACTTAACTATGCTCTGGAATATAAAAACAACCATAACGACATCATAACTATAAATTAAAGAACATACTATGAAAACAATATTATTCAGTCTTCCCGGAAATGAAGAACTCACAGAACTAATGGCTACAAAAATGGATGCTGAAGTGGGTCAAGCCACATTAAGGAAATTCCCTGACGGGGAATCATACACGCGCATATTGTCTGATGTTAAAGATAAATGTGTGGTACTGGTATGCACCTTGCACGAACCGGACGAAAAACTGTTGTCACTATATTTTTTAAGCCACACAGCCAAATCATTAGGAGCTATGTGTACCTGTTTGGTAGCACCCTATTTGGCGTATATGCGGCAGGACAAAGTATTTAATGAAGGAGAAGGAGTGACTTCCGGTTTCTTCGGAAAATTGATTTCTGGTTTCGCCGATAGCATTACCACAGTTGACCCTCACTTGCACAGAATTAGTTCGTTGGGAGAAGTGTATCAAATTCCAAATAAAGTGATTCACGCTGCCGACGCAATTTCAGAATGGATTAAAGAAAATATCGAAAACCCGGTACTTATCGGACCTGATTCTGAAAGTGAACAATGGGTATCAGAAGTCGCCAAAAATGCAGGAGCACCATTTACGGTATTACAAAAGGTGCGTCACGGTGACCGTGATGTAGAAGTCTCTGTTCCCGATGTGGATATATATAAAGATGCTACACCCATTTTGGTAGATGATATTATTTCCACAGCCCGAACAATGATTGAAACCGTACAACATCTTAAAAAAGCAGGAATGAAACCACCTATTTGTGTAGGCATTCACGCCGTTTTTTCAGGAAACGCCTATCAAGATTTATTGGATTCCGGAGTAGAAAAAATAGTGACTTGTAATACCATCCCACACTCTTCAAATGGAATTGATTTAAGTGATATTATGGCAAAAGAGGTAAAAAAATTAATGCACCATATATGAGAAAACAAGGCTTTATAGTACTAATCACTTTATTCAGCATCACAATGACTGGACAAACTGAAATGCTCATTGGGCAGATTTCAGGCAGAGTTGTTATTCGGGAAAACTTTGATAAAGAAGGTGATTTTCTCAATAAACAAACTTTTGAAGCTGGAGAAACAATAAAGGAAAATGGATATTATGAAATAAAGGTAGTTACAGAATTGTTTGACAAAAACAAACAATCAACCGATAAATACACTACTACCTACCGTTGTGAGCCAGATGACGCCAATGTAATGATAATGGCTTTTCCGTTTTCCAAGCCAAAATCAAAAGAAACCGAAATTAATACCATTTCTGAAAATTTTAAAAAGCTCTACGATTTACAAAACTTGAAAGATATTAAATTGGAAATGAGTTTTGACTCGGGCTTGTTAAACTTTTTTGGTTCCAAAAGCATCATAAAAATTTATGACCGAAAATTAGAGGATGGGAAAAACACTATAAAATCAAAAATTAATATTAAAGCCTATGCCTGGGGAATTCGCATTAAGCAACTCAATTATACCGTTATCGAAAAATTAAATGAAAAAGGTTTATTGACTTTTCAGAAATTTTCAGAAGCAGATAACAGCTATTTTACAATAAACTATAAATAAAGACAGATGAAAAATTACGATACACTTTCTGAAGCCATAAACGATTTACAGGGAAATGGCTATACATATGATTTTAACCTAAAACCAGAATGTTTGGAGTGTGCCTCACTAAAAATTGAAATACACCCAGAAGATTTTAATGTTGACGAGATGCATCGTTTTGAGGGTATGAGCAGTACCGACGATAATAGTGTGCTTTATGCTATTTCATCAAAAAATGGGATTAAAGGACTTTTGGTAGATGCCTATGGCGTCTATGCCGAAAACATTTCGGAAGCTATGAGAAAAAAATTACGATAACACTTAAACAAGACAATAATGGAAAATCACGAACACCACAATCACGATGAAATGGACCATTCTAAAATGGACCATTCGAAGATGAAACACAAAAAAGAAGACCATTCTAAAATGAACCACAAAGGTGGAGACCATTCTGGCCACAATCCAGGGCACGGAGAACACGGGCACGACCATCATAAAATGATGATTGCCGATTTTAGAAAACGGTTTTGGGTAACCCTTGTACTTACTATTCCCATACTGTTCTTCTCGCCGATGATTCAGGACTTTTTTGGATATGAGTTTTTGCTTCCCGGAAATCCATATATCCTTTTTGCACTTTCCACAATCGTATATTTCTATGGTGGTTGGCCATTTTTAAAAGGATTCTGGTCTGAAATCAAAAAAGGTGCGCCAGGAATGATGACCTTGATTTCTATGGCAATTTCTGTAGCTTATTTTTATAGCACCGCGACCGTATTTGGCTTAAGAGGCGAAGACTTTTTCTGGGAGCTATCAACACTTATAGCCATAATGTTGCTTGGTCATTGGATAGAAATGAAAAGTGTGTTAGGTGCGTCAAAAGCTTTACAGTTACTGGTAAGTATGATGCCTGCGGAAGCGCACAGGGTAAAGGATGATACCATAGAAGATATTCCGTTGGAAGATTTGTTAAAAGATGATGTGATTTTGGTTAAACCAGGTGAAAAAGTTCCTGCTGATGGGATTATAGTAGACGGTTCAAGTTACCTGAACGAATCTATGCTTACAGGCGAATCCAAACCTGTAAAAAAAGATGAAAACGATAAGGTTATTGGTGGTTCGGTAAATGGTAACAGTACCTTAAAAGTAAAGGTTGAGCATACTGGAAAAGATAGCTATCTCAACAAGGTCATCAAAATGGTCGAAGAAGCGCAAAAAACCAAATCAAAAATGCAAAACCTCTCGGATAGAGCTGCAAAATGGCTTACCTATATCGCATTAGGTATTGGTTTTGGAACATTAGCGGTATGGCTGATTTTAGGCTTTCCATTTGTCTATGCTTTAGAAAGAATGGTTACCGTTATGGTCATTGCTTGTCCACACGCATTAGGTCTTGCCATACCACTTGTGGTTGCTATTTCTACTGCTGTTTCAGCTCAAAACGGGTTATTAATTCGAAATAGGACAGCTTTTGAAGAATCCCGAAAAATATCAGCTTTATTGTTTGATAAAACGGGAACATTGACCAAAGGCGATTTTGGCGTTACTCGAATTGAGTCTGTTAGCGAAACTTATTCATCTGAAGAAATTTTAAGGCTTTCGAGTGCATTGGAACAAAGTTCGGAACATCCTATCGCCGTAGGTATTATTAAAAAAGTCAAAGAAGATAATATGACCATCCCAAAGCCTGAAAACTTTAATGCAATTACAGGTAAAGGCGTTGAGGCCAATGTAGAAGGTAAGCAAGTAAAAGTGGTTAGTCCTGGTTTTTTAAGGGATGAAAAAATCACTATTCCCGAAGACGCATACAGTGATGCCGCTGAAACAGTTGTTTTTGTATTGATTGATGGAAAATTAGCTGGTTACATTGCTCTTGCCGATGAAATAAGACCAGAATCTGCCGAGGCTATAAAAGTATTTAAAAAGAATAATATAAAAGTTTTAATGGCTACCGGTGATAATGAAAGAACTGCCAAAGCTGTTAGCGATAAACTCGGCTTGGATGGATACTACGCCGAAGTTTTGCCACATCAAAAAGTGGAAATAGTAAAAGAATTGGAAAGTAAGGGAGAGTTTGTGGCAATGACAGGAGACGGCGTGAACGATGCACCGGCTCTGGCTCAAGCCAATGTAGGTATTGCCGTTGGTTCAGGTACTGACGTAGCCGCTGAAACAGCAGATATCATTCTGGTCAACAGTAACCCACAGGATATTGCCAACTTAATTCTCTTTGGAAAAGCCACCTACAATAAAATGATTCAGAATTTGATTTGGGCTACAGGATATAATGTAGTGGCTATTCCTTTAGCAGCCGGTGTATTATATTCTTCAGGCTTTGTTTTAGGACCAGCTGTAGGAGCGGTATTTATGAGTTTAAGTACGATTATAGTGGCCATTAATGCGCAACTATTAAAGCGAAAAATCGGTAAAAAATAAATGGACAAAAAAGAAAAACTCAACAGGATATTTTTAATCCTGTTGAGTTTATTTGTAGTGATGTTAGGCTATGGTATTTTATTGCCAACCCTTCCTTACTATACCGAAAGGCTTGCTTTAGAAGCTAACCTCGATACTAATTCGATCAATTTTCATATTGGTTTATTAACGAGTATCTACCCCTTCTTTCAGCTTCTTTTCGTTATACTTTGGGGGAGGTTATCCGATAAATACGGGCGTAAGCCCATTATCGTTGTTGGATTAATTGGGTTTATAGTAATGCAACTGCTTACTGGATTGGCAACCTCCCTTACAATGCTCTATATAGCGCGTATTCTCGGAGGTATATTCACTTCGGCTGTTATTCCTGTCAGTAACGCATTTCTCAGTGATATCACTTCTAAAAAACATAGGACTAAAATTATGGCTTGGTCTGGGGTAGCGATAAGTTCAGGGGTTATTTTTGGACCTGTTTTAGGCAGTTTTCTATCCCAAACTAACCTACACTTTAAATATTCGTTTTGGATATTACATCTGGACCGGTTCTCAGTTCCTTTTATTTTGGTTGCACTTTTAGGTTTTACTGTATTGGTTATTTTGATTAAATCGTTTAGGAATACAAAACCGGTTAGCAGGTTTGTTTCAGGAAAACAAAAATTAAATTTTAGTTTTAGTAGGTTCTTTATTGTCCTATTACTGCTCTCTTTTGTTATGCAGTTTGTAGTGACCCTCTTTGAAACGGTTTTTTCAATTTATGGAAAAAATCAGTTGCTATTTTCAAGTAATCAGATAGGAATTGGTTTTATGGTCTGTGGGATAGTAATGGCGGTATTACAACCTGTATTTGCGACCTATGGAGAGAAAATATTGACAGCAAAACAACAAATTGGAGCCGGATTGTTGATTTCAGGCATTTCACTAATCGCATTTCCTTTTTTCGGCAATGAAATTTATGTCTATGTACTGATTGTAACATTCGCCACTGGTGGAGCAATTGTAACCCCTAACCTACTTTCAGCCGTTTCCTTACTTTCAAAAGAAAAGGCGGGCAGTAATATTTCTGTACAGACCTCGGCAAACAGTGTCGGACAGATTTTAGGCCCGATCATCGGAACCTGGCTCATTGCCGGTGGGTTTTATTATCCCTTCATTATAGCCGGCATCATTATATTGACCGCCATTGGATTACTTTATTTTTATAAAAGCTTTAATAGTAAAACAACTAAAATAGGACAAGACAACAAAGTATCCTAAGAAAAGCAATAATCTTGTTTCTGAAAAATAATATTTAAATTTTTATTATCTAATAATCATTTAATTTTTTAAGGCATTTCCAGAGCGCCACCAACATCACTCTGATTGGTGAAATAAGTCCGTCCATTTGCTAAAAAATGTGATCCTAATTGGCCACCTACCTTTTTTGTGGTACAAACTTTTACTATTTTGAGCTTAGCTATTTATTAATATTATGATATCACCCCAATTTCATAAGGATCAGTTCAATCCAGCGACGGAAAAGACTTCGCAATTGTTCACGCTCTATATTACGTATAGTAATACTATCCAGACGGCCGTCTATAAGTTTCCGACTAATGAGCTGAGTGTCCATCCTGTCATTTTTGGTGTATTGCTCCTTTCCCTTACGGTGTGTATCAGCGGGTTTGACTAATAGGGATTTCCCTCTATAGGTCTAAAATCTGGGATAGGCACAATAGAATAATCTAAATAATATCATTTGAAATATAAAGTTCATTCTGTAGTCACTTCACCACAATATTTGATAAAACGAAATAACCAAGTCTGGTCTCTGGAACCATATTTATCCCGGTTATCATAAGGTTTGATTCTGAATAATGTTAATATTAAATTTCAGGGAATTCGAACTTTCAAAAAATGTTGTAACCAGTCCTTGAAAAAAGGATTTCACTTTCTTGAAACCTTATTAATGCCAGTAGAGGGAACTGGACTCGAGGGACCTTCTGGTTATAAGCTTGGTATTTCCATATGTCAGATATTTATCAACGGTTGATTAACCATCATAAATCATGTTATTACAGACTTTTAATCCATATAAATTTAAAAATTAATAACTTCATCAAGTGCTTCATCAGCATCCCGGTGCATAAAATTAGCTTGATAATTCAAGGTAGTTTTTAAATCACTATGACGATAGAGCTTTTGTAACATTAATGGATGAATTCGATCGCCAGCAATATTACCAAAGCTATGCCTAGCAATGTGATTAGATAAGTTTTTTTCGATTCCACATTCCGTGGCAATTAGCTTTAAGCATTTATTAAAAACCTTCGTAGCACTTTTTGTTTTTATATAAATTTGTTCAGCATCCTTAGGATTGGTATTTCTTAAAAAGGGGAATACAAAACCTTTATTAAGGTGTTTCTCCTTTTTGTAATAATTTAAAATTTTTTCCGCTTTCAAAGGAATTTTAAGGCTGAGTGCTTTTTCATTTTTGTTCATCACATAATAAAGACGATCGTCCTTAAAATCAGACCACTTCATTTTAACCACATCGGAAATACGAATTCCTGCGAAATAAAAAGAAAATAACCATATGTTGTGCGTATGCCAGATAGAAGTATTTTCCTCCAATTTCAACTGTTCAATTTTCTCAACCTCTTCTACGCTAAGTCCTACTTTATTACCAGAACCAATTCTAATTTTTTCCTTATCTCCGGCAAAAGGATAATATTTTTGATCAATAATTCCTTGCTTAATTGCTAAATTAAACAGGGTTCTAATTAAAATAAGCTGATTAGTAATAGTTCTGGTTTTTTGTCCTAAATAAGAATAGCAAAAGGTTTTGTATTTATTAATGAATACTTCATCGATATCTCTAAAAGAAAGAGCTTTACTTTTTTTGAAATGCTCTACCCCATCCATCCATACATATTTATTACGACGAGCATTACTGATACGTTTCAATCTGCGTTCCTTTATATCCTCAATGATCGCTGACTTCCTTTTAGTCCTTTTAAAGTTTAAAAATTCTTCAATATTATACAGTATAGATAAATCACCTTTTGCAACTGAGAATATCCCCCTCTCATATTTTTCCATTATACGTTCAGCCGCTAATTCAAAAAATGATTTTTGCCCCCTGGCTCCCTTTAATTTTTGCTTGATCTGTTTTGGAGTAACACGATCTTCAGAGTGGAAAAATAGGTTATTAGCCTCAACCATTTTCTTCATTAAAAAAATGTTGAGCTGTTGCGAGTTTGGATGACTTTTCTTAGCCATTCCAGCATTGTTATCCCAATCTTTCTCAAAAACATATTGTCCGAGCCACTTGTAATTAGTTTTATAATTCTCACTAATTCTCAGTGCTAAAGGAATTCTTCCATCTTTTCGAATCATATTCTTCCTTAAAACTATCTTTATGCTAGCCATAACTATTTAATTTTGAACTTTATAAAGATAAATAATTAGTTTAAAAACTAGTACAGAATAAGTACAGAATAAGTACAGAATCACTTGATTTTAACAGAATTCAATTGATTGCAAAAATTACGTATTTAACTGATAATCATATATTTTAACGGTTTTTAATCTATTTTGAATAACTACTTGTCGATGTTCATAACCCGGAGGTCCCGAGTTCAAGTCTCGGTCTCGCTACATCAAAAACAGGGATTTCGAATTATCGGAATCCCTGTTTTTTCTTCAGGTACAACTTGGATACTACGAATCAAAGATTAAGAACCAATTCTATCCAAAAGGACAGATAAAAAAGGTCTGAGGAAACTATTTGATAAAAAATCACCCTGGGTAAAATTCGGATTATTCCAGACAGCTCCTTATTATTTAAGCTCAATTCCCATTGTCCAAAAAGAAGTTTAGGAATTTCACATCAATATTTCCCCACCTACCATGGGCTCCAATGAAAGTCTTTCCAAAAATTCTATGGAATAGTAACCCATTCAGTATACGGATGAAACAATTTTGAGTCATAAAAAGTGACAAAGTCAATCAACAAGAATAACATAGGCCTATTAAATCATCTTACAAAAGCTGTGATGAAATGGCGCAGCTCTTTCATTTGGATCTGAGAAATTTGGGATAGCGATTTGGTCCTAGAAGCATTTAAAATTTGATTCTAACTATTTAAAATGGCTTTGAGTTAACCGTTAAAGCACATTGCGGCATTTTCTTTTTAAATTCATTGAGTTTATCTTCATCAAGCTTTTGTGGTGCTATAAAAAGTGCTTTCAAGTTATTTAATTTTGTTAAGGCTTCTAACCGTTCACAGGAAATATAGGTAGACCCAAGATGCAACAATTTAAGCGTTTGAAGTTGTGCCAGGACGGGTATTGATTTATCTGTAATTTCCAGATTTTTCAATCGCAACTCCCCTATATAGTCCATATTCAGCAAACAAGGAATCCCGGCATCATCTATTGGATTACTATCCAGGTCTAAGCGTTCAATACGCTTGATACGATTTGTGATAAAGCAAAGTTCCTCGTTAGTAAAATATTCATCCTTGAGATTCATATGGTCCATTCCTTCGGGAATATTCTTTAGCCCATTAAAGGAAAATTTAGTTTTCCAGAATCGCTTCTCTTTTTTACTGAACTTCATGGCTTTGGGGAAAATTTTAATAATTTTTATTACAGATCCCAGAAGGGAACCTCAGGTGATGTTTCCACTAATTTCCTGGATATTATCTACAGATAATATTTTGCATTTTCCAGGAATGGCAAGGAATAATTAAATTTTCAGAGGAGTAAAATACTGATTTCTCCTTATGATCTTTCATAAATCCTGAAGATAAAAAATCGAAAGGTATTTATATTATTTCTTATCAAAATAAGTGCTAATTCCAAATAACTTCATCTAATTAAAAGGAATGATATCAATCCCTAAGCCATGAATTAGGTACCGCCCTATAATTAAGGGGTACTTGAAAATTACGTGGTCAATTACATCTTTGTAATTTTCCTTATACCTATAAGTCCTCCAGCCAATCCCCCAATTGCTGCTCCAACCCCAAAACCGGTAATGGCCGCAACCCAATGGGAACTTGCTGAAAACTGGCCAAAATCAGCAACCGGAATACTGCCATAGGCGATAAGATAGGATAAAACTCCCAAAGCAATTGCTGTTAACGCAGCCAAAATCAACGCCTGCCTTAAAATAATTGGATGATAGATAAGCTTGCCTTTAGGATTCTCATCGGAATATCCGACAATCAGATCTTCTTCCCTTTTAATTGCTTTATTTGCTTTTTTCATTGCTGTAGATTTTGAAGGGTATCTTTTAATTTTTCCTGCGGGATGGAATCATTCACTGATTCTGCAGCAACTTCCTTATCATCTAAAGGAAAAGGGGCAAGATACCTGTCTATTTCCATTTGTACATTTTTAGAAACCTGGCTACTATCGCCAATTATCCAGCCAAAATTCAAAATTGTTTCCTGAGGACCTGTGGGAAAAGGTTTGACCATTTTTAAATAATCTTTTACAGACTGTGGAAATTCCTCCGAATCTACCAGCAGGATTGGTCCGTGTTTTCCCATATGGCCCAGCACAGCGGCCGGGATAGTGGCCAAAACATTCTCTGCATTAGAAAAAATATAATTATGTCCTGCCTGGGCTAAGCCCCAGCCAAAACCTCTTGGCTTCCAACCCCATGCCCAGCCAAAATTTCTACCAAAGTCTTTGTATCCGGCATTGGTAGTATTGGTAGAAAAGACATCATCTCCTGCAATACGTCGCACCAAACCGAACTCTCCTAGTTCACGGGCCACTTTATCAGAAATCACATCAGAACCACCGGTAAGGTACATATAGGCTCCATGCTCACCATACCTTCGTTTGAGCAATTTTTTAGTTGCCTGGGGCACGCTGTCAGTATAGACCCATGCGAAACCTCTACCCATATGTGCATTCCAGCCCATGGCTCCCATTCCGTGTTTTATACCATCTGGATGATCTATAGAAGAAATAACCACTTCATCAGGATGATCTGCTTTCATTGCTGCTTGCCAGCGATCTAAAAGTTCAGCCAATTTCACAGGGTCTTCCTCATAAAAGGTTCGAACATTATAATTCAGTTCATTTTCGATTCTTTCTATTTCACTCTCTGGAATATTAATGGCATATACCTGTTTACGCTGATCCTGCATCACCCCATCGGGTTTTAAACGCTTCATTTCCTGGAAGGTCCTGTCGGAGATCTTTCCATCTTCCCCCAAAAACAACAGTGGAGCGTTTACAGGCATGTGAGTTATCCGATGCATTGCGGTAAATGCGATTTCTTCATCCATAGGAGTTAGGATAATGGCTCCAACAGCATTGTCCTCTCTTGTGGCGGCATAAACAACATTGGTAACCAGCAAGGAAACAGTTTCAGGATCACTACCCGGCAGGCGGGTGGTATACGCGGTGAAATTAGCTTCCTCCTGCAATGGCAGCTGGGATTTTAAAGGTGGTCCTTCAGATTTTCCGCAGGAAGCCACAAGAAAAACTATAAAAATTACCGGGATAAGTTTACTTTTAGCGATTTCCATGTTTAATTTCTTTTCTTATCATTAACCAATTAAAAGGCCATGCCACTACAAAGCCTGTAAAAGAAGCAATCCACAATGTTCCAAACCAGAGGATGTCATCTTCTGCCGGCATCATGGGCAGATGGGTCATCATAAACCACCAGGTAAAGGTCATCATCCCTAAACTTACCATGGTCATACTTATAAAAGTCATTTTAAATGATTGTTTAATAAGCAAACTATCTTTCATTTCCATCATCGTCTCTTTCATAGGATAATGAACCATTAGCGCAGCCACTATAATGGCCCCCAGATACATGATAATCATCATTACAGGCATTCCCGCACCTAGCCAAAATACACCTTCGCTAATTCCTTCTGAATAAAAAATCGGAAATCCAAAATAGGCTAGCAAATATCCAATGGCGATCATCAATGGAGCCCCATAACCGAAGCCCATCATCGTAGCAGAAGCACTTTGAATGTTCTGTGGCCTCAACCAGCGCATCATGCCATCCTCCTTGTAATAAGGTCTTCTATAGGCATTTAAATACAATATCACTCCTAAAACAGGAAGAACCATGGCTCCCATTGTCCAGGCAATTTTTACTGGAATGGATACCATTTGTAGGGTATAGGAAGAATGGACCATAATAAATAGCCCCCCTGCAATCCCAAGGAAAATAAAAATGATGACCAAAACCTCCAGGGGACCAAGTGCAACTGGACCCAAGGTAGGGTATTCTGATTTCTCGACAGAAAAATCCATTCTGCTCTGAGCTTTATAGCTCATACCCGAGGTAACCACCCAAAAATGACGGAATGGTCCCTCAGAAGGTGTGACGAACCAGTCTGCTCGCTGAGACCAAATATAGGTATCCGTAATTGCCGGGAGACCACCTTTTTCATCAGTGTACAATACCGTAGCTCCATTACTTTTGGCTAAAGCCAAAGCGGCCAGAGCATCAATAGCTCTAGAAGGAGTAGCCATTAAAAACTGGAAGTAGCCAGTTTTTCTACCTCCAGTTCTTCCCCAACCGAATTCTGTTTTATTATCCCTGTACCGGGCCATCTTTACGGCCAGTGCGGCAGGATTATTCGCCGTAATTCTTTCATAGTCCTTGACGGACCCCAGATCAGATGTTGAGAGTAATTTCTTTGGGCCTATCACAAACACCTTACGGTTTTTTAGAAGGTCTCCATTGTTTCCTATATCATCAGCAAAAATAATGGGAGAACCATAGTATTTTGCATAAAAGATCGCCGGAAGTGCCCATTCCAAAGCTTCCACCGTTCCCGAAGGAAGAATGATCACATGTTTAGAGTCTGGATTGACGGTTATACTGGATTGCACAAATTCTTTCCAGTTTTCAGGTGTCGGTACAAAGTCAGCCGTTTGAGCTTCAGAATACGGAACGGCTTCTTTTATTTTTTCATGAATCTCTGCCGCTGAACCGGACACATGAGTGGTATTCTTCAAATGCGATATAAGACGGCCTTTTTCAGGATTGTGATCAGGTTTAACTAATCCAGCGGTTTCTACCCCTTCCATTAGTGTTAGGATAAGACCAAAACCAATAACAATAAAGATAAATAAGGCTAAAACAGGATAAGACCAGCGTATCATAATCGTTTTTTAATGTAAAACATGAATTAAAATCCAAATAAATCCAAATAGGCCTATAGATCCATGTAAAATGGCCACCCACTTTGGAACGTTTTTATGTCTTAGGTCACGAGAAAACATATAGATCCCCACTATAGCCGCAACTGAAAAGATAACGAAGCTATCCCAGTGCTTATGGGGTTCTTTAGTGGTAAGGGCATAGATAAGGATTAAAAGAATCCCCAAAACAGCAAAAGTGCCATGTGCCAATACAATACTCTTTGGTGGATGTTTTTCCTGCAGCACATAGGTTAATAGATATGCCCCTAAAAAAACAGCAAGAGTAATAAGAATAATAGCTGTAATTACCATAGTTTCTTAATTCTCGGGATTAATTTTTCTTTTATCTAACGGCGAAAAAGCAGGGCCTTCTATCACTTCCCCAGTTGGCTTGAACCGGCTACCATGACAGGGACAGTCCCAGGTCTTCTCTTCATTATTCCAGTTTACAATACAATCCATATGGGTACATACTGCAGATGCTGCACAAAGTCTTCCCTCTTGATCACGGTGAACTGCCCACTTCTCATCGTTCATCTCCACGATCTTGCCTTCTCCTTTTTTTACATCAGAAAAGGCCTCCTTATCGGCCTTTCCAGGAATATCCTTTAAATATTCCTTGAGCACATTGAGATTCTCCTTTATAAAAGGTTTGGCAGATTTAAGAGGAGTAAATCGCCTGGCTTTATAAATCTCTGCCCAATTATTTTTGGCTCCAGAAAGAAGATCCCTAAAGATCATTGCCGAAACCACTCCATAGGTGAGCCCGTCGGTAGAAAAACCGGTGGCCAGGTAGATATTATCATCACTGCTTTCTCCAATATATGGCAGACCGTCTGCAGGCTTATAATGCTGTGCAGACCATTTGTACATCACTTCTTCAACATCATAATTTTTCCTTAGGTTCTTTTCAAGATCTCCAAAATAATCTTTCTTAGGATCCTCTTGCCCTACTTTATGGTGGTAACCGACAGTAATTAAGAATTTACCTTCCGCAGTCTCATAAGAACGCAATGAGGGATGTGCTTTGGACTCGGTACTCCAGAAGATTCCATCTGGATATTCTCCTGTCTTCAATTTTGCTGCCAGCGCATATTCCCTGTGGGGATAAAGTGCAGTCTGAAGCGCATAAACTCCTTTAGGTGTATGTGTGGCCAGAATAACCTTATTTGCCTTAACCTTTCCACTGGGAGTATGGAGAATATGCGGAGATCCTTTCTCTATGTGATATACAGGAGAATTCTCAAATATTTGGCACTGCTGGACATCTATGTTCTGGGCCAGTCCCGCCACAAATTCCGCCGGATTAAACTGTGCCTGATTCTCCACCTTTATTGCAGAATGGATAGGGAAAGGCAATGGAAGGGAATTTTGTTCCTGCACTTCCAGCCCCAGATCAAGCAGTGTTTCTTTAGTTTTTTCGAGAATCTCTTTTTCTTCTCCTGTTTCGGTATATAACACCCAGGGTTGTCTTTTAAAACTACATTCAATGGAATATTTTCGGATTATATCTTCTATAAGATCTACAGCAGCTGTGCGAGATTCACTAACCTTTGCAGCTGTTTTCTTATCGAATTTTGCCTGAATATGGTGCAGACGGTTATCAACCATGGTGTATAAATTGCCAGTAGAACCTGCTGTGGTCCCTCCCCCAATTTCCATACTTTCCAAAACAGCCACTTTTATTCCTTTCTGGGCTATAAGATAGGCACTGGTTATACCCGTTATTCCACCACCTACTATGGCCACTTCAACTTCAATATCTTTCTCTAAAGTTGGATATTTAGGATTAGAGGCTTTTGCTTTCCAAATAGACTCTGTCATTGTACTTCATTTTATTAAATATTAAGTTCCATTGTCATTATAAAAATGACTTTGAATATTATTCTGAGAATAAATTTAATAACCAACTAATGTATAATTGAGTTATTAACAAACTCTAACATGAGTTTAACTTGATTTTTCAAGAAAATCAGTTTCTAATTAAGAATAAGTTTAAAAATTATATAAAAAATGAAATCCCAATAGTATTTAACTAACCCTGGTAACGCTTACCTAGCTTCCCTTACAAAGATTCCTTGCAGCGCAAAAGGCAGCACCAAAAAGTGGACTTTCTTCATTAAGGATAACATTTACCGGTATCCGCTTCAAAAGCGGGTTCATTCTGTCCGATTGCACAAAATGATGCTTAAATAGCTCTTTATTTGTGGTATCGATAATCTTAGGCAATATGCCTCCACCTATAAAAACACCTCCCATAGCCTTAAATTTCAAAGCCATCTGGGCTGCTTCTGTAGCCAAATAGGTCACAAATAGCTCCATGACCTCACCACAAACTTCAAAAGCTTCGTCCCTGGCGCAGTTGCTAATATTAGCAGCCGGATCGCCCTGGCTGATCCGATCTAAAATTTCTGGGTCGCTTATGGTTCTGAAGTCAACAAGAAATTCATAGATGTTTACGATCCCAGGACCGGACAAAATTCGCTCCCAACTCACCTGGTCGTATTTTTTATGTAAGAATCGCCAAAAATGAAGATCTAATTCTGATCGTGGACTGAAATCACAATGACCTCCTTCTGAAGCAAAGGGATGGTAGTGGTGTCCATTCCAGTAAAGGCCTACTTCTCCAAGACCAGTACCGGGCGAAATTATCGCGGCATTACCTCTAATCCATTTTCCTTTTTTAATTTCAACTAAGTCCTTATTAGTCAATACAGAAAGTCCATAGGCATTGGCTTCCATATCATTTATCAGAAAAACTTTCGAAATCTTCAAGGCCTTGGCAATATCCAATTCATCCAAAACCCAGGGAAAATTGGTCCCTTCTACCCTGCCGTTTATTACAGGTCCCGCTACACCAAGGCAAAGGCTTTCTATTGAAGGTAAATCGGAGGAAATAAAATCCGTCATAATTTCAAGGAAAGAAGACCAGTCATTTGTCTTATAGATCTGCTGTTTTAGAAGATTCAAAGCATTATCTTTAAATTCAAATAAAGCAAGGTTGGTTTTCGTACCGCCAATATCGCCCGCTAAAATCACACCTTCACCTTGAAAAGTTTCCTTTCCCTGAAACGAGAGCGGCATATAAAAATCTTGCGATTCATTATTAAATGCTATTTTTCCTTCCATAGCGCTTCCTTTTTATACTCCATCGATGAATATCCGAATCAAAGCCTGCATTTGAACCTATTGAAGATAATAATTTGTATTCTGAACGGGAGAAGAGGCTTGTTAAATCTTGTAAAAATTGTATTTTAGGAAACCTTAAAACTCTAAATAATGCTAAAAAAGCAACTTGGAAATACCAGTATTTCAGCACCACCAATAATATTTGGTGGTAATGTATTTGGATGGACCTTAAATGAGAGTGAATCTTTTAAAATGCTGGATGAACTCCTTGATAAGGGTTATGATATGATTGATACTGCCGATGTATATTCCCGATGGGCAAAGGGTGTAGAAGGAGGTACTTCAGAAAAGATCATTGGGAAATGGATGAAAGATCGAGGAGTGAGGGATAAGATGATCATAGCGACCAAAGGAGGTTCCAGCATGAAACAGGGTGGTCCTAAAAACACTTCTAAGCAATATATATTAAAGGCAGCCCAGGAATCCTTAAAACGACTCCAAACCGATTACATAGACCTTTATTTCACCCATTACGATGATGGAATAACCCCGGTCGGAGAAACCCTTGAAGCCTATCAGGAACTTATAGATGCCGGGAAGATAAAACATATAGGGGCTTCCAACTTTTCCCATCCAAGGTTACAGAAGGCAATAGATGTCGCAAAAGAAAAAAAATTGCCCCGCTACCAGGTGTATCAGCCTGAATATAACCTCATGGCCCGGGAAAATTTTGAGAATTGGGGAAGGGGTTTTTGTAGAGAGAATAATTTGGGGGTCACCCCATACTTTGCTCTTGCCAGTGGATTCTTAACAGGAAAATACCGGGAAACGGCAGATTTTGAAGGAAAAGACCGCAAAATGTTTACTGAAAAATACCTAAATGACCGGGGGCGAAAAGTTCTGGAAGCCCTCGATAAGATCTCCAAGGTGCATGAGGTATCCCAGGCTGCTGTAGCTCTGGGCTGGTTAATGCAAAGACCGGGGGTAGATGCTCCGATTGCAAGCGCTACAAAATCAGCTCATCTGGATGCCTTCAAAGAAGCCATTGACCTCCAATTAACAGGAGACCAGATGAATTACCTCTTAAAAGCCTCTGAATATTAAAGGAACAAGCGATATACTTTCAGGGGCACCCTCCTGAAAATAAAAGAATCTTCTCAATGGACTTCCTTGGTTAAGGCTGCCAGGGATACCGTGTCTTGTTCTCCGGTTTTCATATTCTTCAAGGTAAATTCTTCCTGCTGCATTTCTTCGCCTCCAGCCAATACGACAAAGGGGATATCTCTTTTATTGGCGTATTTCATTTGTTTATTCATTTTAGCAGCATCAGGATATAGTTCTGCAACAACTCCCTTCCTCCTTAATTCAGTTATGGCTTTCAAGGCATATAAGGATTCTTCTTCCCCAAAATTAATGAATAAAACCCTTGTATTCTCCGTGACGGTTTCTGGGAAAAGCCCTAATTCTTCCAGTACCAGATAGATCCTGTCCAGTCCAAAAGATATGCCTACTCCGCTCATATCTTTTAAGCCGAAGATACCTGTAAGGTCGTCATAACGGCCTCCTCCTCCAATGGATCCCATTTTTACTTCCTTAGGGGGTGCTACCTCGAAGATGGCTCCTGTATAATAATTAAGCCCCCGGGCCAGGGTAACATCAAGACTAAGTTTAGCCGATCTCAAAGGCATAGCAGCAATGGCCCTTTCAATAAATTCAAGTTCTTTTATTCCTGTCTTCCCTACCTCTGATGTGCCTAGGATATCTTTTATACCCTGTATTTTTTGACCAAAATCACCTTTAAGACTGAAAATCGGTGCAATCTTTTCCAGGGCGCTTTCCGCAATTCCCTTCTCGCGCATTTCCTTTTTAACCCCTTCCTCTCCTATTTTATCGAGCTTATCCAGGGCAACCGTAAAATCGATGAGTTTATCCTGCTCTCCGATCACTTCAGCAAAACCGGTGAGTACTTTGCGGTTATTAATCTTAATCGAAGCCCCTTTCAAGCCTAAGGAGTCGAAAACGGCATCATACAGCTGAATGAATTCCACCTCCTGCCAAAGACTTTTACTCCCCACAACGTCCGCATCACATTGGAAAAATTCTCTGAAACGTCCTTTCTGAGGCCTGTCGGCACGCCAAACCGGTTGAATCTGATAGCGTTTGAAGGGAAAGTCAATTTCATTTTGATGCTGAACCACATACCGGGCAAAAGGTACGGTAAGATCATATCGCAAGGCTTTTTCGCTTATGGAAGCAGTGACTTTCTGACTGTCTTTCTGCTCAAGGAGATTTACATCAGTCTTTTTTAAAAAATCTCCTGAATTGAGAATTTTAAAAATTAAGCGATCCCCTTCTTCTCCATATTTTCCCATCAGGGTATCGGAATTTTCAAAACTCGGCGTTTCTATGGGTTGAAATCCGAAAATTTTAAACTGTTCTTTTATCTTCTCGAAGATGTAGTTTCTTTTAGCAACTTCAGCAGGAGAAAAATCCCGGGTTCCTTTGGGAATGGATGGTTTTTGTGCCATAAATTATTTTGCTGTAAAGCCTTGAATTAATTTTTTACTGGTTGCAAATATCTTAAATTTTCAACGAACCCAAATAAATTTCAATTTTAAAGTAACAAAAGGATGTTCCCTGAGTCTAATCCATTGCATCATAATTCTAAAATATGTTTGGCCTGCTAAAAGAAAACATCAGGATCGCTTTCCATTCTATTAAAAGTCAGCTTCTACGAACCATTTTAACTGTGCTGATAATCGCTATTGGAATTACCGCATTAGTTGGTATTTTAAGTGCTGTGGCCGCCCTGGAAAATACTATAAGTAGCGATTTTGCTTCTATGGGAGCAAATACCTTCAATATTCAGCGTTATGAATTTAATTCCCAAAGGCGTGGTGGAGGAGAAACCGAAAAAATAAATCCTATTATAAGTTATAGAGAGGTTCGACAATTTGAACAAAATTACGATTATCCTTTCACACAAACCTCGGTGTCTTTCACCGGTACTGGAACTGCAGAAGTAAAGTATGAAAATGAAAAAACCGATCCTGAAGTTTCTGTACTTGGGGTCAATGAGAACTTTTTAACCAATAGTGGCCTCAATGTTGAAACCGGGCGGGAACTGAATGTTTTCGATGTTAGGAACAACAGCAATGTCGCCATACTTGGAGCTGATTTTGTAAAGGAAAAAGGCTTGTTCAAAGGGGCTGATCCCGTTGGAAAAACAATTAGTGTACGAGGAGCGAAATTCAGAGTTATTGGAGTTTTAGAATCAAAAGGTTCCACCTTCGGAAATAATCAGGATCTCAGGGTATTGATACCGATTCAATTGGCCAGATCTCTTTTTACCCAACCCCGGATAAATTACAATCTAAGTGTTAAAGTAGAAAATAAGGAATTCCTGGAGGCAGCCCAGGAGGAAGCTATCCTCACTTTTAGAAATGTAAGAAAGCTCAATCCTATGGAGGAAAACAATTTCGGGATCGAAAAGAGCGATGATTTGATAAACAGAATCTTCTCCATTACCAGTTATCTTAATATAGCTGCCTGGATCATATCGATTATTACCATTTTTGGATCTTCCATCGCACTGATGAATATAATGCTTGTAAGTGTGACGGAACGAACCCGGGAAATCGGAGTTCGAAAAGCTCTTGGCGCCAAAAGCAAAACCATTGCCACACAATTTTTCATGGAAACCATTATAATTGGGCAGATCGGCGGCATACTGGGAATTTTATTAGGAATACTGATCGGTTTTGGGGTGTCAGCGGCAGCAGGATTTGATTTTACCACACCCTGGATTGCAATGCTTTGGGCCACGGCAATTACCATATTGGTGGCCATCCTGGCGGGAAGTTATCCTGCGGCAAAGGCCGCGAAACAGGATCCTATAGAATCCCTGCGGTATGAATAATTACCAAGGAATTGAAATTAATTGACCACCTTCTCAAAATAGGAATATAATTCGCCTTTGGTAATATTGGCTCCTTGTTGAATAAGTGCAAATATATCCTTATTACGATCATCGCTGATGGCCTTGGTGGAGGTATAAATATTGACCGAATCATCAAGGAGATTTCCCTGAAGCCAACGATATCCTTCCCGGGTTCTTAGATCTATTGCTTCATTTTCAATTTTAATAGCCACAAGATTAATCGTTGCGGCCGTAATATGAAAGAGAAATAGCTGATTAGGAGAGAAATGCTCCAGGTATTCCACTTTATTTAATACTCCTTCCCAAACCAGGTCACTAAAAACATCAAGTTCCTGTTCAGCTACGTCAGGTTTATTGGTTTTGAGTTCCTGCCATTCTTCAGCAGTAATAGATTGACTTGCCAGAAAATTAATAAATTCCTGGTGCATTTCCTCAAATTGTTCCTTGGTTAAACGGGCGTACTTCATGATCAAATATAATTAATAGAGCTCCCAAATTCCGGGATTGGCTCGACCTGCAAATTCAAATAATTAGAAAAAACGCCTTTTTAAAAAGAGAGCGTCTCACTAAAATAGAAAAGCCCACTCATAAAGAGCAGGCTTATCCTTATACATTAAATAATTTAAGCTTCAGAGACTACGTCAAAGCTGAAGTTTACAATCACCTCACGGTGAAAACGCAAAGTAGCTTCATATTGTCCTAAACGCTTGATGTTACCACCTGCGATGCTAATATATTTCTTTTCGATTTCCACACCTTCCTTAGCCAGTGCATCGGCAAGATCGGCGTTGGTAATAGACCCAAATAATTTGTCACCAGCTCCTGCTTTAGCAGTGATCTTGATTTCCAAACCATTTAATTTTTCAGCCTGTTTTTTGGCTTCGTCTATGTGTTTTTGTTCTTTATAGGCACGTTGTTTCAGGGTTTCAGCCAACACTTTTTTGGCTGAAGGAGTTGCAAGCTGTGCAAAGCCCTGAGGAATTAAAAAGTTACGTCCGTATCCGTTCTTCACTTCTACCACGTCATCTTTAAAGCCTAAATTATCTACGTCTTTCTTAAGTATCAATTCCATAAAACTGCCTTTTTTATTTTAATAAATCACCAACGTATGGCATTAGTGCCAAATGACGGGCGCGTTTAACGGCAACAGCCACTTTTCTTTGGTATTTCAATGAAGTACCTGTTAAACGTCGAGGTAACAACTTACCCTGTTCGTTTACAAAACTCATTAAAAAATCCGGATCTTTATAATCTATATATTTAATCCCAGATCTTTTAAAACGGCAATACTTCTTGGTTTTAGAAGTTTCTATGTTAAGCGGGGTAAGATATCTGATCTCCCCGTCTTTTTTTCCTTTTGCTTGTTGTTCAATAGAGGTAGCCATACTTACGCTTTTTCTTGTTTACGGTTTCTTCTTTTCTCAGCCCAGGCAACAGCGTGTTTATCTAACTTAACCGTTAGATAACGCATCATGCGCTCATCTCTTCTGAAGGCGAGTTCCAAAGGCTCTATAGCCTCACCTGGTGCCTGAAATTCAAATAAGTGATAGAAGCCACTTTTTTTGTGTTGGATTGGATAGGCCAGTTTTCTAAGCCCCCAATCTTCTTTTGATATCATCTTGGCACCTTTAGAAACAAGAAATTCTTCGTATTTCTGAACTGTCTCCTTTATCTGCTCATCAGATAAAACGGGATTCAAGATGAAAACAGTTTCATAATGATTCATATAAAATAACTTTTAATTAAATTGGCTGCAAAAGTAGAATTATTATTTCTATTTTCAAAGCCCTACACCATAGATAAAATGCATTTATTCCTGATGAATGTGCGCTTTAACTTGTTATTAATAAATTTAATGTTTAATATTGTTATTACTTAACCTAACTGACTGTGGAAGAAATTTTACTCAAATGTGCTGTTGTTGATGATTCCAGTTTACAAAGATTATCTATTGTAAAGCTGATTAGAGATCACCTGAATTTAAAATTGGTGGCTGAGTATAATAACGCCATCGAAACAAAGAACGGTCTACTGGACACCGAAATCGATCTGATTTTTCTGGATATAGAAATGCCTATTCTTTCTGGCTTTGAACTCCTGGATGACCTACCCAATAAACCTCAGATCATATTTGTAACCGGTAAGACCCAATACGCGTTCAAAGCCTTTGATTATGACGCGGTAGACTATATTCACAAACCGGTCACCAAAGAACGTTTCAACAATGCGGTAAATAAGGCGATCAATCTCTATAAACTCAAACATCAGGTACCGGTTAATCCCGAGGATGAAGATTTTATTTTTGTAAAGAGCAACCTAAAAAACAGAAAGGTTTTTCTCAATAAATTAAAATACATACAGGCCCTGGGGGATTACGTAAAGTTTGTGACTGAAAAAGAAAATTTTGTCGTTTTGGCAACAATGAAGTCTTTCGAGGAGCAATTACCCAACGACAAATTTCTGCGGACTCACAAATCCTATATCGTTAATTTAGATAAGATTGAACGTTATAATAGTAAAAACATCGAAATAGACAAGCAACAACTTCCCCTGAGCAGGCATAAAAAAAATGACCTGGTAGAAGCTTTAAGCCAAATCCATTAATTCCTTTACAAGGCTAAATTTTTGATTCAGTATTAACAGGGAGTCCCACCCTTATTATACCGGGTCAACATTGACCACCACTCTTACCCCCCTGAACGCCCCTATTGCCTTAAAACTCAAAAGGATCCTATTGGCTACAGTCTTGGTTTTATCCAGGCTCTGATGCTGAGGTATTTTTAGAAGTATATTTTTATAATATTCATTGCGAATACGGGCTACAGGAGGAAATTCAGGGCCCAAAACAAACTCCCCAAACACATTGGTGAGCGATTTTGCCAACCAATCCGCTGCCGTATTATTTGTGGAATAATCCCTACTCTTCAGGGTAAACCGGATGATACGGTAGTATGGTGGATACTTGTAATTATAGCGCTCCTCCAGTTGTTCTTTATACATTGCCTTGTAATCTCCCGTAGAGACTTGCTGGATAATCTGGTGATTCGGATTGTAGCTTTGGATCAGCACTTTCCCCCTCTTTTTTGTTCTTCCTGCTCTTCCGGCAACTTGCAGCATCAACTGAAAACTTCGCTCATGTGCTCTGAAATCCGGAAAGTTTAGCAGGTTATCAGCATTCATAATCCCCACAAGGTTTACGTTTCGGAAATCCAGACCCTTGGTAACCATCTGGGTTCCCACAAGAATATCTATTTCCTCCTGCTCAAAAGCCTTAATAATTTTATCAAACCCATACTTGCCCCGTGTAGTATCCTGATCCATCCTTGCTATTTTATGATCAGGAAATAGTGCCTTGAGTTCAGTTTCTATTTGTTCTGTTCCAAAACCTTTTGTCGAAACATCCATACTATGACAGGCCATACATTTTTGCTGCATTGCAATATGATAGCCACAGTAATGACAGCGCAACTGATTGTTATGCGAGTGGTAGGTTAAACTTACATCACAATTCGGGCACTGCGGAGAGTGTCCGCAGGAATTGCACTCTAAAATTGGGGAAAAACCACGACGGTTTTGAAACAGGATTACCTGCTCTTCCTCCTTTAATGTTGCCTTGATCTCTTCCAGAAGCCTATCTGAAAAATGACCGGTCATTCGTTTCTTTTTATACTGAGCCTTAAGGTCCACGATTTCAATCTCAGGGACCAGCACATCGCCAAACCTTCTATTGAGTTCCACAAGGCCGTATTTATGATGCTGAGCATTAAAATAGGATTCCAATGAAGGTGTAGCCGATCCCAAAAGGATGTTCGCCTTAAAATAGGAAGCTAAAACTACTGCGGCATCCCTTGCATGATATCTGGGAGCCGGGTCAAATTGTTTGAAGGAGGACTCGTGTTCTTCGTCTACAACTACCAAGGCTAAATTGCTAAAGGGAAGAAAAACAGCCGACCGAGCCCCAATGATAACTTGCCCGGAACCTTGATGTCCAATGATTTTGCGATATACTTCCACTCGCTCATTGACCGAATATTTGCTGTGATAAATAAGGACCTGATCACCAAAATAAAGCTGTAAGCGTTGGATTAACTGGGTGGTCAGGGCAATTTCTGGAAGCAGGTATAAGGCTTGTTGACCAGCACTGAGCACCTCTTTAATGCATTGAATATATATCTCGGTTTTTCCCGAGGAGGTAATCCCGTGCAGCAATCCGACCTTGTTTTCAGCAAAATGATCTTTTATTTCCTTATAAGCTTTTTGCTGGAATTGGCTAAAAACAATTTCCTTAGAAGTGGTTTCTCCAGAAAACCCCAGCCTATCGACCACCTGGTTGAATTCTTCCAGAATACCTTTATCTATAAGGGCTTTTAAGGTACCGGGAGAGGCTTTGCTTTGTTTAAGGAGATGTTTTGTTTTCAATGGTTTTCGGCTCTTGGCCGTTAGACTGAAATAGGTCAGCATAATTTCCCGCTGACCTGGCGCCCTGTTTAACTGATCCAGCAGTTGGTGCATAGCACCTTCTTCGCGGTAATTTTCACTTAATTTGACAAACCGGGTTTTCTTGGGCTTGTACTGTTGGTAGATTTCCTGATTCAACACCAGGAATTCTTTTTCTATCAACTTGTTGATGATCGGTAATACTGATTTTTTATCCAGTAACTTCATTACTTCCTGAATCTTCATGGAAGATTGCCGTTGAAGGGCTTCCACAAGGAGGTATTCTTCGTCATTTAATTCAACCTGGGACGGAAGGTCTTTATGCCTTAATTGAATCACCCCCTCACTCTCCAATAAAAAAGCGCCAGGAAGAGCTGCGCGAAGTACATCCCCTTCCGCACACATATAATATGAAGAGATCCAATTCCAGAATTTTAATTGATATCTGGTAATTATGGGTTGATTATCAAGTATCTGATGTATAGGTTTGGCCTCATAGACCTCAGGTGGTCTTTGATGAATATCAGCGGCAATTCCGGTATAAATCTTCGATTTGCCAAAAGGAACCGCAACACGCATTCCCGGCAGAAGGAATTGAGCTTCTTCCTTTGAAACCTCATAGGTGAAACGCTTATCTAAAGGCAGAGGAAGGATTACATCAATAAAATGGGGCATCTACAGCTGGATTTGAATAATTATAAGGAAATATAAAAATAAAAAACCATCCTAAAATAGAATGGTTTTTTGTCAATTTGTTATAGGATGATTAATTGGCGCGTTCCCAGGTTTTGGTTTTATAGAAAAAAGCAACGTAACCTCTTACATTCAGCTTATTGGGATCCTCTTCATCCAACCAGATCTTTCCTTTATATTCTTTCCCCGATTTGGGGTCAATTAAAATACCACCTGTATAGTGCTCCCCATCTTTCTCGAAACCACTGATAACCTCAAGTCCTTCAATAGGTTTATCCTTGAGTTCTCCACTACATTTATCGCAGGTTTGATCACGGTCTTCCTCTTTCATTATCCGTACTACTTTTCCAGCAACCTCGCCGCCCTCCTGGTAAATTTCTATGATTGAATTTACTTTTCCGGCATCATTAGTTACTTGCCATTTTCCGAAGATGCTTTGTCCCTGCATCTCGAAACAGCTAAATAAAGTACACATGCAAACCAGTAACAGGTTAAAATTTATATTCATAGCATTTTTTTATCCGGATATTATTTTCCCAGCATTCCTTTTTTTAGGTCTTCATCGGCAGGCTTATCGGATAACCAGATGCCGAATAAGGCCCGTTTGAATTCCAGACCCTTAATATTACCCGATTCCTCTCCATTTTTATAGACCGTTACACCTTCCTTAGGCAGGTAAACGATATCAAAAACATCTTCTTTATTGATCTGGTCTTCAAAAAAGCTTTTAAATTCAGCGATTTCTGAAGAAATGGGAGCCGTATTTCCATCAGTAGCATTCTCAAAACCCTCATTCACCGCATCGATCATTCTTTTACTGGTAATCATCTTGGAGACAATGTGCAGTTTGATAGCCATTGGCCTGTCAGCCTTCATTATTTCTGTGGCATTGGTCGATTTTGTTTGTAGATACAGTCCCCCTACATACATATCCATCCAGAATTTTTCCCGTATCCCGGCACCATTGAGCATTAATTTATCAGAACCGTATTCAAGGGTATTTGGTAGGCTTACCCCACCGATTTCAGTTTGAGCCTGGCCTATAGAGAGACTGAAAACAGCAAGGCATAAAAGGATTAAGTTTTTCATTTTGTGATTTATTGATTAAAGTTATTTAAAATTTTTTTTCAATTTTATTAAAGAGGCGTTAAGTTCGAAACCCAACAATAAAATATTTGAATTTATCCAAATATATACCATTAGAATTAACAGGGCTCCAATGGACCCATACAACTCATTGTAAGAAGAGAAATTTTCAATATACAAACCAAAAAGGTACGTGGTAAGCAAAATAAGAATGGTGGTGAAAAATGCTCCTATTGAAAAGAACTTCGCCTTCCGGGCTTCTTTGGTTCCAAAATAATATAGTGTAGCCACCCCTATGTAAATCAATAATACAAAAGCACTGTATTTTATAAGTTGTGCCCCTGCCCCATCCTTAGCCACAAAACCCATGTCATTAAGATCATCTAAGGCATAAGTCAGGTAAACAGCCAGTATAACTGTTATGAGCAACAACAATGCCATAATAAGAGATACTCCTACAGCTATGATGTATTGCCTTATGATAGATCGATTAGTATTGGTATGGTAGGAAAATTCGAACCCGGTAAAAATGGCATTAACCCCGTTGGTCATTAAAAATATGGATAAGATAAAGGCTACCGAAAGAAGTCCTCCGCGTGGGGTGTTAGCGATATCCAGAAAGATATCATTAAAAAACACCGAGGTCTGTGGCGGCAAAAGTGAATCCATGAAAATTAAGAACTGAAGCTGAAAATCATCAATGAATTGAATATATGGGATCAGGTTCAACATAAAAAGCAAAAAGGGAAATAAAGCCATAAAGAAGCTAAAGGCTATGGCACTGGCTCGGGTAGAAAATGTGCCTTTTACAATGCCCCCGGAATAAATCTCCCACAGGTCATAAAGCGTTAAACCATCTAAACCCGGTAAAATAATGCTCTTGGTTTTATTCTCCCACCAATTTGAAAATTGCTCCAGTTTAGATTTAAATGCTTTATCAACAGCCATTTTATAAAGCTTTTAGACTCAGGTCTTTGTTGTAAACTGAATGTGTTAAGGCCCCGCTGGAAATATAATCCACCCCACATTCCGCATATTGCCTTGCCGTCTCAAGGGTAATGCCCCCGCTGGATTCCGTCTGGCATTTTCCGTTGATAAGTGCTACAGCGGTCCTGGTGTCCTGGTAATTGAAATTATCTATTAAGATTCGGTGAACGCCGTCAGCCTCCAGGATCTCCTTAATTTCATTGAGATCCCTGGCCTCTACGATGATCTTAAGGTCAAGGTCATTGTCTTCCAGGTATTGCCTGGATTTTTGAATCGCCCTGGTTATTCCTCCCGCAAAATCAATGTGATTGTCCTTAAGCATAATCATATCATACAGGCCGAATCTATGATTCTCTCCTCCTCCTATTTTTACAGCCCATTTCTCCAGGGCCCTGATGCCAGGAGTGGTTTTCCGGGTATCTAGAATCTTTGTAGATGTACCCTGAAGTTTATCGGCAAACTGTTTTGTTTTTGTAGCGATAGCACTCATACGCTGCATCGCATTGAGTACAAGTCTCTCCGCTTTTAAAATAGATTGTGTATTCCCTTCTACATAAAAGGCAATATCCTTAGGATTCATCTGGCTTCCATCCTTTATTAAAACTTCTGTTTTCAAATTAGGATCTACCTTTTCGAAAACCCTAAGGGCAAAATCCACTCCGGCTAAAATACCGGTGTCCTTAATCAATAATTTCGCTTTCCCGGTGGCTTGAGCTGGAATACAGGCTAATGAACTGTGATCTCCATCACCAAGATCTTCTCTTAAAGCATTAGTGATAATTAAATCGATTTCTTTTTCAAATTGGGCTTTTGAGATCATTTGCAATACTTATTTTTGTAAAAGTAGGAAAGTCTGCGTTAAATAAAGGATATGACCATAAAATTACTGTGCATAGGTAAGACCGATAATAAAGCCTTGAAACAACTTATAGAGGTTTATGAACAACGGCTTCAATTCTACATTAAATTTAATATCGAGATTATCCCCGATCTGAAAAAATCAAAAAATCTTGATGAAAATCAGCAGAAGACTAAAGAAGGTGAGCTTATCCTGAATAAGATCCAAACTTCCGATTTAGTGGTGCTCCTTGACGAAAAAGGAAAAGAATTCACCTCCGTAGGATTCTCGGAATTTATTCAAAAGCGCCTCAATAGTGGAAGGAAACAACTCATCTTTGTAATTGGCGGACCTTATGGGTTTTCCGAGAACATTTACAAAAGGGCCGATGCAAAACTGGCACTTTCAAAACTTACCTTTTCGCATCAAATGGTGCGGTTGTTTTTCACAGAACAACTCTATCGCGCATTTACCATATTAAAGAACGAACCTTATCACCATCAATAAAATAGTTATGGAACTAGTATTCGCCACACACAACAAAAATAAGATGAAGGAGATAAAAGCGCTGCTTCCTCATTATATCAAATTACTTTCTCTCGACGATATTGGTTGTACGGAGGACATCCCTGAAACCAGTGATACCATTGAAGGTAATGCTGTTTTAAAAGCCGAGTATGTAAAGCATCGCTATGGATATGATGTTTTCGCCGATGATACAGGCCTGGAAGTAGAGGCATTAGATGGCGCTCCCGGGGTATATTCTGCACGCTATGCTGGTGATGCCAAAAGTGACCAGGCCAATATGGAAAAATTACTTGATGAATTGAAAGACAAGGAAAATCACCATGCCAGGTTTAAAACCGTGATCGCCCTGAACTTAAACGACCAACAAAATCTCTTTGTAGGTACTTGCAAGGGTACTATTGTTGAAAAACCACGTGGTAGTAAGGGTTTTGGATACGATCCTATCTTTCAACCCGATGGACACCACAAAACATTTGCTCAAATGAGCCTTTCTGAAAAATCGGAATTAAGTCACCGGGCAAAGGCTTTAAGAGGGCTAATCTCCTATCTTTCAAAATAAAAGACATCGGAAAGGAATTATTGCCCACGAAGCCGTACCTTTGCCGCTTATTTTAATTTTTATATGAACAAATTTGAACAATTAGGTTTAAACCCTTCTATTCTTAAAGCAGTCGAAGAAATGGGTTTTGAAAGCCCAAGTGAAATTCAGGAAAAAGCTATTCCTGTTTTGTTAAATGAAGACACCGACATGGTGGCCCTGGCCCAGACCGGAACAGGAAAAACAGCTGCTTTTGGGTTTCCACTTATCCAAAAGATAAATTCTAACGCTAAACATACCCAGGCATTAATTCTCTCGCCGACTCGTGAGCTTTGCCTTCAGATTACCAATGAATTAAAGAATTACTCAAAATTTGAGAAAAATCTACACGCAGTAGCCATTTATGGTGGCGCGAGCATTACTGAACAGGCCCGTCAGATTGAGCGAGGAGCACAAATTATTGTTGCTACTCCCGGTCGTATGCAAGATATGATCAACCGTAAGCTGGTCGACATCACTAAAATTGATTATTGTGTTTTAGATGAAGCTGATGAGATGCTGAATATGGGCTTTTATGAGGATATAACCTCCATCTTAGCAGGTACCCCGAAGGAGAAAAATACCTGGTTATTTTCTGCTACCATGCCTAAGGAAGTAGCTACTATTGCCAGGAAGTTTATGAAAACTCCCATAGAAATTACCGTGGGAACCAAGAATCAGGGAACCAGTAATGTATCACACGAATACTATTTGGTAAACTCAAGACAGCGGTATGATGCATTAAAAAGACTGGCAGATGCCAATCCTGATATTTTTTCGGTAATATTCTGCCGAACAAAAAGGGACACTCAAAAAGTGGCCGAAAAGCTTATTGAAGATGGTTACAGTGCTGCAGCCCTACACGGGGATTTAAGCCAGAATCAGCGTGACCTTGTGATGAAGAGTTTCAGGACCAAACAGATCCAGATGCTCGTGGCTACCGATGTGGCTGCCCGGGGTATTGACGTTGATGATATAACCCACGTAATCAACTACCAGTTGCCGGATGAAATTGAAACCTACACCCACCGAAGCGGTAGAACAGGCCGAGCTGGTAAGAGTGGAGTCTCTATGGTTATTGTTTCAAAAAGCGAAGTGCGCAAGATCAAAAGTATCGAACGCATTATAAAACAAAAATTTGAGCAAAAAGATATTCCTGACGGGATGGAAATCTGCAGGGTTCAGTTATTTCACCTGGCCAATGATATCAAGGAAACCAAAATCAATCACGAGATAGATGCATACCTTCCCAGTATTAACGAGGTTTTGGAAGGTTTTAGCCGGGAGGAACTAATCAAGAAATTTTTCTCAGTAGAGTTCACGCGCTTCTTTAATTACTATAAGAATTCCCCGGATTTAAGTACGGGAAGTTCCGATAGAGCTTCCGGAGGTGGAGAATCAACAAGGTTTTTTATCAATGTTGGGGCAAAAGATGGTTTCGACTGGATGAGCCTTAAGGATTTTCTAAAAGCCACGCTTGATCTTGGCCGTGATGACGTTTATAAAGTGGACGCGAAATCGACATTTTCTTTCTTTAATACCGATGCAGTACATGCCGATAAAGTTCTTGAAACTTTTAAGGATTTCAAACACAATGGCCGTCATATCGATGTAGAGGTTACTACCGATTCCGGTCGGGGTGGCCGAAAAAAAGGCGGAGGTGGTAAAGAACGCTCAGGAAAACCATTCAAGGGTGGTAAATCTGGTGGTAGACGTTCAGAAGGCTTTGATAAAAGAAAACGCGGCGATAAAAAACCCGGTGGCCGTGGTAAGAATATAGAAAGTTCTCTAAAAAGAAGACGTTCTAAGAAATAAATAGCATAAAGGCGTTTAAAATATAAAAACTGGCATTATTTTTTATTGTATTTTATATTTTAGGCGCCAATTATTATGAAGTATAGTTTTTTCCTTTTTTTATTCCTGTTTATTGGGTTATCTGCCACGGCACAGGACGTGGTTTCAGGAACAGTTATGAATGCTGCGAATGATAAACCCATTGAACGTGTTCACATTGTAAATCTCAATCAGGTTAAAGGTGCAGTAAGCGACCAGAACGGTAAGTTTGAGTTGCCTGCACGGGTTAATGATACCCTGTATTTTACCTACCTCGGGTTTAAATCCATAAAAGTCCGTGTGACCAACGACTGGATGAAATACGGGAATGTTAAAGTAAAGATGACCGAACTGGGAATTGCCCTGGAAGAAGTAGTGGTTAGCTCGGTAACCCTGACCGGTTACCTTGAAATAGACGCTAAAAATATTCCTATATACGAAAACCAACGCTACAGTATTTCGGGATTAAATACCGCTTACGAAGCCGGAACAAATTCTCCTGGAGCTGTATCTAAAGTGATAGGTTCTCTTTTTAATCCGGCAGACCTTGTCAATAATATTTTTGGGAAAAGACCGAAACAAATGCGAAAGCTAAGGAAAATGAAAGAAGATGATGAGATTAGAAATTTGCTAAGAAATAAATTTGATCGGGAAACCCTAATGGCACTCCTTCAAATCAATAAGGTGGAAATCGACGAGATCCTGGGCCGTTGTAATTATTCCAAGGATTTTATGCGCACAGCCAATGATCTACAGATTCTGGATGCCATAAGCGGTTGTTATGAAGAATTTAAAGTACTTCAGCGTAATTAATTCCTGCTTTCCATAATAGCTTTCAGATTTATTAAACCTTTTTCCAGGTCATCTCCAAGCAATTTATCAACGCTATAAAAAATTGAAATGATACTAAGGGGAAAGGGAAAAAGACCGCGCACCCCCCATACTATCTTCGATTTCTTTGGTTCCAGCTCTTTAAGACCAATATAGGTTAAAGAATTAAGCTTTATGGGTCGAACAAAAAGCAGTCGCGTTTCCATAATGGCCGGTGGTTTAAGTTTAATGATCTTTTGGGTCCCTTCCCCCACTTTTTTATTGCCTCTCCAATAAAGCCCGGCGCCTTCTATTCCATCTTTTCCTTTAAATTTCAATACGGCATAAGGATCCCTCTTGAACCAAGGCACCCAACTTGGTTGCTTTTTTAATTGACTAACGTAATTGAAAATTTCCTCTTTTGAAGCATTGATGACCATAGTCCGACTTAGATCATATGACTTTTTTGCATAAGCATGTAAAAAAGCGAAAAAAGTGATAATCGCAATAACAAGATAAAAGAAGAGGGTCATAATTTGGGGCTTGATATGCTAAAAATAGCAAAATTATCGAGATGCATTATACTGCCTTATCAGTAGTTCTGATTTTTTTATACACTTTTTAGTCCAATTGAGTTCAATGTCAAGTTTTTCTTCAGCAGTAAGTTGCCAGGGCAAATCACTCTGCCGAAGACGACTGGTTAAAGATTGAAGAATTATGGCTGCTGAAACTGAAATATTCAGACTTTCGGTAAATCCTTGCATTGGAATTTTCAATCTGATATCAGCCTCCTCAAGGGCCTCTTGTGAAAGGCCGTCTTTTTCAGTTCCAAAAAAAACTGCTGAAGGTCTTGAAATTTCAAAATTCTCTAGCTCTTTTGCATCACCATGCGGAGTAGTTGCCACAATTTGATAACCTTGGGCCTTTAATTCTTGGAGACATTCCCTGGTAGAGTTATACCGCTTTACATCTACCCATTTCTGCGCCCCCATGGCTATTTCCTTATCAATTCTTCTTGCCTGACGTTCTTCAATCACATGTAAATTCTGCACCCCAAAAACATCACAACTCCGTATAACAGCACTTGTATTATGCAACTGATGTACATCCTGCATTACTACGGTGAAATAATTAGTACGCCTGGAGAGCACATTGGTGAATAATTCTAGGCGTCTTGGACTAAGGTAAGTTTGAAGGTAGCTCAGAAGAGTCTGTTTTTCCATAGGCTAAAATTAAAAAACCCCAGCCAGATGCTAAATGATTTTGTACAAGAATATTTATAATATCTTCCTGAGCAATAATCAAATTTCCTGTTGTACTGTCCTTCAATTTCTTAGCTTAATATAAAAAAAAGCAAGACCCGAAACCATGTCCAGGCCGGGTCCTACTGATTAAAGTGATACTCAAGATTTCTAGGAGTTAGTACCGATATCTCCCTGGGCCACCAGTGTCCCTAAATTATCTGCACTCAGGTGCACATTCAAATAACCATTATATTCCAGGAGTTCATTGTAATCGATCATTTCCTGCTCCTGGCCTTCAGCAGTATCGAAAGCAGAAACATTGGTCTGACTCATTCCCGAATCGCCATTTACAGCATTCAAAGAGATCGCGATATCCCCGGGGGCATCTGAAACAGATCCTACGTGAATGTGGGCCGGGTGCACTCCACCAACAGGAGTACCGTCAAGCATAATGGTTACCAAAGTTTCTCCATTAACACGTTCCTCAAACATAGCCGATCCCATAATGCCATCAACATCAACTCCAAGGAGATCGTAAGTTGCAGAGGCTCCGGTTAGTTCATTTTCTCCGATATCTCCCTGAGCCACCAATACCTCCAGTTGCTCTGCACTTAAATGAACGTTTATATAACCATCATAACTTAGGACCTCTTCATACCCAAATTCCGTATCATCATCCAGGCTGGCTACATGCGTTAGGCTCATCCCTGAATCTCCATTTACAGGGTTAAAAGTAAAGGCTATATCACCAGGGCCTTCAGCTGCAGTTCCCATGTGAATATGTGCCGGGTGCATACCTCCATTTGGTGTTCCGTCCAGCTCAATTCTTGCCAGGGCTTCCCCGCTCTTCCTTTCTTCAAATGTTACCGAACCACTAATCCCGTTAACATCCTTCTCGCCTAATTCATAGGTTTTGCTTTCTCCGGTCAATTCATTTTCACCAATATCCCCCTGAGCTACTAATGTCGCAAGATCATCGGCACTTAGGTGGACATTCACATAAGCATCATAATTAAGAACCTGTTCAAAACCGAATTCAGTACCATCATTTAACTTTTCTACCTGGGTCAGGCTTTTTCCAGAATCACCCTTTACAGGATTAAAAGTGAAAGCGATGTCCCCGGGACCTTCGGCAAAGGAGCCCATATGAATGTGTGCCGGGTGCATCCCGTCTTCTGGGGTACCATCCAGGCTGATTGTTGCCAGGGCTGCCCCACTCATACGTTCTTCAAAGGTTATGGTTCCACTAATTCCGGCTATTGCTCTTTCATCGAGTTGGTATGATTTGCTTTCTCCTGTCAGAGCATTGCTCCCAATATCATTTTGAGCAACGATAGTTCCGAGATCATCCGCACTCAAATGTACATTTACATAACCATCGTAACCGATCACATCATTGTACTTAAATTCCGTACCATCATCCAAGACAGCAACATTAGTTTTACTCATTCCAGTGGCTCCGTTTACGGGATTAAAAGTAAAGGCAATATCACCCGGAGCTTCTGCAAAGGAGCCCATATGAATGTGAGCAGGATGCTGTCCCTCTTCCGGAGTACCATCAAGCATAATGGTTGCTAAGGCCTCTCCATTAACTCGTTCTTCAAATTTTAATTGGCCAGAGATTCCCTCGACAGCTCTTTGCTCGAGAGTATAATTACTGGATTCTCCGGTTAGTTCATTCTCACCAATATCACCTTGCGCGACCAAGGTACCAAGATCCTCAGTACTTAAATGCACATTGATATATCCATCAAAATTAATGGCTTCCTCATAGGTGATACTGGTTCCATCATCCAGGGTTGAAAAAGTGGTCGTACTCATCCCTGTGGAACCCTCCACTGGCTCAAAGGAAACAGCAATATCCCCACCTTCCGCTGCGGTATTAAAATGAATATGTGCCGGATGCGTACCCCCGTCCGGCGTTCCTTCCAACTCGATTTCCACAGTGGTACTCTGGTCCTCATTTTCCATAAAAGTAGCTGTGCCGGAAATTGAAGGATCAGACACAGCATAAAGTTCAAAGGATTTGGTTTCCCCCTGGAATTCATCTCCATCAGGGTCTACAGCATCATCGTCGCTACTGCAGCTCATAATCATAAATGGAAGTGCCATAAAGACACCAAGTAAGAATTTTTTCATAAGTTTAAAATTTTAGTTATTAATAAATTTAGTGCTGGTATAAAGCAATAGATGGCCTTTTACCTTGATCAAATCTATTTATACCTACGAGCAGTAGGGATTTAACGGATGTTAAGGTTTATGAAATTGGATCACAAACTATGTTAATATGAAAAAAATAGTCATTCTTACCGGAGCGGGGGTGAGTGCCGAAAGCGGAATAAGCACATTTAGAGATGTCGATGGTCTATGGGAAAATCACGATATCATGGAAGTTGCTTCTCCCCAAGGCTGGGCCCGAGATCAGGAATTGGTGCTGAAATTTTATAATAAACGGCGCCGGCAGCTTCTTAAGGTTAACCCCAATCCAGCACATTATGCATTAGCTAAACTGGAGAAATATTACCAGGTAGAAATTATTACCCAGAATATAGATGATTTGCATGAACGTGCAGGAAGTACAAAGGTCACACATCTACACGGTGAGCTTTTAAAGGCCAGAAGCACCTTTAACCCGGACCTTGTCATGGATTGGAAGAGGGATATCAAGATCGGGGATTTCTGTGAATACAACTATCAGCTTAGACCTCATGTGGTTTGGTTTGGAGAGGCCGTCCCATTATTTGAAAAAGCCATTGAAATCACCTCAAAAGCTGATATCCTGGTGATCATTGGCACCTCAATGCAGGTTTACCCCGCCGCGAGTCTCATGGAATATGCACCATCCAACATCCCGGTATATTTCATTGACCCCTCACCCAATGTAAGACCTGGTCAACACCTGCAAGTTATTTCCGAGCCTGCTTCCACTGGCGTCCCTCAACTGGTTGATAAGCTTATAGGATCAGCATAGCTTGAAAAAGAAATCACCCGGCAGTTTTAAAGATAATATGGAAGCATTATATTTGGAGATTATAATTAAAACAAGCCAACTTAATGACTCCTTTAACCGCCATCTCGCCAATAGACGGCAGATACCATGATAAGACTAAAGGTCTTTCAGTTTATTTTAGTGAAGAAGCCTTAATTAAATACCGCGTAAAGGTTGAAGTAGAATACTTCATAGCCCTTTGCGAGCTGCCACTACCTCAACTCAGTGCTTTCCCCAGGAAAAAATATTCGCAATTGCGCGATATTTACGATAAATTCACCACCATCGATGCACAAGGGATAAAAGAAATAGAAAAAACAACCAACCACGATGTAAAGGCCGTGGAATATTTCCTGAAGGAAAAATTCGATAATCTTGAACTCCAGGAATTCAAGGAGTTCATCCATTTTGGTCTGACCTCTCAGGACATCAACAATACCGCAGTTCCCTTAAGCCTTAAAGATGCTTTAAAGGAAGAATACCTGCCTGTTTTGGATGAAATAAGGGATAAATTGCGGGAACTTGCTCATCAGTGGGCCGATGTGCCATTACTTGCCAGAACTCATGGTCAACCAGCTTCTCCCACCCGTCTAGGAAAAGAAATAGAAGTATTTTTAGTTAGGCTGGATGAACAACTCAAATACCTTATTAATACCCCTCATGCTGCCAAATTTGGAGGAGCTACAGGTAATTACAATGCCCATAAGATCGCCTATCCTGATATTGACTGGAGAGAATTCGGGTCCAATTTCGTTGAGGAGGTACTGGGGCTGCATCATTCCTTCCCAACTACTCAGATAGAACATTACGACCATATGGCTGCCCTTTTTGACGGGCTAAAGCGCATCAATAACATCATCATTGATATGGACAGGGATATATGGACTTATATCTCTATGGATTATTTCAAACAAAGGATCAAAGAAGGGGAAATCGGTTCTTCTGCCATGCCCCATAAAGTTAATCCTATAGATTTTGAAAACAGCGAAGGCAACCTCGGGATAGCCAATGCGGTTTTTGAACACCTTTCCGCAAAACTGCCGATAAGTCGTTTACAACGTGATCTTACCGATAGCACGGTGCTTCGTAATATTGGAGTGCCCATGGGTCATACCCTCATTGGTTTTAAATCGACCTTAAAGGGCTTAGGTAAGTTGTTGCTCAACAAGGAAAAGCTCAATGCCGATCTTGAGGCCAACTGGGCTGTGGTTGCAGAAGCCATCCAAACCATTTTAAGAAGGGAAGGATACAAAAATCCTTATGAAGCTTTAAAGGGACTTACCCGAACCAATGAGCGTATAAATAACGAAAGTATCGCAAAATTTATTGACAGTCTCGAGGTTTCCAATAAAATCAAACAGGAACTCAAGGCGATCACCCCTCAGAATTACACCGGGATATAAATTAATGATCCCGTCGGTTCATATCAAATCCGGCGGGATATTATCATTTTATAATATTTAGAACTGGGTAATGCTCTCTTACCCAATTTAAGCCTGAACACCTTATCAATGCCTATGGTCGTGGCCAGGGAAAAGTCCCGGGGGACCAAAATTATTTTTTAAAACTTCTTATCCAGATTATTTAATTCATCGGCACCCGGCACCTTTAGGTCCTTGGTTAACCTGGAGAGTTGAGAGAGATCAATATCACCTGTTATACTAAGAATTACGGAAATTGGCTTGCCCTCTTCGTGCCCTTCGAGGAACATAAAGAGTTCACTTACGACATTCTCGTTTTTTCCTGGTTTTGAATAAAACTCAATATTCTTTCCATCTTCTTTAACTCGCATGAGCTGCTCAAGGTTGCCACCTTTTAAATAAGCATCTACATCCCGGGCCATTTCGGATCGCACCTTGCTATCTGAGGATGTAAACATCCTTATCTCATCAAGGTTTTCAATAAGCCTTATATATTGTTGTGCCTCCTTATCATCTTCACTGAAATCGACCTTAGCCAGCATTTTGAACATTTTACTGGTCATGATCATCTCATCTACCTCCTTCATATCTTCATATTTCTTGAAGCTCTGCCCGTGATTAAGCAATGGTAGCATGCCTATGATAAAAAGTATGGTTATTTTCCTCATTCTCTTAATTTTCGTGTTTAATAATTCGTTCTCTGGTTTTGTTGAATTCCTTGAGATATACCAGATCTTTTTTTCCTTCATTCATTAGTTGTGAAACCATCCGAAGCGTTTCCCGGGTTTTTTTAAGCGCCATTTCTTTCTCCTGAATGCTGCTTTCTGCATTTTCAGTACTGCTGCTTAAATTTCGTGGCTGCAGCAAAAAGATACCCATTGCTACGATGATTATCGCCGCACCACCCCAAACATAAAACTTTTTTCCTGAAGGCCTAGCCTTTGCTTTCCCTTCATTCTTTTCCATATTTAGGAATTCTTCCTTATAATGCATCAAATTTGAGGGAATTCTACTTTGAGAAAAATAATTTCTAAGCTTTTCTTCTTCGGAAAAAGAAATATTTCCCTGAGCAAACTTTTTAAGCAGTCGTTCAATCTCATCTGGCTTCATAATTAAATGTTTTAGTCCGTTAATTCAGGCTTTTCTTACGCAATTAAAAAATTGGTATAAAGCTTGTATCTTTTTAGATACCGCTTAATCCGAAATTCAGGAATTAATAAAAGATTTAAAATTCATGTAAAGCTAACTACATGTACTACGTCTAATTGACTAAAAAATTGTTATAATTAATTTTGAATTTACGATTTTGTAGGTAATTTTAGCCCTTTCACAAAAACTTAACATATATGAAAATTTACAAATTGCTATTTCTTTTTCTTCTTTCATCCACCCTATTAATCTCCTGTTCCAAGGATGAAGATGATGTCATTGATGATGAAGTGGGTAAACCCGGCCCGGAAAGGAACCTGGAAATAGAAGATTTTATTTATAAAGGAATGAACAACATTTACCTCTATAAAGCCTTTGTACCTAAACTTGCTGATAACTACTTTTCTACACAGACGGAATTAAATGATTTTCTCGATGATTACGATACTCCCGAGGATCTTTTTTATGATGGCCTTGTCTATGAATACGGGGTAAAGGATAAGTTTAGTTTCATGACCGATGATTATATTGCTCTTGAGAACAGGTTTGCAGGTACTAGCACTACTACGGGCATGAATTATGGTTTTTCATACCACCCTAATGATAATTCAAAGGTCTTGCTGTATGTCAGGTATGTACAACCTAACACTTCAGCTGCAGATGCGGGGATCAAAAGAGGGATGATATTCAATAAAGTTGATGGACAGGTGATGACTACTTCAAATTATGGGGCGCTGGTAAGTCCGGAAAGCTTCACCCTTCACCAGGCGGAATTCGATGAGAATATGGATGTAATTGATCGGGAGGAAACCTATGACCTCTCTAAGGCCGAGTATACTGCTAACCCGGTATACATTACCAAAACCCTTGATGTAGATGGAAAAAAAGTGGGGTATTTGATGTATAACAGTTTTACCGCCAATTTTGATGATGAGCTCAATGCCGCTTTCGCTAATTTTAAATCAGAGGGTATAGAGGAATTAGTACTGGATCTTCGCTATAACGGAGGAGGAAGCGTAGAATCCGCTGTAGATCTTGGAAGCATGATTACCGGACAGTATGAAGGAGAAATCTTCTCCAAACAACAATGGAATCCAACTTACCAGGAATATTTTGAGGAAAATTCTCCTGATAACCTAGTAGATAGATTCAATAATGAAATACGCAACGGTGATCTGATAAACAGCCTTAACCTTGAAAAAGTCTACATTATCGCAGGCAGATCAAGTGCTTCGGCAAGTGAACTTACCATCAATGGGTTGGATGCCTGGATCGATGTAGTACATGTTGGAGAAAGCACCGTAGGAAAGTTCCAGGCTTCGGTAACTTTATATGATTCTGATAACTTCAGTAAACAGAATGCTAATCCTGATCATAAGTATGCCGTACAACCCCTGGTCTATAAATCAGCTAATGCTTTGGGTACTACCGATTATGTTGATGGTTTAGTACCCGATATTGAGGTTATTGAATACCTAAACCAATATAAGCCACTTGGAGATCCGTCTGAGCCCTTACTGGCTGCAGCACTTGATGATATCCGGGGGGTTCGAAAAGCTTCTTATATATCCAAAGCACCAGTCCTGGAGGTATTGGATGAAACCGGATCCCAGGCACCTGACTTTCAAAGAATGTACACCGATGAATTACCAACGGATCTTCTCAAAAGAAATGACTTTTAATTTTTTTAAATAAAATGAAACAAGCCCCGGATAACACTTTTATCCGGGGTTTTATTTTTTAATCCAGAATATAAATACCGTTGGGATTAATGGCCGCCTGCAATTCACTGATTTGGTTTCCTGCCTGGTCAAGAATTAAAAGTTTACCATCCCCGGTAAAATCAGCATTAGCAAATGCCGCAAAAATTTTATCCGATGCAACCTGAAAACCATACAGTACTCCTGCCTGGTTAAACTGCTTTAAAGCCGTATCTGCTACCTCCTGATCGCCTTGTCCCATTACATAGACCGCATCATCAATGGTATAATACAGCTTTTGATTGTCCAGGTTAAGATTAGCAGGATGCTGCAAATCTTTAAATTCGATTTCCTGAACAATGCTGTGCGAATCCAGAGCTATTTTGGTAATCTTGCCAGCAGTTTCGGATTCCGCATAGGATGGTAAACCTGAAGAAAGCACCCACAGACTGCTTCCATCACTTACCATGGAGTCCGGCACCTCACCTACTTCGATAGTCTCCTCCAGGCCATTGGTAAGAGGATCCAGTACAGAAACTTGATCGTTAAAACCAAAGCCTCCTTTATGAGCCACATATACTTTATTACCGACGGCCAAAATCTTTTCCGGACCTTCTTCTACCGGGATTATTTCCTCTACCTCAAGGGTTTCCAGGTCATATACCGCAACAAAGTCATCATCGGGGTCTGTGCCGTCTCCCCAGTTAGTGACAAAAGCACTTTTGTTGGAAAAATCAATATATCTCGGATTATCAAGGCCGGTATCTATGGTGCCCACATATTTAAAAGTATGCCGGTCAACTACTTCTATCTTTCCTGAAACATTCATTACGATAAAGGCATAATCCTCATAAAATCCTATACTCTGACCTGTGTCTCCGAGATCCTTCCCCTGGTTTTCCTCTGCATAAATGTAGTGCTGAATTTGTGCAAGGTCTGGTTCAACAAAGGATACCGAACTATTTCCCGAACCAAAATTCCCTTCATTTAAAATAAATATGCCTTCGGTATAAATTCCAGGTTCCTCTTTGGGAATTTCATTGATATCATTATCATCCTCGCAAGAGGAAAGTAAAACAGCACTAAGAATAACGGCTAAATAAAATCTGATTTTCATAAATTATAATTTAAAGGTGATTGAGGTATTGAAATATCTTCCTGGCATAGGCCTCCCAGGCATACTCATATATTGTTCATCAAAGAGGTTACGAACCTGGAATCCAAGCTTCAAAAAATCTTTGTTTCCAAATTCTCTGGACAATCCCAGGTTGGAAACTTTGTAATCGCTTAAAGCGTAATTATTATCCGAAGAAGTAAAAATGCTATCATTATACAGGAACTGATAAAATAGTCCATAGCGCTTATAACGGTACCCTACCGAAGCGGTGACCTTATGATCAGGCACATAGATAAGCTGTTTCTGGGTCGATTGATCTCGGCTCTGGGTCCAGGCATAAGATGCTTTGAAATCCAGGTTGTGCCTGCCCAGGGTCTTTTTCCATTCTAAGCCTGCTTCCAGGCCATAATTTCTCACTTCCCCGGTATTTTCAGGCCGCCATATACCATCGTTTGTGGGGATCCACCTTAAGAGATTTCTGCTATCGATAAGATACCCGGCAAGATCAAACTCCAGCTTATTCAGACTGAATTTCTGACCCAATTCAAGCTGGCGGGAAGTTTCTGGTTTCAAATCTGAATTTCCTCCAGCATGCCAGTACAGGTCATTGAACGTGGGTATTCTGAAATTCTTTGAAATTCCTAGTCTTAATTCATAATTTTCAGAAAAGCTGTAAAGCCCGTTAGCAGCAAATAATAAAGGGGATTGATAAATGTCCGTGGCTTCTTTTCTGGCACTGAGCTGATAACTGAATTTCCCAAGCTGATGTTTTAAAAGAACCGCAAGACTTCCCATATCACGGCGTCTACTTCCGGTTTGGGTTCCCTCCCCGGTAATATGCTGGTATTCCACAATGCCAGTTACTTCCAGATCATGGGTAAACTGGTAGGTGATATCCGTTTTTATAATCCCGGTTTTAGCCTTACCAAAATCATTTTCTTCATTATGGCGGTTTTCATAATACTGAAAGCTCTCTTCTAAGTAAGCCAATTTTAATGAAGTGCTTAACTCACCGTAAAATCCATTCCACTCCAGGAGATTACGGCTATTTACATCTTCAAATTTCGCTTTGGATGGGGCACTGAGCGTTCCGGAAAAACCTCTTTCTCCCCGGTAATAATTACCGTGAAATTTCAACAGGTGATCTTTATTTAAGCGATGAGCTGCTGATATCCCCAGCCCGGTATTGCGGTAATCCCCATTTTCATTGAATTGATTCTCTGTGGGATATTCAAAATCATTGGCGGAAGTATTCCGCGTAAGATGCAACTGAAAACTGGTCTTATCAGAGGAAATAGCCGTTTTATAGGTACCGGAAAAAGTTTCGAAACTTCCATAATCCAGTTTTAGTATATTATGAAACTTACCATCAAAATTAAAAGGGGTATTTAAGTGTATGCTACCTCCGATGGCACCGCTTCCATAAAGCACACTACCTCCACCCGGGCGAATGGAAATATTACTGATAATTCCAGTAGGAATCGTGTTGAAATCCGTTTGTCCTGTAAATTGAGAATTAATATTGATCCCGTTCCAGATCACTGCAGTTTGCTGGGCCGAAGTACCCCGGAACGAAGCCGAAGAAACCATTCCCCGGCCATTTTCTCTAAAAAATATAGGACTGTTAAATTGTAAAACTGAAGTCAGAGAAGGCTCATTCTCTCTTAAAATAGAATCGTTTAGTGAAATTAACCGGCGTTCTTCGGAATCTCTTGTAAGGGATATGTCACTTAAAACAACCTCATCCAACCGGGTGACAGGTTCGGCTTGTGAGAATACAGATGCCTTTATAAGCAATCCTAAAAATAAAAGGTAATAACGAGTTAATTTCATTATACACCGACTTTTATCCCGAAAGTCTAAGAGTTAGATTAGTAATGCTTCTGGCAGGTCTCCTGGCTCGCGTCCTTATTGTTTACCTTCCCATCACCCAAAGTGACAGTGGTATGAAGTGTAACAACAGGCATTCCGGATACGGAACTAAGCTTACAGTTGCGGGAACAGCTCAGGAATTTTTGAAGATTCAAATCACCTGATTCCCTTTTAATCGACGACGATGTTTCGCGGCGCCAAACCAAAATTTCAAGTTCAAAAATAAACATTTATGTTTGGGAAGCACTAAAATTTTTAAATAATCTTACTTTTGAAGTCAAATCTGTAATCTTGAAATACCTGGTCTACCTTCTTACTTTCCTCCTGCTCTTTTCTTGTAAAAACGAAGAAAAGACCACATCTTCTGTAGCTAAACCCGAAGGAGTCCCATTGGAAATAAAACATGCCAGGGGCTTCAGCATAGCGCAATTCGATGGTTACTCCCTGGTGAAGGTTCATGATCCCTGGCCAAATTCGGAATTGGATTTGACTTACCTGTTGGCCCGGGAAAAGGCTGTGATCCCCGAAGATTTACAGTATGATCAAAAAATAAGAATCCCTGTTAAAAAGTTAGTGGTTACTTCCACAACCCATATCCCAGCCCTTGAGGCTTTAAAGGTTGAGTCGAAATTAGCCGGATTTCCAGGCCTTAATTATATTTCTTCTCAAAAGACAAGAGAAATCATCGATTCTGGCCAGATAAAAGAATTGGGAAAGAATGAAAACATCAATACTGAAGTCCTTATTGATTTGCAACCTGATGTGGTGATCGGTTTTGCAATAGATGGTAATAACAGGACTTTTGAGAATATCCAAAAAACGGGAATTCCTGTAGTTTTTAATGCTGACTGGATGGAAGAAGAACCCTTAGGAAAAGCTGAATGGATTAAATTCATGGGTGCTTTTTTTGATAAAACTGACCAGGCCACAGCGATATTTAATCAGATCGAATCCGATTATCTTCAGGCAAAAAAACTGGCAGGAACCTCAAAAAATCAACCGGATGTCATTAGTGGTTCCATGTATAAAGATCAATGGTACATGCCCTATGGGAATTCCTGGCAGGCTCGCTTTATAAAGGATGCCAATGCCAATTACCTCTATAAAGAAACCCAGGGCAGCGGTAGCCTGGCACTTTCCTTTGAAAATGTTCTGGAAAAATCACAAAATGCTGATTTCTGGGTAAGTTCTGGGCAATTTACCTCTTACACCCAACTTCTCAACGAGTCCAGGCATTATGAGCAATTTAAAGCAGTTAAACAAAAAAACGTATTTAGTGTTAGTCTTGGTAAAGGAGAAACAGGTGGGGTCTTATACTTTGAACTGGGCCCCCAACGTCCCGACCTGGTTTTAAAAGATCTGATTTCCATTTTTCATCCAGATTTGCTTCCAGATTATCAACGCGTGTTTTTTAAAGCCCTGAAAGATTGATCATAAAACAAAAATACATATGGACCTTTGCACTTTTAATAGGGGCTTTAATAGGACTTTTGTTTCTCAATATTGGATTGGGATCGGTCAATATTCCCTTCGGGGATATTGTCGCTTCCCTATTTAACCTTGAGGTATCCAGAGAATCCTGGAGGTATATTATTGTAGAGTACCGTCTTCCCAAAGCCATCACAGCAGTCATTACCGGTTCAGGCCTTGCCGTAAGCGGTCTGTTGATGCAAACTCTTTTCAGAAATCCATTGGCCGGTCCTTATGTGCTCGGTTTAAGTAGCGGAGCCAGTCTTGGGGTGGCCATTGTTTTTATGGGTGCAGGATTATTTGGGGGAGCCTTCGCCGCTTTCCTTCTTTCTAAATGGAGTATTGTTATCGCCTCAAGCCTTGGAAGTTTATTGGTTTTAATGGCGGTAATGCTGGCCTCCCTGCGACTTCGGGATACTATGGCTATCCTCATAATAGGCCTGATGTTTGCCAGTTTAACCGCCGCAGTAGTCAGTGTACTGGCCTATTTTAGCCCGGCCTCCCAGCTTCAGCAATACGTATTCTGGTCCTTTGGAAGCCTGGGCAACCTCTCCTGGGAGGAGGTGACAATACTTGGTCTTTTTTGGGCCATTGGCATACTGCTTTCGGTAGTGGGCATTAAAAATCTAAACAGTCTGCTCCTGGGGGAACAATATGCAAAAAGCCTGGGGGTGAGTATTCACAGAAACAGGCTCCTGGTCATTCTAGCCACCAGTATCCTGGCCGGTAGCATTACAGCATTCGCTGGTCCCATCGCCTTTGTGGGTCTTGCCGTCCCTCATCTGATCCGACAGGTGATCCCGGTGAGTAACCACGGAATTTTAATCCCGGCAGTGATTCTTGGCGGAGCCATTTTAATGCTTATCTGTGATATTGCAGCTCAGATGCCGGGCAATGAATTCACCCTTCCTATCAATGCGATTACTTCCCTAATTGGGGCTCCTGTGGTCATTTGGTTATTGGTTCGAAAACGCCGATTTTTATTCTGAAATGACAAAGGTAAAACCAAATAGCATCCTAAAGACTGATAAGCTAAGTATTGGCTATCACAACAGGAATCATAGAAACATGATCGCCCAAGATATCAATATCGATATTTTTCCCGGCCAACTTGTAGCGGTAATAGGAATAAATGGCATTGGAAAATCCACGTTATTGCGAAGTCTCAGTGGGGTACAGGAAAGTCTTTCAGGGAATATTTTCATTGACCAACAAGACTTAAAAGGTCTCACTCCATTAGATCAGGCTGCCCTTATTAGCCTGGTGCTCACCGGACAAGCTGTTTCCAAGAACTTAAGTGTATTTGAATTGGTAGCACTGGGCAGGCAACCCTACACCAATTGGATCGGAAGACTCACTAAAACCGACCTAAGGCACATTAAGAAATCGCTTAGTCTTGTCGATATCGAGAACCTCCAGGATAAAAAATGCTATGAGCTCAGTGACGGCCAAATGCAAAAAGTATTGATTGCCCGTGCCCTGGCCCAGGATACCCCTCTGGTAATTCTCGATGAACCCACTACCCATTTGGACTTATATCATAAGGCCTATATTCTCCAGCTTCTGAAAAAGCTTACCAGGAAAACCAACAAGGCGATAGTGTTCGCTTCCCACGAAATTAACCTTGCCCTGCAGCTATGCGATAAAATTTTACTGATGCAAAAAGATAAGATCGTATTGGGAAGCCCCGGGGAACTGGTCCGCTCGGGGGAGTTATCCCGGATTTTCCCTACTGACCTTATCTTCTTTGACCAAAACAGTTCGTCCTTCAAGATCAAATCATGAATTCAGTCCTCATCGGAGTATTCCCTATACTTTTTAAGTGATATTTTTTTCAAATAAGTATCTTTGGAAAAAGCTTTCTGCGCAATGACTAATTCCTTATTACTTATTACTATTTCGGGAATCACAATGCTATTGGGGTTTTTCCTGGGAAAACTTTTGACAGGGCTAAAATCCAAAGCAAACCTCAGTCGGATCGAGGAAAGAAATAATCAACTATCACTTCAAATAGATGACCTTAAATCTCAATTAGCCAGTATTATAAAAGAAAACAAAGAAGAGATCTCAGAGCTAAAGGCTTCCTGGAACCTTCAATTGGATAAAACCGAAAAAGAACGCGAGGAAATACGTCGCGAAAAAGATTTTTTAAGTACGGAATTAACCCGGAGAAATTCAGAATTTGAAAATCTTCAGGTAAAAAATAAGGAACAAAAAGCGGAAGTAGAAAAACTCCAGGAGCGTTTTAGCAAGGAATTCGAAATCCTTGCCAATAAAATACTGGAGCAAAAATCAGAGAAATTTACCTCGCTCAACCAGGAGAATATCCAGAATATTTTAAAACCACTTCAGGAAAAGATCAGAACTTTTGAAGAAAAAGTAGATAAAAACAGTACCGATTTTATCGAACGTCACGCTCAGCTTGGCAAGCAACTTCAGTTTCTTAACGAACAGAACCTCAAGATCAGTGAAGAGGCCACAAACCTAACCAAAGCCCTCAAAGGTGACACCAAAATGCAGGGAAACTGGGGTGAAATGGTACTGGAGCGTGTACTGGAACGCAGTGGCCTTCAGAAAGACAGCGAATATTTCGTTCAGCAGAATTTTTACACCGATAACGGGAAACGCCTCATGCCCGATGTGATTATTCATTTACCGGGAGAAAAGAAGATGATCATCGATTCCAAGGTGTCTCTCAATGCATACGAGCGCTACATCAACGAGGAGGAAGAGACCCATCGGCCCACGCATCTGAAAAATCATTTGATCTCGGTTAAAAAACGTATCGAAGAATTAAGTGCAAAAAACTATCACCACCTTTACCAGTTGGAAAGTCCTGATTTCGTGTTGCTTTTCATCCCTATAGAAGCTGCCTTTGCCATTGCTTCTAATCAGAATCCTAATTTATATACTGAGGCTTTTGAAAAAAACATCATTATCGTAACCCCTACTACCCTGCTAGCGGTTTTAAAGACCATAGACAGTATGTGGCAAAATGAAAAGCAAAAACAAAATGCCATGGAAATCGCTACTAAGGCCGGCGCACTTTATGATGGGTTTGTAAATCTCACAAGAGAAATGGAAAAAGTTGGCAGGCAACTCGGTACGGTTCAAAATACTTATGAGGGCGCCATGAAAAAGCTTACCGGCAAAGGAAATCTTATAAAAAAAGTAGAATACCTAAGGACCCTGGGGGCTAAAACAAGCAAACAGCTCGATAGCAAATTTGTGGAACAGGAGGAAAAGGAAAACGATGAAACCCAGAACCATAACCTCAATTAATATGATCAGGAACCGATATCTCTTTAGCCTTATTTTTTACCTGTTGGTGTTTCAGCAGGCATCTTCCCAAGCCACTTATTTTCCTCCCAAAGGAAAATGGCAGGAAAAACCGGCCGCTGCATACAATTTAGACCTTTCTCCGGTGGTGGAATTTGCTCAGAACAACGAGTACAGCGGGTCAAAAGATCTCCGACAGGCCATCTTAAAGAGTTTTGAACACGAACCCTATCACCGCCTCCTTGGCCTGACAAAAGATCGTGGAGGACCTGCAGGAATGATTATTAAAGATGGCTATTTAATTGCCCGATGGGGAGACACCCAGCGGGTGGATATGACCTTCAGTGTAACCAAAAGCTTCCTTTCAACTGTTGCACTTATCGCTTTAAATAAAAAACTCATAGACTCTGTTAATCAACCTGTTAAAGAATTAGTCTGGGATAACACTTTTGAGGGCGATCACAATTCCAGGATTACCTGGAAACATCTGCTTCAACAAAATTCCGATTGGAGTGGCAGCCTATGGGATTCTCATGACTGGGCGGACAGACCTCCCCGGGAGGGGGGAATCGACCAGTGGAAAAACAGGACATTGAATGATCCGGGAACCCATTTCAAATATAACGATGTTCGGGTTAATGTACTGGCCTACTCCCTTCTCCAGGTGTTCCGTGAGCCGCTTCCCAAGATTTTAAAAAAGGAAATCATGGATCCTATTGAAGCTTCTGTAACCTGGAGGTGGTATGGATATGACAATTCCTGGGTTACCATTGATGGCCTAAAAATGCAGTCGGTAAGCGGAGGGGGACATTCCGGGGGAGGAATGTTTATCAGTACCGAAGATATGGCAAGGTTTGGTTACCTCTTTTTAAATCAGGGGAAATGGAAATCACAACAACTACTTCCGGCCTCCCTCATAGAAGAAGCCATGGAAGCCTCCCCGACCAATAAAAATTACGGTTATATGTGGTGGCTTAACCATAGCGAAGAACCACAATGGGAAACCATTAACCGGGATATTTTCTATGCAGCCGGTTTTGGTGGAAACTTTATTATCGTAGATAAGACTGAAGATATGGTTATAGTAACACGATGGTTAGAACCCTCCAAGCTTGAAGAATTTATGCAAATAGTCAACAAAAGCCTCAGTGATGCAGAATAAATACAAAACCGTAACGGAATCCCAGGTACGAATCTCAGAACTTATGCTTCCCTCCCATTCCAATTTCAACGGGAAAATTCACGGAGGCTACATTTTATCTTTGCTGGACCAGATTGCTTTTGCCTGCGCCTCGAAACACTCCGGGGCGTATTGTGTCACAGCCAGCGTGGATACCGTAGACTTCCTTAAACCAATTGAAATCGGAGAACTCGTTACCATGAAGGCCTCTGTCAATTATGTGGGCACCAGCTCTATGGTGATCGGGATCCGGGTTGAAGCTGAAAATATACAGACCGGTGCTGTAAAACATTGTAATTCTTCTCACATTACCATGGTCGCCAAAGATGAAAAGGGAAATGCTATCAAGGTCCCCGGGCTGATCCTTAAAACCAATGATGATATCAGGAGGTTTGCACAGAGTATAAAAAGAAAAGAAATCAAGAAGAAAGACAATGCAGAGTTTCAGGCTACAGATTTTAATTCAGAAGAATACCTGCACCTGGTAGAGAAATACAACGTAAAAATCCAACACTAATTTTGAAGTTTAACGGATTCATAGCGAGCCTTTTCATTGCCATTCTCATCGCCTATTTTTTTCCTGGTGGAATAGAAATCCTTCCATTGAAGACCATCACCGATATCGGAATAGGCCTGATTTTCTTTTTCTATGGCCTGAAACTTTCTCCAGCCGAGTTCAAAATGGGCTTTTTAAACTATAAGGTCCATATTGTGATTCAGTTAACCACCTTTGTGGTTTTCCCCTTACTGGCCTTAGGTCTTTTACCTTTTTTTAATTCGGGTACAGCCTCAGATATTTGGATTTCCCTGTTCTTCCTGGGCACATTACCCTCTACCGTATCCTCTTCTATCGTGATGGTTTCTCTGGCCAAAGGTAATCTGCCAACGGCAATCTTCAATGCCAGTCTTTCAGGATTAATCGGAATAATCGCTACCCCCCTTTGGCTTAGTTTTTTTATCAAAAGATCAGGAGAATTTGATTTTGGTGCTATAATTCTTAAGCTATTTCTTCAAATCGTCTTGCCCCTGATTCTTGGGTTACTACTTCAGCGCTTCTGGGGGAAATTTGCCAGGAAATATCATAAACAACTGGGTTTATTGGACAAAACCACCATCATTTTAATTGTTTATTCCAGTTTTAGCATCTCCTTTTTATCGGAAGTATTCGATAGCATACCCATCAGAGAGATGATCAAACTTGCAGCCATGGTAATAGGTTTATTCTTTTTAGTGTATTATGGCCTTGGCTTTTTTAGTAATAAGCTCGGCTTCAATACCCCGGACAAGATCACCTCCCAGTTTTGCGGAACCAAGAAATCGCTTGTTCATGGTTCGGTTATGGTAAAGGTCATCTTTGGAAGTTCGGCCAGCACAGGTTTACTTTTACTGCCCATTATGCTCTATCATTCCCTGCAGCTTTTACTTGTGGCCTGGTATGCAGAAAAATACCGGCAGCGAAGAATTGCTGAGCTTGAAGCTGAAAATCTATAAGAAGGCAGCCATTTGAGCAATATTGAAGGTAAAAAATATCCAACCTAATATTAAAAGCAAACCACCAAGAGGAGTCAGAGGCCCCAAAAAACGAGCTTTTTTGTCAAAGGCCGAACTCAGGATGAGGCCATAAATGCTAAAGGAGAAAAGAAAGATTCCAATCATAAAGAACCAGGCCGTTAGTATTTGAGAAGTTCCTATAAAAGGAAAGCTTACTCCACATAATATCAGCATTAAGGCATGGTACATCTGGTATTTCACCCCCGTTTCAAAACTTTTGAGTTGCTCATCACTTAGATGCTGCTTTAATGCATGTGCCCCAAATGCCCCAAAGATCACAGCCAGGGCTCCGAAAACACCTCCCACTATTAGAACGAATTCCTTCATTTTTTTGTATTAAAAAACCCATTGCCATACCAAGGGATCGCAATGGGTTAAATTTATAAAATCTCCTGAGATTATTTACTCAGGTACATTTTTCTTCGTGAATAGAGATCATAAAAAGCATCATCTTTCAAACTGTCTATAAAAAGAATGCTTTCCCCGGTACTCTTCATTTCTGGTCCCAGTTGCTTATTTACATTATGAAACTTGTTAAAAGAAAAAACCGGTTGTTTAATGGCATAGCCATCAAGATGTGGTTTAAAATCAAAGTCCTTGATCTTCTTGTGTCCAAGCATCACCTTAGTAGCATAATTTACATAGGGTTCTCCATAAGCTTTGGCGATAAAGGGAACCGTTCTGGAGGCTCTGGGATTGGCCTCGATGATGTACACCATATCGTCTTTGATCGCGAACTGAATATTGATAAGACCAACGGTATTCAAGGCTAAAGCAATCTTACGGGTATGATCTTTAATTTGTTGAATCACAAGATCTCCTAAGTTGAAAGGAGGAAGCAGCGCGTTTGAATCTCCTGAATGAATTCCACAGGGTTCGATGTGTTCCATAATTCCGATAATGTAGACATCTTCTCCGTCGCAGATGGCATCAGCCTCTGCTTCTATGGCACCGTCCAGGTAGTGATCCAGCAACAATTTGTTATTCGGTATTTTTCTAAGCAGGTCCACCACGTGAGTTTCGAGATCATCCTTATTGATCACAATCTTCATTCCCTGACCTCCAAGGACATAGGATGGCCTTACCAGGATAGGGAAATCAAGCTCATCGGCAAGGGAAAGCGCTTCTTCAGCGGTTTCAGCTACCCCGAAATCCGGGAAGGGAATGTCATTATCCTTTAGCAATTTGGAAAAGCTCCCTCGATCCTCGGCCAGGTCGAGCGCTTCAAAGCTGGTTCCCATAATCTTCACCCCATAGCGATCCAGCTTTTCGGCCAATTTAAGCGCGGTTTGTCCTCCCAGCTGCACGATGACTCCTTCTGGTTTTTCATGCTGAATGATATCATAGATATGCTCCCAGAAAACCGGTTCAAAATAAAGTTTATCAGCGATATCAAAGTCAGTGGATACCGTTTCAGGATTACAGTTAATCATAATGGTCTCGTATCCGCATTCTGCCGCAGCAAGTACCCCGTGCACGCAAGAATAATCAAATTCTATACCCTGACCGATCCTGTTGGGTCCTGAACCCAGTACCACGATCTTCTTTTTGTCGCTTACTTTGCTCTCGTTGGAAACATATCGCTTTCCATCAGGGGTTTCAATCTCGGCTTCGAAAGTGGAGTAATAATAAGGAGTTTCTGCCTTAAACTCTGCCGCACAGGTATCCACAAGTTTAAACACTCGTTTTACCCCGAGTTCCTCTCGTTTTTTATAGACTTCGCTTTCCCAGCAATCAAGCATATGTGCTATCTGGCGATCTGCAAAACCTTTTTGCTTGGCTTCCAGGAGAAGATCCTTGGGAAGAGAATTGATATCATAACCCGAAATCTCCTTTTCCAGGGAGTAAAGCTCTTCATATTGCTTTAAGTACCACATATCGATCTTGGTGATCTCATGAATGCGGCTTAACGGGATTCCCAGTTGGATGGCATCATAAATCACAAATACCCTGTCCCAGCTAGGATAAGTAAGTTTTTCTATAATCTGGTCGTAGTCCGTATAGCTCTTTCCATCGGCGCCAAGACCATTCCTTTTGATCTCAAGGGATTGCGTGGCCTTATGTAAGGCCTCCTGGAATGAGCGACCTATTCCCATCACCTCTCCCACAGACTTCATTTGAAGACCGAGCGTTCTGTCAGAACCTTCAAATTTATCGAAGTTCCAACGTGGTATCTTGACAATCACATAATCAAGGCTGGGCTCAAACAGGGCTGATGTAGATTTGGTGATCTGGTTATCCAGTTCATCCAGGGTATAGCCTAAAGCCAGTTTTGTAGCAACCTTGGCAATTGGATATCCGGTAGCCTTGGAAGCCAGCGCAGAGGATCTGGAAACCCTGGGGTTGATCTCTATGGCATACACCTCTTCCTTCTCATCAGGACTCACTGCAAACTGCACATTACAACCTCCGGAGAAGTCACCGATACTACGCATCATTTTAATGGCCAGGTCCCGCATCTTCTGAAAGGCCGTATCACTAAGGGTCATCGCAGGAGCTACGGTAATGGAGTCTCCTGTATGAATTCCCATAGGATCCATGTTTTCTATAGAACAGATAATCACCACATTATCGTGCTTATCTCTTAAGAGTTCCAACTCATATTCCTTCCAGCCCAGAAGCGCTTTATCGATAAGCACCTCGTGGATGGGAGAGGCCTCAAGACCCCTTGAAAGCAATTCATCAAAGTCTTCTGCCTTGTGAACAAATGCGGCACCACTACCTCCTAAAGTAAAGGAGGCCCGAATAACTAGCGGAAAGCCAAACTCCTGAGCCACTTCTTTTCCCTGAAGGAATGAAGTTACCGTCTTTGCAGGGGCTACCGGCACATTAATCCTTCCCATCAATTGTTTAAATTTCTCACGGTCCTCGGTGATGTTAATCGCGTCGATGTCAACCCCGATAAGCTTCACCTCGAAATCTTCCCAAATTCCCTTTTCATCAGCTTCGATGCAAAGGTTTAGGGCCGTCTGGCCTCCCATAGTGGGTAGCACAGCGTCGATATTTGGATGCTTTTTAAGAACCTCGATGATGGATTTGGTGGTAAGAGGCTTTAGATAAACGTGATCGGCCATTGAGGGATCAGTCATTATAGTGGCCGGGTTGGAATTGATCAGAATAGTTTCAATACCGTCTTCTCTAAGGGAACGCAGTGACTGGGTTCCGGCATAATCAAATTCACAGGCCTGGCCAATTACAATGGGACCTGAACCTATGATCAAAATACTTTTTAGATTCTCTTTTTTGGGCATGTTATAAAGTTGTGTTGATGATAAAAATAACGAAGTGACAGGATATAAAAAAAGGCGTTACTAAAAAAGTAACACCTTTATTATTTTGAAAACCAATTTTCATTAGTGCTTATGTCTGTTTTCAGAAGATACAGATAATTTCTTTCTTCCCTTAGCCCTTCTTCTGGCCAGGACTTTTCTACCGTTAGCACTTGCCATACGCTCTCTAAAGCCGTGCTTGTTTTTTCTTTTTCTCTTGGATGGCTGAAAGGTTCTTTTCATTTTAAATATCTTTAAATCTTCTGATAATTCGTTTTCTTAGTCTCTTAAAAACTGCGTGCAAATATACAAAGCTTTTTAACTCCTCCAAATACTAATTTGAAATAATTTCTAATTGTTTTTATTACCTTTGCGCTCTGCAAAAATACAGCATTTATGTTCAATAAGAATATCAAGATCGTTTTAGCGGGGATAGTTTTTGCCCTGGCCATCTGGCAATTTATAGAAGGAAATATCGGGAACGGCATCATGTGGATCCTTTTGTCCCTCATCTTTGTTTTTCTCTATTTCAAAAACGAAATGATCTTGCTGGCCTTTTTAAGATTGAGAAAACAGGATTTTCCAGGTGCTAAAAAATGGTTAGATAAGATTAAGGATCCGGAAAAAGCCCTTACCCAAAAACAACAAGGCTATTATTGGTACCTTCACGGGCTCATGGTTTCTCAAACCAATATGACCCAGGCTGAGAAGTTCTTTAAAAGAGCGATCAAACTCGGACTTTCCATGGACCAGGACCTGGCCATGGCAAAATTAAATCTTGCTGGAATTGCCATGACCAAACGTCGGAAAAGGGAGGCCACCAACCTTCTTGCTGAAGCTAAGAAACTCGATAAACACGGGATGCTGAAAGACCAGATAAAGATGATGAAACAGCAAATGAAGAAAATCTAAATTTTAGCTAATTCTCCTTAATTTTCCATAGCATTATCGGATCCATACTTTTAACTAATATTTGGGCCGTTGACCGATAAATTTTCAATAGATTTTCTCCCTGCATTACCTTCGTATTCCCAAACCCTACCAAGTGGAATACATGAAGAAAATATTCCTTGTTTTCTTACTTATTTTTTGCCTAAAAGGCTGGACACAGCAGGAAGAAGATTCCAGGATTTCTTTCTCCCAGGCCCTTGCCCTCCACCTGCCCTCCTATAAGAAAAAGGCCCAAACCGCCTACCGGAATAGAGATTTTGAAAAGGCCCAGGTTTTATTTGATTCCCTGGTAAGGCATAAACTGGTTGGCAGCTATATGGATAATTTTTCGTTCAAAAACCTAAGGGGCAGGGAAGTTAGCTTAGCTGAATTCCTCAAACCCGTCTACCTTCTTACCTATGCCTCCTGGCATACCCCGGGAAAAGGAGAGCTGCCAGCCCTGAATCAACTCGCAGAGAAATACCGCGAAAAAATCGATTTTGTAGTGGTATTCTGGGATCCCAAAAAAACAGTGAAACAACTATCAAAAAAATTCAGCCATCATGTTTCCGTTCTCTATGTGGATGAGACGGAAAATCAAGGAGCATTTGTAGTGAAAAAGCTAAAACATTCCCTGGGCCTGCCAACCAGTTTTCTTCTGGATAAGGAAAAACAGGTTATGAAGATTGACAGAAGTGTCTTTCATCCTTACAGTCTTTCAAAAAAAGAATCTTTTGATTTGAATTACAGCGCCATTGAAGAAGCTGTTGCCAATCATCTCCTCCAAAAGCAACCACAACAATCAGAAGTAGATGTGGTCCTTACACCTCATTAATTATAACAATGGTGCCCAAAGTCTGGAAAGGGACTCCTTTATTTTTTCGGAATAAGGCCGATTTCGCCACTCTTCCAGATTCAGCTCCTGGCATTCCCTCAGGTCTTCATTGAAGATATCCAACATTTCCCGGGCAATATACTTATCATAGATAAAAGCATTGATCTCAAAGTTGATATCAAAACTCCGGTTATCGAGATTAGAAGTTCCAACGGTACTTACCACCCCATCAACCACCATGGTCTTTGCATGGACCATCCCCTTTCCGTAATGGTAAACCTTGACGCCGGATTCCAATAGCTTTTCAATATAGGAATTAGTGGCATGCCTGGTCACCACGGAGTCGCCAGTCTCAGGAATAATAATCTTGATTTCAATGCCAATCCGGCTTGCCGTACACAATGCGGTTAATATCTGGTTATTGGGGATAAAATAAGGAGTGGTAATATAAACATACTCTTCAGCCGTATTGATACCTGTAAAGATGGCCTCCATGATATTCTGCCAGTCGGTATCAGGTCCACTGGCAGCAATTTGGATCGCGCTTTTACCTGCAGGTTCGAGATGCGGAAAATAATCTTCCTTAATGTCTAATTCCTTTTTAGTTATAAAATTGAAGTTCAAAAGGAACTGTGCCTGCATCGATTTTACCCCGTGGCCTTCAATCCTCAGATGGGTATCTCGCCAATACATCTTGGTATGCTCCTGGTCCTTGTAATTTACGTATTCATCCGAAATATTGATTCCGCCGATATAACCTATCCTGCCATCAATGATGACAATTTTCCTATGGTCCCTGTAATTGAGCTTACGGGTCAGGTTAGGAAACCAAACCGGCATAAAAGGGAAAACCTCGATCCCACAGGCTTTCATTCTCTTGAGAGCACTGGCACTTAAAGAACTCCCGACATAATCATAACTGATTCTTATCTCCACTCCCTCTTTAGCTTTATCACAGAGAATATCAATAAGCTTTGTGCCTATCCTATCGCTTTTAAAAATATAATATTCCAGATGAATATGACTCTTGGCAGCTTTGAGATCGGTAAAAAGCCTTTCAAATTTCTTCAGGCCATTCACCAGGATATCTACTTTATTCCCGAAGGTAAAAGGTTTGGTTTGGTTGTTCTGTAAGAGTCTTACCAGCTTTATTTTATCATCCACAAAGAATTTCTCAAGGTGCTCCAGGTCGCGATCCTCCAAAATAAGTTGATCCTCCCACCTTTTGATCATCTGGTGATCATACACCTTCTTACGATTGAAAATTTTGTTCTTGCGGTACTCCTGAGCGAAGAAATAGTAAATAATAAGACCCAGTCCAGGAAGCACAACAAGGGCAAAGAGCAATGAAATTGTTTTTACCGGTTCCCGGTTATGCATTATTTCATATCCGGCGGTAATAATTACAATGAGGTAATTTAAACCCAGGATGAACCACCAGATATGATCCCCAATAAAATTCATTTATTGGGCAGAGGTATACACATTTTCTTCGGGGATTTTTATGTAATAGGTTTTACGCGAAGCATTGTTGAGATGCGCCTCACGCAGCCAGGGGTTATGCAATTTCAATATCTTATAATTGATATTGAATTCTTTAGCAAAATCGGCAAAATCAGATACTGCCGTATCGACCTTTACCTTGCGGGTTGGCACCTGGTGGTAAAGGTGTTTATCTTCAAAATTGAATCCGTATTTTTCAGGATCACTCATAATTTCTTTCAAAGCCAGGATCCTGAATATATAACGACCTGTTTCCTGACCTAATAAAAGATCATAATAATTATCCACTTTCTGGCGATCCAATTGACGTTGTATCCCCCAATCCCCTGCATTAAAAGCTGCAGCGGCAAGAGTCCATGTCCCGAATCTTTCCTTGGATTTTTTTAAATACCTGCTGGCCACCCTGGTTGATTTTTCGATGTGATAACGTTCATCCACATTATCATTAATCTCCAGATTATAATCCTTCCCGGTTCCTTCCATTATTTGCCAGAATCCCACAGCCCGGGCCGGGGAAACAGCCTGGGTGAGACCGCTTTCTATCACAGCAAGATATTTAAAATCCTCGGGGACCCCTTCCTGGGCAAGTATGGGCTCAATAATGGGAAAATACTTATTGGCGCGCTTTAACAAAAGCAGGCCATTGGATTGCCAATAGGTATTGACCAGCAATTCACGGTCCAGTCTTTCGTGTATATCAGGTAGATCCAATGGGACCTCTTCCCCGGCAAAATCCATCTTTTCAGGTACAGGCAAAGCATACACATTATAATCTTTCACAGCCTTGTCCTTCCGATCAGCCAGACTGTCTTTTTGCGTTTCCTTCTGACTTTCTTTAAAGGGAGTATCCTGTACTGCATTAATGCTTATAGCAGCAATTCCCAGTACTCCGGCCCCCATTAAAATGTTTTTAACTAACTTCATCTTCTCTCTGTTTAAATTTTCAATAATTTTACTTAATTCTAAGGAAATAAACCCTCTTATTTCTCGATTTCTTTTTGCATTTTTTTCTTTATTTCCCCGCTAAGAATAATTTCCGGCAAATGTTTATTAAACCATCGGTACCGGTTAACTACCATAACGTGAGTACCCCCTTTAACGTTTATAAATCCATTGATATATTTTGCTGGAAAGACCTCGTCCTTATCGCCGTGGATATGGATGATGTCCTTCCTGGGTTCTTCACAATCCCATAACACCATATTTTTTATAGCCCAGTTTAAATAACGATGATTTCTTACAGAAAGGTATTTCCTATATAATTTTGCCCGTTTTTTGATAAATTCTCCTACCGCGATCTTCTCGAAATAGTCCACATAATCCAGCAAACTCACCGGCAAAAGCCTGAATAAACCCGTCTCGGCAGCAATTCGCATTCTCCTGGGCAATTCATCCCGGCATTTCACACTGGAAATGATAATCAGCCTTTTGACCTCAATAAATTTAGACATTTCCTGGATGATAACCCCTCCGAAAGAAACCCCGATTAACACAGGGTTTTCGTGTTTGATATATTTAAGCAGACGTTTGGCATAACCGGAGAGCTCCTCATCTTCCTTTGGGATGATCCACTCCAAAAAATGCATCTGGAATTGATCCTCAGGAAGTTCAATAAACTCAAAAATCGAAGAATTCGCCGCAAGTCCGGGCATAAAGTAAACATGGATCAGCTCCTTATTGTCTTCCATTTTAACAAGTATATAACACTTAAGGCAAGTTTAAAATCGTAAATTTATCCTTCAAAATTACTGCTATTTTATTGGCTTTCACAACCGAAAGAATAAAAAAATGAAGATTCTCCTGCAGATTGCACACCCATTTCCGGGATCTTCTGAACTCCGGAATATAGCTGCTTTTTCATTTTTTTATTCGGGAGAACAACCTACCAACCGATCTGAATATTTTGTGATAACCCGGAAACAGCCTAAAGTGTTTCCTCTCCCTCCTGCTCAGGCAAGACCGGACTAAAATCCTTACAAAGATGAATGCTGAAGATTTGAAAATTACTGATAATGAGTTTCTCAGACAATTTGAAGTTACCATAGATAACGAGTTGGCCGCCATAGAGTACGTTCAACAGGAGCGGAAAATTTTTCTCACCAAATTGCAAATGTCAGACTCCCTTAAAGAAAAAGGCTACATGGAACCTTTGATTAAAGCGGTCCTGGAGGAAATCAAGGAACGAAATACCAGGGTAATGCCTACCAGCCCGGAAATTGCAAGGTATATGCGAAAAAACAAAAGACTTTACAAAGACATGCTTCCGGTTGGAATTAACATTTAAGCCGGTTGCGCCTCAGCAATAAACTGCGCGCGAACCATTCCGTCTTCATCGATCTTTTCCAGCTTCACCTTATGAAGGGTATTGACCAGCTGAGGATCCCAGGGAGCCTTAATTTTCACATAATTTTCTGTAAACCCGTGAATATACCCTTGTTTATTCTCCCCTTCAAAGAGCACCATTGACTGGCTTCCTAGCTGAGCTTCATAAAAAGCCCTGCGTTTTTTAGCGGAAAGACCTCTAAGCATTTTACTGCGTTTTTTCCTGACCTTCAAAGGAACGACCCCTTCCATCTCAGCGGCGGGGGTATTATCTCTTTCAGAATAGGTAAAGACATGCAGGTAAGAGATATCGAGTTCATTGAGAAAATTATAGGTCTCCAGAAAATGTTCGTCGGTTTCCCCGGGAAAACCAACAATGACATCTACCCCAATACAGGCCTGGGGCATCGTGGATTTTATCCTGGCAACCCGGTCCACATATAACTCCTTCATATACCTGCGCCGCATTTGCTTTAAAATTTCATTACTGCCACTTTGAAGTGGAATGTGAAAATGAGGCACAAAGGTTTTGCTTCGGGCCACAAAATCTATGGTTTCATTTTTGAGTAAATTAGGCTCAATAGAAGAAATTCTTAAACGCTCAATACCTTCTACCTGGTCAAGGGCTCTGACCAGGTCGAGAAAAGTGTGTTCGTGCTTTTTGTTTCCGAATTCCCCTTTTCCGTAATCCCCGATATTCACCCCGGTAAGCACAATCTCCTTTATTCCTTTACCGGCAATTTCAGCAGCATTTTTCAGGACATTTTCAAGCTTATCGCTTCGCGAGATACCGCGAGCAAGAGGAATGGTGCAATAGGTACATTTATAATCACAGCCATCCTGCACTTTAAGGAAAGCACGGGTGCGGTCTCCAAAGGAATAGGCTCCCACATAGAAATCGGCATCATCGATCTCACAGGAATGCACTTCCCCAAGATCATTTTTGGTAAGATCGTTAAGATAGTCGGTAATCTTGAATTTCTCGGTAGCTCCAAGAACAAGATCGACCCCATTTACCTCGGCGAGTTCTTCCGGTTTTAACTGGGCATAACAGCCCACGGCAATCACAAAAGCATCTTCATTGACCTTTTGCGCCTGTTTTACTATAGTTTTAAAACGCTTATCCGCATTATCGGTAACAGAGCAGGTATTGATCACATAAATATCTGCTTTTTCCTCGAATGCTACGCGCTGAAATCCTTCATCTTTAAAGGAACGGGCAATAGTTGAAGTTTCTGAAAAATTGAGCTTGCAACCCAAAGTATAAAATGCCACCTTCTTATTGTCCATACACCTGCCTGTTTCTGTTGGGGTTAATCGATTTTAAGGGCTGCAAATATACCAACTTAAATCCTTTTAGGAAAACCACCAGGGAAATAGAAAACAGGGAAGTTAAAAAAAGGGGTCAGGTTTTGGGCAATTATCCCCTCCTCCATTTACTGGTTTGCTCAAAGACATGTTCCAGGATCTTTCGGTCTTCTTCAGAAAACTCCTCATCGCGGCGTTGCATCACAATCTCCGCAACTTCAAAGGCTTTCTCTGTTTTATAAACACTCAATCCGCCACTGCCTCCCCAACTGAAACTCGGGATGAAATTTCTGGGAAAACCGGCACCAAAAATATTGGCACTCACCCCCACTACAGTTCCTGTATTAAACATGGTGTTAATTCCGCATTTACTATGATCTCCCATTAAGAGACCACAAAATTGCAATCCGGTTTTAGCAAATCCTTCCCTCTGGTAGTCCCAGATGCGAACCTCTGCATAATTATTTTTCAGATTGGAATTATTGGTATCGGCTCCAAGATTACACCATTCGCCCAACACGGAATTTCCTAAATATCCATCGTGACTTTTGTTGGAATTGGCAAAGAGCACCGCATTATTGATCTCTCCACCTCCCCGGCAATAGGGTCCCAAGGTAGTAGGGCCATATATCTTGGCCCCCATCTTAACCAAAGCGCCCTCGCAAACGGCCAGGGCCCCTTTTATTAGACTCCCTTCAAGGACTTTCGCATTTTTTCCTATATAAATGGGTCCTGATAAGGCATTAAGGGAACAGTTCTCCACCTGGGCTCCTTCCTCAAGGAATATCCGCTGGGGCTCCTTCACATAATTAGATGGATCAATGGGTTGGGATTCCCTACCCTGAGTAATCAACTCAAAATCGGCTTCTATGGCCTGGGCATTTTTAGAGAAAATATCCCAGCTATTACTTATTTGGATGACTCCCTGAACCAGTTCTATCTGTTGATAATCCTCCAGGGAGACCTCCTGGTCTTCAAAGGCATGGAAAGCCACAATATCCTCCTGATGAAAGATGGCCTGATTGGGTTTGAGCTCTTGTATTTGTTTTAAAAACTCAGGATTCGGTAAAAAACTGGCATTGATCATTACATTTTCTTCCAGTTCTACCATCGGCCACTTCTGAGCTAAATAATCTTCAGTAATGGTGGAGGTAGTCGTTCCAAGGACCTGTTCCCATTTTTCCCGAATAGTGAGAATTCCAACCCTAATATCAGCAACCGGCCTGGTAAAGGTAAAAGGAAGCAATTGGTTCCTGGCAGAACCGTCAAATAATATGTAATTCATCCGCACAAATTTAGAGCTCAAAGTTACAAGGAAATTTAAAACTCAAAAGTTTCCTTTTTTAAAATGCCGTTAAATTATAGCTGCTTATGAACCTAAAAAGCATAAAAAAAGTCGTCTAAGGAATTAGACGACTTTTGTATATGAAGGTTAAGAAACTTATTTCTTAAATTTCTTGTATTTGTTTTTAAACTTGTCAATTCGACCTGCACTATCAACCAGCTTGGTTTGTCCGGTATAATACGGGTGTGAGGTTCTTGAAATTTCCAATTTTACCAAAGGATATTCAGTACCATCAACTTCAATGGTTTCTTTGGTATTGGCGGTAGATTTAGTGATAAAAACATCATCATTTGACATGTCTTTAAAGGCAACTAATCTATAATTTTCCGGATGGATTCCCTGCTTCATCGCTTTGTTCTTTTTATTTTTGGAGGTGCAAATTTAAGCAATTGAATTATAAATGCAATAGTAATGACAAAAATATTTTTAATTTCCACACCAATGTAACGTTTTGCTATATTTGCTTACTAACCGCTATCTAACCAATCTTTCGCTATTATGGAAATTCAAAAAACAGAAACAAAAGGCATTATTATCAACTATGGGGTCCTTCTGGGAATCCTATCGGTGGTCCTGGGAGTTATTATGTATGTGACTAATGCGTATTTAAATCCCAGTTTTTACTGGAGTATTGCTTCCTTCCTGATAATGGTTGTGGTTATTGCCCTTGGTATAAAGACATTTAAAACCGCCAATCAAAGTTACCTCTCTTTAACCGAAGCCTTAAAACTAGGCCTGGGGATCGCTCTTGTGGGAGGGATTATCGGTGCCATCTGGCAGTTGCTTTTAATGACCGTTATTGAACCAGACTTTATGAATCAAATGGCGGACATGCAACGTCAGGTTATGCTGGAACGCTTTCCTAATATGAGCGATTCCCAAATCGATGATGCCATGGCGATGAATGAAAAATTTTCTTCCCCCTGGATTATGATGGCAATGGCAATTATCGGAAGTTTGTTCTTTGGTTTCCTTATTTCTCTAGTCATCGGATTAATAATGAAAAATAAAAATCCGTACCAAGCTTAATCTATGCAACTATCTATCGTTATACCATTATTAAACGAAGAACAATCCCTGGTAGAATTATATAATTGGATCGCAAAAGTAATGCGATCCAATTCCTTTTCTCATGAGATCATTTTCATTGATGATGGTAGTACCGATAATTCCTGGAAGACCATTGAAGCGCTTGCTGATAACGATACAGCTGTAAAGGGCATAAAATTCAACAGAAATTACGGGAAATCCCAGGCTCTTCACGCTGGATTCCTAAGAGCACAGGGCGAAGTGGTCATCACAATGGATGCGGATCTTCAGGATAACCCTGAGGAGATCCCCTCCCTATATAAGATGGTAAAGGACGGGAATTATGATTTGGTTTCGGGATGGAAAAAGAAACGTTATGATCACGTGCTTACTAAAAACCTCCCCTCAAAGCTCTTTAATGCTGCTGCCCGAAAAACATCGGGACTTAAACTTCACGATTTTAACTGCGGATTAAAGGCTTATCGTCGCGAGCTTATAAAAAACATAGATGTGTATGGAGAAATGCACCGTTATATCCCTGTTTTAGCTAAAAACGCCGGGTTCACCAATATCACCGAAAAGGAAGTGAAACACCAGGCCAGGAAATACGGTACTACTAAATTCGGAGCTGAACGCTTTATTAATGGCTTTTTAGACTTAATAAGCATCTGGTTCCTCTCTAAATTCGGTAGAAGACCCATGCATCTCTTTGGAGCCCTGGGAGTTTTAATGTTTCTCTTTGGGTTTATCGCTGCCGGTTGGATTGGGATTTCCAAACTCTGGAAGATGTACCACGACCAACCCAACATCCTTGTAGCCCTTAATCCCTGGTTCTATATCGCTTTAACCGTAATGATCATTGGTTCACAGCTGTTTTTGGCTGGTTTTCTGGGAGAATTAATCCTTCGTTCCAAACGGGAAAAGGACCGCTATCTTATTAAGAAAACCACAGCTAATTTATAATTCTGTTAAAGCATTAATTCTTATTTTTGTTAAGCAAAAAAATTAATCATGTCTGAAATTAAACCAGAAATCCTGGCTAAAGCCAAAGCCTGGCTTACCGATATTTTCGATCAGGACACCCAAACCCGGATCAACGAGCTCATCGCAAATAACCCCACTGAACTCGAAGAAAGCTTTTATAAAAATGCGGCCTTCGGAACGGGTGGTATGAGAGGGATCATGGGCGTTGGCACCAATAGAATCAATAAATATACCCTCGGAAAAAACACCCAGGGGCTTTCAAATTTGCTGAAAAGTGAATTCCAGGGTGAAAAGCTTAAGGTGGCCATTGCCTATGATTGCCGGAATAATTCTAAAGCCTTGGCAAAAATGGTCGCAGAGGTGTTTTCAGCCAATGATATTGAAGTTTATCTCTTTTCTGACCTTCGACCTACTCCCGAACTTTCATATACGGTAAAATACCTCGAATGCCATGCGGGTATTGTCCTTACGGCAAGCCATAATCCTCCAGAATACAATGGCTACAAGGTTTACTGGCAAGATGGTGGCCAACTCGTGCCGCCCCAGGACGCCAAATTGATTGATATCATTAATAACCTGGAATTCGATCAGGTTAATTTTAAAGCAAAGCCTGAACTCATTCATAGTATCGATCAGGAAGTTGACGAGGCTTTTCAAAAAAACTCGGTTAAAAATGGAAGTTTTGACACCCCAACCTCGGCTAAAGATGCCTTAAAGATCGTTTTTACCTCCCTGCACGGCACAGCCTCTACGACCAATCCTCAGGTATTGAAAAAAGCGGGATATAAAAATGTGTTTATCGTAGAAGAACAGGAAAAACCCGATGGCCAGTTTCCAACGGTTAAGTCCCCTAACCCGGAGGAACCGGAAGCCCTGGAAATGGCCCTTGAACTTGCCGAAGAAAAAAATGCCGATATCGTTATCGGCACCGATCCCGATGGAGACCGTTTAGGAGTTGCAGTTCGCGATTTAAATGGGAAGATGATTCTGCTCAATGGAAACCAGACGATGCTGGTAATGACCTGGTTCCTGCTCGAGCAGCATAAAAAACAGGGAAAATTAACCCCGAATTCATTTGTGGCTTCCACCATTGTTTCCACCCCGATGCTGAAAAATATCACGGAAGATTACGGCGCACAATACCATGAGGTTCTCACCGGATTTAAATGGATCGCGAAATTGATAAAAGATCACCCTAAACTTGATTTTGTAGGTGGTGGAGAAGAAAGTTTCGGCTATATGGTTGGTGATTTTGTTCGTGATAAGGATGCTACCACCGCGACCCTTTTGGCTTGCGAAATCGCAGCCCAAATGAAAGCCAGTGGGAGTTCCTTTTACCAGCAGCTTTTAAAGCTTTATACCAAATATGGCCTCTACCGCGAGGAACTGATCTCGCTGGTAAAAAAGGGAATAGAAGGCGAGGCTGAGATCAAACAAATGCTTATCGATCTCCGGGAAAGCCCGTGGAAGGAGATCGATGGAGAAAAAGTGGTGTTAATCGAAGATTACCAGGCCTCCAAAGCTCAGAACCTTCAGGATCACACCCAGGAGGAAATCGATATTCCCAAATCCAATGTGCTGATTTACTATACTGAAGACGGCACGAAGATAGCTGCCCGTCCCAGTGGCACGGAACCCAAAATAAAATTCTACATCAGTGTTAATTCTACCTTGGATGCTATAGAGAATTTTGATGCAGAAAATCAAAAACTCGCTGAGAAGATAGCAAGAATCAAGAAAGAATTACAATTAGGCTAAGAGCCGATCTATATGAGTTATTTTCAGAAAATTCTTCAATATGCCATTCCTTATAAAAGGTATGCCATACTGAACATTATTTGCAATATATTTTATGCGGTGTTCAGCACCCTGTCATTTATCGCTTTAATTCCCGTCATCCAGGTCCTGTTTGACAAAACCAAAAGGATCACCGAGAAACCGGTCTGGGATGGTCTGGGAGGAATTAAAGATTATGTTACAGGCTATTTTAATTATCAGGTGACTCAGAAGGTGGCCGAGGATGAGATCTCGGCCCTGCTCTTTATTTGCGCAATAGTGGTCCTATTATTTCTTCTAAAAAATCTCTTCGGCTATCTCGCCGCTTTTTTTATCACTTTTTTGAGAAATGGCGTGCTTAGAGATGTCAGGGATGCTCTTTATAAAAAGATCCTGGCCTTGCCGGTGTCCTATTTTTCGGAAAAAAGAAAGGGCGATACCATCTCTCGAATCACTGCCGATGTCAATGAGGTCCAAACCTCCTTTTTATCGATACTAGAACTTATTGTAAGAGAGCCACTTACCATATTATTTACTATTATCGCCATGCTGATGATGAGTGCGAAGCTCACTATTTTTGTCTTTGTTTTCCTGCCCATTTCAGGATTCATTATCTCGCTAATTGGAAAAAAACTAAAAAAACAGTCTCATAAAGCTCAGGAAGAAAACGGTTATTTTTTATCCGTGGTCGAAGAAACCCTTAGCAGCCTAAAAATCATAAAAGGATTTAATGCAGAAGACAAAATGCAACAAAGGTTCCAGGCCTCAACCAACCGCCTGAACCATATCCTCAATAAACTCATCAACCGTCAGAACCTGGCCTCACCTGCCAGTGAGTTCCTGGGTATTTTTGTGATCGTTATTATTCTTTGGTTTGGCGGACAAATGGTACTGGTGGAAGGAAGCCTGGATGCAGCGACCTTTATCGCATTTTTAGGCCTGGCCTATAATATTTTAACACCCGCCAAACAGATCTCCAAGGCCTCCTATTCGGTCAAAAAAGGCAATGCTGCAGCAGAAAGAATTCTGCAGGTGCTCGAAACTCCATCTACTATTACCGATGCCCCAAACGCCATACAAAAAGAAACCTTTGAAGATCATATCAAAATCGATAAGATCAGCTTCAGGTATGAAGAGGAAAATGTACTTCGGGACTTCCAATTGGAAGTAAAAAAAGGACAGACCGTTGCCCTGGTGGGACAGTCAGGAAGTGGAAAATCCACAATCGCCAATCTCATCACTCGTTTCTATGATGTGAACCAGGGAGAAATCAGTATTGACGGGGTCAATATTAAAAATATAACCAAAAAGTCCCTTAGAAATCTTATGGGTCTTGTCACTCAGGATTCCATATTGTTTAATGATACGGTAAGAAGTAATATTGCCCTGGGTAAGGATAATGCTGGGGACCAGGAAATTATCGATGCCCTTAAAATTGCCAACGCATGGGAGTTTGTCAAAGACCTACCAAAGGGTCTTGAAACCAATATTGGTGATGCTGGAAATAAACTCAGCGGCGGCCAGAAACAAAGGCTTTCCATCGCACGGGCGGTGCTAAAAAACCCGCCTATTATGATTCTCGACGAGGCCACTTCCGCACTGGACACCGAAAGTGAAAAATTAGTGCAGAAAGCCCTTGAGAATATGATGAAGAATCGAACCTCTATCGTTATAGCCCACCGGCTCTCTACGATACAAAATGCCGATAAGATAGTGGTGATGCAAAAAGGAGCTATCGTAGAACAGGGTAAACACCTGGAATTACTTGAAAAGAAAGGAACCTACCAAAAGCTAGTAGAAATGCAGTCCTTTGATTAATCCTCTTCATTAAATGCTGCCGGCTGGAAATTAGTCTTGAAATTCATACAAACAAAAAATGGATGAAAGTAGGTCTTCATCCATTTTTCGGAAATTATTTCCATCTTGGGGCAAATGAAAATAAAAGAAAGATTTAATTCGTTTTCTTTGGGGCAAAAAGATTAAATCAATTTAATAATGTAAATATACTTCCAAAAAAATAAAACACCAAAGATTTTTGGTATTTAATCGGAATTTCCTGCATTTTATCCCCGAATTCTATTATAGGGTCCTGCAAATTCTTACATTTTATTTTTGCCAGGCTATAATTCATCAAATTTAAAGTTTTCTATACCTTTAGCCTTTTAAAATGGGAATCCAACTTAAATCCAAAACCCATTGGAAAACTCCGAAAATCTGTTAATTAATCGCCTGCAGGATAAGGCTTCTGCCCAGGCTGCCTTTAAAGAGCTTGTCAGCCTTTATAAGGAAAGGCTTTACTGGCATATAAGGAATATGGTCAAAGATCATGAAGATACTCATGATGTGGTTCAGAATACCTTTATAAAGATTTACAAAAACATTCATCAGTTTAAGGGGGAAAGCCAGTTATATTCCTGGATGTATCGCATCGCCACCAATGAAGCCATTACCTTCCTCAACAAAAAGGCAAAACGCTTACAGATCAATTCACAGGATTTACAGGACCACCTGATCGCTTCCCTGGAAAGCGATGTTTATTTTGAGGGAGACCAGATTCAGTTAAAACTCCAGAAAGCAATCGCGAGTCTGCCCCCAAAACAACAACAGGTATTTAATATGAAATATTTCGAGGAATTGAAATACCGTGAGATGGCTGAAATACTGGAAACCAGTGAAGGTGCCCTGAAGTCCTCCTATCATATCGCAGTAAAAAAAATAGAAGAGTATCTGATAAACAATTAAACCTTTCATCAAATTTGGAGTCTAAAAACAAATGAAGAAGGATAAAATACCATATCACAATGACCCGGGTTTTTCAGTGCCTGCTGATTATTTTCAGGAACTGGAAAAGAAATTACTGGATATCAACCGGTATGAACAGGAAGCTGATAGCGGTCTGGATTATATTGAAGATGCTGGTTTTAAAGTTCCTGAAGGTTATTTTGAAAACTTTGAGGTGGAATTCCCCGGGCCAACTTCCGGTAAGGGAAAAATTATTCCGCTCTTTAAAAGGGAATACCTGTTGTATGCAGCGAGTATTGCCGCCATAATTATCGCCCTGGCAGGATCGCTTTATATTAACCCGGCACCGGCTGAATCCTGGGAGACCATCGAGTTATCGGTACTGGAAGATTATATAGATGATAACAATATAGACCTTACCACTACGGAAATTTCCGGCTTTCTTTTCAGCGATGGGATTGTAGTGGAGGAATCCAGTTTTAATGAAGTAAATTCAGAAGCGATGTTGGATTATCTGGAAGAAAATGTTGAAGACCCTACCCTTATCCTTGAATAAAAAAGATTATGAAGAAAATAATAATTTTAATTCTAATGCTCTCCCCCCTGTTGCAAGTACAGGCACAGGCAGAAGACAGGGAAGCACACCGGGAACGGATTAAAGCTCTGAAAACAGCTTATATTACCCAGGAGCTTAATCTTAGTACGGAGATTGCAGAAAAATTCTGGCCCATTTATAACGATTATGAAGCCAGGAAAAAAGACCTACATCGTCGGGAACACCTCGATATGGATCTAAGTCGTCCTGAATGCATTGATGAAGCTCAGGCAAATGGAATGCTTCAGGAGTACCTGGATGTCGAACGAGAAGAATATATTCTTAAAAAGAGACTTTTTAAAGAATTAAAGGAAATTATTTCAGCCCAGGATATCTTAAAACTCCATAAGCTGGAAGATGAATTTCATAAGAAACTAATAAGGGAATACCGCGCTAAAAAGGATCGGGATAATTCCAAAAGGTAATAATTTTTTTAGTTTTTTGGTTAGTTAGTAGTTAGAACCCTGGAGGAGATGATCTTCCGGGGTTCTTTTTTATTTGAAATCAAGCCGGGATATCCTTCCCTTTCCTGCTGCATAAGCCGTGGAATCATTCACAAATCTCAGGCTAAAGAAGCCCTCCTTAGATAGCTGTTTCCAGTCTTCTCCTTTATTGGCTGAATAGGAAATTCCTGAAAAACCGGTAGCCACCATATATTCTCCGTGGCTATTGGGCACATATCTAATACTGCTTTTATAGCCAGGATCCTCTCCTTCTGCGATCAATTTCCAGGTTTTCCCCCCATCGGTAGTCCTGGCTTTATTGGCCGTATTCTCTTCAGGCCTGGTATAATCTCCACCTATGATGACACCCTGATTTTGATCATAAAAAGCTATACTGTAACCCCCGGTGGTTTGTTTTCCCTGGATCAGTGGAGTATCAAAAACCTCCCAGCTTTTACCTTTGTCTGGAGAATAAAATACCCTGGATTTTACTCCACCAGAGAGAATCCAGGTATGTTCTCCACTTACGGCAATATTAGTATTACTCGCGGCGAATGCCGCTTCTCCTGCGGCAATTTCCGGTAGCTCATTACAGTTTAATTTTTTCCAGGTCTCTCCTCCATCCCGGGTAATGATTACAGACAGGCAATTTTCCGTGGGATCTCCCATAGCGATACCTTCGCGATCATTCCAGAATACCATCGAATCATAAAAAGCCTTTTCATGATCCTCGCGATAGACCAGCTCCATCTGGCCAGAATTTCCCGTCTTATATAGCAATGCCGGACTACCCACACTTAAGACAAAAACATCGGTGCTGGTACTGGCCACCGCTCTGAATTCAGGAATATAACCCCCTTCATCTATAACCCCGGTTTTCATTTTTCCTGTTTGGCTGTTGTATAAACCGAAAGTACCTTTATTGGCTGCAAATGCCAGATTATTCCCTATAACCTCTATGGCCCGGATACTTAACGAATCATCTTCAAAAATAGTCTCGATCTCCACTCGGCTGTACTGCTTTACCTTATCAGCCCGTTGCTTAGGGGCCTGATTGCTTTGGGATTGTTTCTCTTTACAGGAAAACACGAGGATCAGAGCAAGGAAGATTATTCTTTTCATATGGCGTCTAATTGGATCTTATTGGCCCTTATAGGGATTTTGGCCAAAGATAAATTTTTCCGAGTTAAAAAAACTTACCTTTGCAGCCTTAAAATTTAATTATGCGTTTACACAGGAATTTGGTTTTTGCAACCCTTGATGCCCTTTCAGAAATTTTTAATGAAGGCGCCTATGCTGATAAGGTGATAGAAAAAACCTTAAAACGCGATAAGCGTTGGGGTGCCCGTGATCGCAGTTTTATTGCCGAAACAACCTATGAAATCGTGCGTTGGAAAAGGCTCTACGCGGAAATCGCCGAGGTCAAAGAACCCTTTGATCGTGAAAATCTCTTTCGCATATTTACCGTTTGGGCCACACTGCGGGGGATAAAATTACCCGACTGGCCGCAGTTTGCTGGTACTCCCACCAGACGGATTAAAGGCAAATTTGATAGCCTTAGTAAAATCAGGAAAATGCGCGAATCCATTCCCGATTGGCTCGATCAAACCGGAGCAGCTGAACTCGGGGAAGCGCTCTGGGAAAAAGAAATAGCTGCATTAAACAAACAAGCTCCTGTCCTGCTTAGGGTCAATACCCTTAAAACCACCCCTGAAAAACTACAGCAAATCTTAAAGGACCAGGAGATTGTCACCCATAGAGTAAGTGGCTATCCGGAAGCCCTGCAACTGGAAGAACGAGCTAATGTTTTTAGAACCCAGGCCTTCAAGGACGGACTTTTTGAAGTTCAGGATGCTTCCTCTCAACTGGTAGCGCACTTTTTGGAGGTAGAACCCGGAATGCGCGTGGTAGATACCTGTGCTGGAGCTGGAGGAAAAAGCCTTCACCTTGCAGCACTGATGGAAAACAAAGGGCAGATCATCGCCACAGATATATACGGGAATAAACTTAAGGAACTCAAACGACGTGCAAAACGAGCCGGAGCACATAATATTGAAACCCGGTCCATTGACTCGACTAAGGTGATAAAGAAACTGTATAACTCTGCCGACAGGGTGCTAATCGATGCCCCGTGCAGCGGGCTGGGTGTCCTCAGTCGGAACCCCGATGCCAAATGGAAATTACAACCTGAGTTTATCGATACTATTAAGAAGACTCAGGCGGAAATTCTGGCAAAATATTCCAGGATCCTGAAGCCGGGAGGAAAAATGGTCTACGCGACCTGTTCCATTCTTCCTTCTGAAAATCAGCAACAGGTTGAGTTTTTCCTGGCCACCGATGAAGGTAAGGATTTCAGGCTGGTAAAAGACCAGAAGATTCTTTCTTCAGAAACCGGTTTTGATGGATTCTATATGGCTTTACTGGAAAGGAAAAAATAACCCCTGCTGCTCTTAGGTGTTTAAAACGCTTTAAATCAGTATTTTAACAAACCTAAAAAGTTCTTAATCCTAAGGAATTCCAGGCCTGTATGTCCGGCTAAAAATCCCGATAATTCAGCGTATATATTCTCCTTAAAAAAACTTAAATTTGTGCTTTCTCAAACAACACAAAACAACCTGGAATGATCCTTTTCTTCGGAACCCAATCTGCCAAGGTTTATGCAGTAGAGACGCATACCACCCTTTCGGCGCAAGACATCACTAAATTAAACTGGCTTTTCGGAAATACTCAAGAACTCAACAAATCTGCCCTGGCAGATTTTTTTGTTGGGCCCCGTGCAGCTATGATTACCCCCTGGAGTACTAATGCAGTAGAAATTACCCAGAATATGGGTATAAAAGGCATTATTCGCATTGAAGAGTTTATGAAAGTGGATAAAAATTTCCACGATTATGACCCGATGCTTTCTCAGAAATATGAGAAATTGGATCAGGATATCTTTGATATTCATATCAATCCTACTCCGATCCTGGAGATCGACGATATCCAAGCTTACAATCAGCAGGAAGGCCTGGCGTTAAATCCGGAGGAAGTCACTTACCTTGAGGAGTTGGCCAAAAAATTAGGGAGAAAGCTCACCGATTCTGAGGTGTTTGGATTTTCACAAGTTAACTCAGAGCATTGTCGACATAAGATCTTCAATGGAACTTTTGTGATCGATGGGAAGGAAAAACCGGTATCGCTTTTTAAAATGATCCGGCAAACCTCCCAGGAGAATCCCAACGATATCATATCTGCCTATAAAGATAATGTGGCCTTTGTTAAAGGTCCCAGGGTGCAGCAATTTGCCCCGAAAAGGCCTGATGTACCGGAATATTATGAGAACAAAGATTTTGATTCCGTAATATCGATAAAAGCTGAAACCCATAACTTCCCTACTACGGTAGAACCCTTTAATGGCGCCGCTACAGGAAGTGGTGGAGAAATCCGAGACAGGTTGGCAGGAGGAAAAGGTTCCTTACCCCTTGCCGGAACGGCCGTTTACATGACTTCCTACTCAAGGATGGAAGAAGATCGATCCTGGGAAAATGCCATGGCTGAAAGAAAATGGCTCTACCAGACCCCGATGGACATTCTAATAAAGGCCTCCAATGGTGCTTCAGATTTTGGTAATAAATTCGGACAACCCCTTATTGCAGGTTCAGTGCTGACTTTCGAACATGCCGAACACAACCGTAGTCTTGGTTATGATAAAGTGATAATGCTTGCCGGAGGTATAGGTTATGCCAAAGCAGACCAGGCCCAAAAGGATGTTCCGGAAAAAGGGGATAAAATCGTAGTACTGGGCGGTGAAAATTATCGTATTGGAATGGGTGGCGCAGCCGTTTCCTCTGCTGATACCGGTGAATTTGGTAGTGGAATTGAACTCAATGCTATCCAAAGGGCCAACCCTGAAATGCAAAAACGAGCGGCCAATGCAGTTCGGGCAATGGTGGAAAGCGAGAAGAACCCTATTGTTTCCATCCACGATCACGGAGCCGGGGGGCATTTGAACTGTCTTAGCGAACTGGTGGAAGAAACAGGAGGGAAAATTGACCTTGACGCCTTACCAGTTGGAGATCCTACCCTTTCTGCAAAAGAAATTATAGGCAATGAATCCCAGGAACGGATGGGGCTGGTCATTGGGGAAAGCAAACTCGAAATCCTCAAACGGGTGGCCGATCGTGAACGCTCACCAATGTATGAAGTCGGCGATGTTACGGGAGACCACCGATTCACCTTTGAAGGAAAAAAATCAGGTCAGAAACCGATGGACCTGGAACTCGGGGATATGTTTGGAAGCTCACCAAAAACGATAATGACCGATAAAACCGTTCAAAGAGAATATCAGCAGGTGCAGTATGCAGGCGATAAAATTCACCAATATTTAGAAAAAGTATTACAACTCGAGGCAGTAGGCTGTAAAGACTGGCTTACCAATAAAGTAGACCGGTGTGTCTCGGGTCGAGTAGCAAAACAACAAACTGCAGGACCGCTTCAGCTTCCACTCAATAACTGCGGAGTAATGGCCCTGGATTACAATGGAAAAGAAGGAATCGCCACCGCTATTGGGCACTCCCCTGTTTCGGCCTTGGTGGATCCTGTAGCCGGGTCAAAAAACTCTATTGCTGAAGCCCTTTCCAATATCGTTTGGGCTCCGCTGGAAAAAGGTTTACGATCCATTTCTTTGTCCGCAAACTGGATGTGGCCCTGTAACAACCAGGGGGAAGATGCCAGGTTATATGAAGCCGTCAAAGGAGTATCTGATTTTGCGATTTCCCTTGGTATTAATGTACCTACCGGAAAGGATTCGCTTTCAATGAAACAAAAATATAAAGATGGCGAAGTCATTTCTCCCGGAACAGTGATTATTTCTGCAGCGGGTCATTGTGATAACATCACAAAAACTGTGGAGCCTGTATTAAAGAAAAAGGGCGGAGAGATTTATTACATCAATTTATCCCAGGATTCCTTTAAACTAGGCGGGTCTTCCTTTGCCCAGATCCTCAATAAGGTGGGTAGTGAAGTTCCCAGTATTCAAGACGATATTAAATTTGCGGAGGCTTTTAATGCCATTCAGAAACTGGTAAAAAATGATCAAATCCTTGCCGGGCATGATGTAGCCTCCGGAGGGCTGATCACCACTCTTTTGGAAATGTGTTTTGCCGATGTCAATCTTGCCGCGGAATTTGACCTTTCGTCCCTGAATGAAAAAGATTTGATAAAGATGCTATTTAGTGAAAACTGCGGCCTTGTATTCCAGGCCAAAGATGCATCCATTGAAGCTATTCTGGAGAAAAAGGACATCGAATTCTTTAAGATTGGTAGAGTGATTGAAGGGGACAATCTTAGGATTGTGAACGGAGAAGAAAGGCTGAGCTTTGATATCCCTAAATTAAGGGATATCTGGTATAAAACCTCTTTCCTTCTCGATAGGAAACAAAGTGGCATAGATAAGGCCACAGAGCGTTTCAACAATTATAAGAATCAACCGCTCGAGTTTAAGTTCCCGGCCAAATTTAGCGGGCTTCTCGACCCGGTACCAGGGAATCAGAAAAGAATAAAGGCGGCTATCCTCAGGGAAAAAGGTTCGAATTCCGAACGGGAGATGGCACGAGCCATGCACCTGGCCGGTTTTGAGGTGAAAGATGTTCATATGACTGATCTTATCTCCGGCCGGGAAACCCTGGAGGATATCAGCTTTATAGCAGCAGTTGGGGGATTCTCCAATTCCGATGTGCTGGGAAGCGCAAAGGGATGGGCAGGTGCTTTCCTTTATAATGAAAAAGCTAAAGAAGCCCTGGAGCACTTCTTCAACAGAGAAGACACTTTATCCCTGGGAGTCTGCAATGGCTGCCAGTTATTTATAGAACTGGGGCTATTGAATCCTGAGGATGACCAAAAGCCTAAGATGCTTCATAATGAATCCCATAAATTCGAATGTAATTTTACCTCAGTAGAGATTCAGCCAAACAATTCCGTTATGCTTTCCAACATGGCAGGCAGTAAACTTGGGATCTGGGCTGCGCACGGAGAAGGTAAATTCTCCTTTCCTTACGAGGAAGAAAAATACGATATCCCCGCGAAATACGCTTACCAGGGTTACCCTGCGAATCCCAACGGTTCGCATTACAATGCCGCAATGTTAACCGACAAAACCGGAAGGCACCTGGTGATGATGCCTCATCTGGAACGATCTACCTTCCCATGGAACTGGGCGTATTATCCAGAAGGCAGAAAAGATGAAGTTTCTCCCTGGCTTCAAGCCTTTACCAATGCCAGGGCGTGGCTGGATAAAAAATAATTACTGGCAACTTAGCTATACCCCGTGGAATACCACGGGGTTTTTTTCTGCCATTTAGAATTCAATGAATTGATTCTAAATTTTTTATCTCGTATTAATTATAGCTGGATAATCTTTGAGCGTAAATTTACCGGTCCTCAATTATTAAGGTTTTTTCACACTTTCTAATATATCTTTGTCTATTTTAAGAATTCAATTTGAAATAGCTTCCAATTTTCCTATTTTGCAAGGGATTTAATAATACGACACAGATGAACCAACCCAAAAGACTTTTTGACTTTCCCTATTACCAGCTGGAAAACTTTCCCCTGGAAAAATCGCTGGTAACAAATTACAACGGGCAGTGGGAGGCACTATCGACCAAACAGTATATAGACCAGGCAAACAAAATTAGCCGTGGTCTACTTCGATTGGGGGTTTTGCCCAATGAAAAGATAGCGGTGATTTCAACCACAAACCGAACGGAATGGAATATTCTCGATGTTGGTATTCTGCAACTTGGCGCCCAAAACGTTCCGATCTATCCTACCATTTCCGAGCAGGACTATCAATACGTGATAAACCATAGTGAGGCGACCTATTGTTTTGTATCAGATGCTGAAATCCTGGAAAAAGTAAGATCAATACAAGCCGAAACAGGACTAAAGGAAGTGTATAGTTTTGAGGAGATTTCAGGCTGTAAAAACTGGAAGGAGGTCCTGGACCTGGGGGAAGACAAAAGCAACCAGGAAGAGGTCGAAAAGCTAAAGGAAGCGGTTAAGCCTGATGATCTGGCTACACTTATATATACCTCAGGTACTACCGGAAAACCAAAAGGAGTTATGCTTTCTCATAACAACATTACCAGCAATGTTCTGGGCAGCGCCACCCGTGTTCCTTTTGAAGTTGGCACTTATGTATCCTTGAGTTTTCTCCCTGTATGCCATATTTTTGAAAGGATGATTCTGTATCTCTATCAGTATTACTCCGTTTCCATTCATTTTGCGGAATCCATCGAGAAGATAAGCGATAATCTCAAAGAAGTAAAACCTCATGTAATCTCCGCCGTTCCCAGAGTGCTCGAAAAGGTTTATGATAAAATAATCGCCAAAGGTTCTACCCTGGGAGGGATCAAACAAAAACTCTTTTTCTGGGCAGTGGAATTAGGCCTGGAATATGAACCTTATCAGGTAAATGGCTGGTGGTATGAAACCCGGCTTAAGCTTGCCAGGAAATTAATTTTTTCGAAATGGAAAGAAGGCTTAGGTGGTAATATTGAACTTGTGGTTTCAGGGTCCGCAGCCTTGCAACCCAGGCTGGCGAGGGTATTTGCAGCCGCAGAAATCCCGGTTATGGAAGGTTATGGCCTTACAGAGACTTCACCGGTTATTGCGGTTAATGATCAGCGCAATTATAACTTTAGAATTGGGACCGTTGGTAAACCCCTGGAAAATGTACAGGTTAAAATAGCCGAAGACGGGGAGATCCTCTGCAAAGGCCCCAATGTAATGTTAGGTTATTATAAAGAGCCTGAAAAGACCAAAGAAGTTTTAAATGAGGATGGTTTCTTTCATACCGGAGATATTGGGGAACTCGATAAAGATGGTTTTTTAAAAATCACCGACCGTAAAAAGGAGATGTTCAAAACATCCGGCGGGAAGTATGTAGCCCCGCAGATTATTGAGAATGTCATGAAGCAGTCACGCTTTATCGAACAAATTATGGTCATTGGGGATGGGGAAAAGATGCCGGCAGCCCTGATTCAACCCAATTTTGAATTCATAGGGGAATGGGCAAAACGGAAAAATATCGACCTGGGAGATGGCTCCAATAAATCCATTGCTGAAAATGACCGGGTCAAAGAGCGTATTTTGGAGGAGGTAGACTTCTATAACGAGAAATTTGGAAAATGGGAAAGAGTAAAGGTCATCGAGCTAACCCCGGAGGTATGGGGTATTGAAGAAGGGCACCTCACTCCTACTATGAAACTAAAACGCAGAAATATTAAAGAGATCTATATCAATAAATATAACAGGATTTACGGCTATGATTAATTAATCGTTTTTTTGCTAAATTACAGTTAAAACTCTCCTTAAAAGGGGAGTTTTTTTATGGAATTCACTTAAATTTAAGATTACCTGTATCTGCCTTTCTATTTTCTATCATTTTATTATGCATGCATAATATTTTTTCTTAACTTTGAGAATCAAGTTTCAAAAATGAAGGAAAAGACTATAGATTATGTATTAAGGGCCACCTGGATGGCCGTTTCAAAAATGTATAATGAAGAAGCCGGAAAGGCTGGCAGTACCATGGCTACCGGATTCGCACTTCTCAGTATAGATCCGGAAACCGGCACCCCTTCTACTTCCCTTGGACCCAAAATGGGAATGGAAGCTACCAGTCTTTCCAGAATTCTAAAGACCATGGAAGATAAAGGACTTATTATTCGTCGGAAGAACCCCAAAGACGGTCGTAGCGTCCTTATTCACCTTACCGACTTTGGCCGCGAAATGCGGGACTACTCAAAGAAGGTCGTGTTAAGATTCGATGAGGCCGTTAAGGAATCGGTCTCTGAGGAGGATCTAAAAACCTTTATTGAAGTGGCTAATACAATTATGGATCTGATTGCCGAAAAAAAGATATACAAGGAAGAAGTAAAGTTAAAGCAATGATCAAAAAAGACGTAAAGACCGCATAAAAAATAAATATTAAAACGAAAACCTTATCGTAAAATTTGACCAACAACATGAAAAGAAGAATCAATAAAGTGGCCGTAATAGGCTCCGGAATTATGGGGAGCGGGATTGCGTGCCATTTTGCCAATATTGGCGTCGAAGTGCTCCTGCTGGACATTGTTCCCCGGGAACTCAATGAAAAGGAAAAGAAAAAAGGCCTGAGCCTGGAAGATAAACAGGTAAGAAACCGGCTGGTTAATGAGTCCTTACAAAGCGCATTGAAATCCAAACCCTCTCCAATCTACCACAAGAAATTCGCAAGCCGCATAGCAACCGGCAATCTTGAAGACGATATCGCCAAGGTTTCCGAGGTGGACTGGATTATAGAAGTGGTTGTCGAACGCCTTGACATTAAAAAGAAAGTTTTTGATGACCTGGAAAAACACCGAAAACCAGGAACGCTCATTACATCGAATACCTCTGGAATTCCCATACAGCAAATGAACCAGGGTCGAAGTGATGATTTTAAGAAGCATTTTTGCGGAACCCACTTCTTTAACCCGCCACGATACTTGCGATTATTTGAAATTATTCCAGGTCCTGATACATCCCAGGAAGTCCTCGACTTCCTTAATAATTACGGGGAAAAGTTCCTTGGAAAAAAATCTGTAGTAGCCAAAGATACTCCCGCCTTTATTGGAAACCGGGTAGGCATTTTTAGTATTATGAGTCTCTTCCATATGGTCAAAGATATGGGAATGACCATTGAGGAAGTCGATAAGCTCACTGGTCCTGTAATTGGTCGTCAGAAATCGGCCACTTTCAGGACGGTAGACGTGGTCGGACTGGACACCTTGGTTCACGTTGCCAACGGCCTTCACAAGGGGGTACCTCAGGATGAAGCTCATGAGCTTTTCGCTTTGCCGGATTTTATACAAACCATGATGGATAATCAGTGGTATGGAAGCAAAAGCGGACAGGGCTTTTACAAGAAAATAAAAAATGAAGATGGTTCCAGTACCATAAAGTCCTTAGATCTGGATTCCCTGGAATACCGTGACCAGAAAAAGGCTTCGTTTGACACTCTGGAACAAACCAAAACCATAGATAATGTTCAGGACCGTTTTGAGGTGCTGATCAACGGAAAGGATAAAGCCGGCGAGTTTTACCGAAAAAATTTCGGAGCCCTTTTCGCCTATGTGTCTCACCGCATACCGGAGATCACAGATGAGCTTTATAAGGTGGACGATGCAATGAAAGCTGGTTTTGGCTGGGAACACGGACCTTTCCAGATTTGGGATGCCGTTGGTGTTAAAAAAGGAATCGAACTTATTGAAGCCCAGGGTCAAAAACCGGCCGCCTGGGTCAATGAAATGCTGGCAATTGGTAAAGAATCCTTTTATACTGTAAAGGAAGGCAATACCTATTTCTATGATATTCCAAAAAAGGAACATGTAAAAGTACCAGGCCAGGATTCCTTTATCATTCTCGACAACATCCGGGAGTCTAAAGAAGTTTTCAAAAACAGTGGCGTTGTCGTGGAAGATCTAGGCGATGGTATTCTCAATGTGGAGTTCAGAAGTAAAATGAATGCCATTGGCGGAGATGTACTCGATGGTATCAATAAGGCAATAGAAATGGCCGAAAAAGATTACCAGGGATTAGTGGTGGCTAATAACGGTAAGAATTTCTCTGTGGGTGCCAATATTGGGATGATCTTTATGATGGCCGTAGAGCAGGAATATGATGAGCTCAATATGGCAATTAAATATTTCCAGGATACAATGATGCGAATGCGCTATAGTGCTATTCCAACTGTTGCTGCTCCGCATGCCATGACCCTGGGTGGTGGTTGTGAACTTTCCCTTCATGCCGATAAAGTAGTGGCAGCTGCCGAAACCTATATTGGTTTGGTTGAATTCGGGGTTGGGGTCATTCCCGGAGGTGGTGGCTCCAAGGAAATGACCGTTCGAGCAGCCGATACCTTTGAAAAGGATGATGTGGAACTTAACCGTTTAAGGGAACACTTCCTAACCATAGGAATGGCCAAGGTATCCACCTCAGCCTATGAAGCCTTTGACACCAATATTTTACAAAAGGGTAAAGACATCGTGGTGGTTAATCCCGACAGGCAATTGGCTATAGCGAAAAAACACGCCATGTTGATGGCCGAAAATGGGTATACCAAACCTATTCCCAGAACTGATATCAAAGTACTTGGAAAACAGGCACTGGGTGCATTTTTAGTTGGGACCGATCAGATGAACGCCGGCAAATATATCAGTGATCATGATAAAAAGATCGCCAACAAACTGGCCTACGTGATGGCTGGAGGTGATCTTTCCGAGCCGCAAATGGTAAGCGAGCAATATCTTCTCGATCTCGAACGGGAAGCATTCCTTTCTTTAACCGGAGAACGCAAAACCTTAGAACGACTTCAGCATATGTTGAAGAAAGGGAAACCGCTTAGAAATTAAGCCTATGCTACGGTGTACCTGAAGATTTTCAATATACATGATACAAAATATAACATACAATGAATAGGACAGCATATATAGTAAAAGCATACAGAACTGCCGTGGGGAAAGCTCCTCGTGGGGTGTTCAGATTTAAGCGGCCGGATGACCTGGCCGTAGAGACTATTGAATACATGATGAAACAAGTACCGGATTTCGACAAGACCAGGATCGATGATGTGATTGTCGGTAATGCGATGCCCGAGGCCGAACAAGGTTTGAACGTGGGCCGTTTGATCTCTTTAATGAGCCTTGATACCGATAAGGTTCCGGGAATGACCGTCAACCGATATTGCGCCTCTGGCCTTGAGACCATTGCCATTGCCTCTGCAAAGATCCAAAGCGGGATGGCCGACTGTATTATCGCAGGGGGTGCCGAAAGCATGAGTTATATTCCCATGGGTGGTTATAAACCGGTACCAAATTATAAAGCCGCAAAAGAAGGAAATGAAGATTATTACTGGGGCATGGGACTTACCGCGGAAGCAGTAGCGGAAAAATATAAGGTCTCCAGGGAGGACCAGGATGAATTTGCTTTCAACTCCCATCAAAAAGCACTCAAGGCTCAGCAGGAGAACCGCTTTCAGGATCAGATCGTTCCTATTGACGTTGAAGAAACCTTCGTAGGAAACGACGGTAAAAAACAAACAAAATCTTATACCGTCACCAAGGATGAAGGACCCAGAGCTGATACCTCCAGGGAAATCCTCGGAAAATTAAGGCCTGTTTTTGCAGAAGGTGGAAGTGTAACGGCAGGGAACTCTTCGCAAATGAGTGACGGGGCTGCTTTTGTTATGGTTATGAGTGAAGAAATGGTAAAGGAATTTAACCTGGAACCCATAGCCCGCCTGGTGAGCTATACCCCGGTTGGAGTCCCGCCAAGAATTATGGGCATCGGACCGGTAGAGGCTATACCAAAGGCCTTAAAAAAAGCCGGGCTAACACAACAGGAGATGCAACTCATTGAACTAAATGAAGCTTTTGCTTCCCAGTCCTTAGCGGTTATCAGGGAATTAGGCCTGGACCCTGAAAAGGTGAATCCTAACGGAGGTGCGATTTCAATGGGACATCCCCTGGGTTGTACTGGGGCAAAACTTTCAGTGCAGCTATTTGATGAAATGCGAAAACGCAATCTCAAAGATAAATACGCCATGGTGACCATGTGCGTGGGTACAGGTCAGGGAGCTGCCGGAGTCTATGAGTTCCTGAGTTAGATACCGCATGATTTTCAAATCAGAAATTAGGGAAAGACAAAAAGATTCCAGGATTCCCAGATAACAAGATCCTGAATTTTGTTTTGCTGATTCCGAAATAAAAACAAAAAATAAAATAATACTTGAAGTAATGGAAACAACAGAAAATAAAAAAGAGCTTCTTCGTGGTGGCCAGTTCCTGGTAAAGGAAACCAGGGCCGAAGATATATTTACTCCTGAAGATTTTACCGAAGAACAAAAAATGATGCGTGATTCGGTTAAGGAATTTGTAGATCGCGAGGTATGGCCGAAAAAAGAAGAATTCGAAAAGAAAAACTATGCCCTTACCGAAGAAGTAATGCAAAAGGCCGGGGAACTCGGTTTTCTGGGTGTCGGAGTGCCTGAAGAATATGATGGCCTCGGGATGGGTTTTGTATCCACGATGTTGGTTTGCGATTACATTTCAGGAGCTACAGGTTCTATTGCTACTGCTTTTGGAGCCCATACCGGGATTGGTACCCTGCCAATCCTTCTTTATGGAACGCCAGAACAAAGAAAAAGATATGTTCCCAAGTTAGCCACCGGCGAATGGTTCGGTGCTTACTGCCTGACCGAACCTGGAGCTGGCAGTGATGCCAACTCGGGTAAAACCAAAGCAGAACTAACCCAGGACGGTAAACACTACAGGATCAATGGCCAGAAGATGTGGATCTCCAATGCAGGATTCGCAGATCTGTTTATCGTTTTCGCCCGAATTGAAGATGATAAATACATTACCGGTTTCATCGTGGAATACGATAAGGAGAACCCCAATGGAATTACCTTTGGGGAGGAGGAAAAAAAACTGGGAATCCACTCCTCTTCTACCCGACAGGTATTTTTTAACGATACCATGGTACCGGTTGAAAACATGCTTTCCGAAAGAGGGAACGGTTTTAAAATTGCGATGAACGCCTTGAATGTGGGCCGTATTAAACTTGCCAGCGCTACTATAGATGCACAACGCAGGGTTACCGATGTAGCGATTAAATATGCAAATGACAGGGTTCAGTTTAAAACTCCGATCGCGAAATTTGGGGCCATAAAATCAAAGTTGGCTGAGATGGCCACCTCGGCATGGGTCGGGGAAGCTGCCAATTACCGGGCCGCAAAAATGATAGAAGATAGGATCAACCTGCGCATGGAAAATGGGGAATCCCATGCGGATGCCGAATTAAAAACCTTTGAAGAATACGCCATAGAATGTTCGATTCTGAAAGTTGCTTGTTCAGAAGACATTCAGCACTGTAGTGACGAAGGCATACAGATTTTCGGAGGAATGGGCTTTTCAGCAGATACGCCTATGGAATCCGCATGGAGAGATGCAAGGATCGCCAGGATTTATGAAGGCACCAATGAGATCAACCGAATGCTTGCGGTGGGGATGCTGATCAAAAAGGCGATGAAAGGCCATGTGGACCTGCTTGGACCGGCCCAGGCTGTAGCCGATGAACTAACCGGAATCCCTTCAATGGACAAACCGGATTTTTCAGAACTGTTTGCCCAGGAGAAGGAGATGATTAAAAAATTGAAAAAAGTATTTCTCATGGTTGCCGGCAGTGCAGTTCAGAAATTTGGGCAGGACCTCGAAGAACATCAGCAATTGCTATTGGCCGCTTCAGATATCCTGATTGAAACCTATATGGCTGAATCAGGAATTTTACGCGCTGAAAAAAATGCCAAGCGCTTCGGAGAAGATCAGCAAGGTGAACAAATACAAATGGCCAAACTCTATTTGTATCACGCCGTGGATACGGTGAACCAGAAAGCCAAAGAAGGTATCGCCTCCTTTGCAGAAGGGGATGAACAACGCATGATGCTGATGGGTCTAAAACGATTCACCAAATATGAAAACATGCCTAATATTGTAGAACTTAGAAACGGCATTGCAGAAAAGCTAACTTCGGAGAACAAATATATTTTCTAATTCGTTTAAATCTGTTTGAAAAGGCCGTCAGCATTTAGACGGTCTTTTTTTATTCCCTATTTTTAATGTAATTGCTGAATCAAATACCAGAATACTCAAAAAAAAGCTATGAGAAACTCCCAGAGATTGCTATGCCTTCTTCTATTAGGTTTTTTGCTACAGCATTCTGCTGCTGCGGCCTTTCCCCAGCAGCAGGATTCCACAGCTGTTGAAAATGAGCTTCCTTCAGAAGAAAAAATAGAGGACCCTGAATCCTCTGATTATCTTCCTAATAGCCTTGAACAATACAATGAGGCCTATTATGTGCTGTCCCGGCTCAATAATCCCCTGGGATTTCCACCTACTAAGTTCAACCTTCAAACCCCCCAGGCCACCCTGGAACATTTTGTGATCAGCGCACGCAATCAGAATTTCAGAGAGGCTGCTCATGCCCTGAATCTCAATCTAATGCCTAACTCGTTAAGTATAAAAGAGGCGGAAGACCTGGCTCAGAAGCTCTACTATGTACTGGATCAACGGGTAGACATCAACTGGGATGCACTACCGGATAGGCCAGATGGGCAATTGGACATCAGCACTACAACGAACCAGGCAGTGGCCGGACAGCCACGAAGAAGTATCGTCTTTGGAGAAATCCAGATTGATAACAGGGATATTATTTTCAGACTTCAAAGGATAAAGTATGAAGATTATGGAGCTATTTGGTTGATTTCCGCCAATACTGTAGAGAATACCGAGGAACTCTACAAGATTTATGGTCCTACCTTTTTGGACCGGCATATGCCAAAATGGTCACAGGCAAAAATTGGTAGCGTGCCTTTGTGGAAACCCGGCCTGACTATTTTACTGATCATTATTTCCTATTTCCTGGGCCGTTTGGTCATCCTGTTGATAAGGAAAATAGCCAAATCCTTTGACAGGCCACTGATTCTTGCCCTTTCCAAAAGACTAGGGGTGCCCGCCGCAATGGCAGCAGGGGTATTCTTCTTCTATATCACCCTTAATAACCTGATTTCCTATTCTGGTATGTTTTCCAGTACCATTTATGCCATTTTGCTCGCTATTGTAATTGCCTCAGCGACCTGGTTCTTCATGCGAATTCTTGATTTTCTTATGCGTTATGTGGCCGAAAATAAAATAGGCGATCTCACCTCCGAGGACAGCCATGAAGCCCGTCAACTTTTTACCTATTTTTCGGTATCCAGGAGAATCTTGACCTTTACCGTTGTAATTATCGGCACCGCTATAATCCTTTCTCAGTTCCGGTCTATGGAAAAACTGGGGGTCTCTATGCTGGCCTCGGCAGGTCTTGCTACCATTATACTGGGGATCGCTGCCCAAAGTACCCTGGGCAATATCATAGCCGGTATACAAATTGCCATTACCAAACCTGCCCGGATTGGAGATACGGTGATTATTGAAGATCGATGGGGTTATGTGGAAGATATCAGGTTCACCTATATGGTGGTGCGTACCTGGGATCTCAAAAGACTTATCGTACCCTTAAAAACGGTAATTTCAGAATCTTTTGAAAATCTTTCCATTACCAGTCCACATCAATTAAATGAAATTGAACTCTTTGTAGATTACCGCGTGGATGTAGATAAATTAAGGAAAAAATTTAAAGAGCTCCTTGAAAATTCCGAAGAATGGGACCGGGAACATCCTCCCCTGCTTCAGGTTCTGCAAATGACCGAAAAGTCCTTACGGATCAGAGCGGTCTGCAGTGCTAAAAACGCCATAGTAGCCTGGGATCTGCACTGTAAACTCCGGGAGCAAATGGTAGCATACATAAGGGAACTCGAAGAAGGGATCTATTTCACCCGTTCCCGCATTGAACTAAAATCTCCGAATAACAGGCAGTCCTGAACCCGGAACCAACTTGGGTTCCAGGTCTTGCCTATAGCCTACGTTAAGGCTTAAAAATCGCTTAACCAGCTTTCTTCAGCGCTTATTCCTTTGCTAAAATTAGCCGCAGTCTCAATCAGGGCCAGGTGGGAATAAGCCTGTGGAAAATTCCCAAGGAGTCTTTTGGTTTTGAAATCAATGTCTTCACTAAAAAGCCCTAAATGGTTACTATAGCCCAGCAACTGATCGAATAGTTTTTTTGATTTCTGTCTTTGCCCAATCTTGAATAAACTATCTATCAACCAAAACGTACAAATGGTAAAAGAAGAAGAGGGTTCTCCAAAATCATCTTTGTTTTTGTAGCGGTACATCAACCCATCTTTACAAAGTTCCCTTTCTGTAGCTTCTACGGTTTTGATAAAACGCGGATCATTGGCTTCAATAAATCCGTAAGATTCCATCAATAAGGTCGAAGCGTCCAGGTCCGTAGATCCGTAGGATTGGGTATAAGCCTGAATTTCCTCATTCCAGCCATTGTTATAGATGTCCGTATAGATCTCAGCCCTAAGACTCTTCCATTTGGTATCGTTTATGCCCATTCGAAGTACCTCTCCTATCTTAATGGCCCGATCTATCGCGACCCAGCAAAGTAATTTTGAGAATACAAAATGCCTGTCTTCCGTACGCAATTCCCAGATTCCTTTATCGGGTTGTTGCCAGTGTTCTTCCACGATATTAACAATACCCCGAACGATAGTCCATAGTTCTTCCGAGTTCTCAAGGGAGGTCTCAAACTGGAGGAATTGCTGGTAGATCACCTCCATTAAAATTCCGTAGATATCATTCTGTTTCTGGATATAGGCCGCATTTCCCGTCCGAACAGGCTGCGAATTCTCATAACCTTTTAAATGATCCAGGATATGTTCGGTGAGTTCCTTCTCCCCGTTTATTCCATACATGATCTGGATCTTTTCATCTTTATTCGGTATGATATCGATAATGAACTGGAGAAATTCCTGGGCAGACTCCAAATGTCCCAGTCCCGCCATTACTTTGATAACCATCGAGGAATCCCGGATCCAGCAAAAACGATAGTCCCAGTTTCGTTCTTCCCCAATCGTCTCGGGAAGAGAAGTAGTTGCCGCAGCAAGGACCGCTCCGGATTTTTTATAAGTCAAGGCCTTTAAAACCAGCGCACTCCGCATAATTTCTTGAGAATAATGCGTGTATTTTGTGGTCTTCGAACTCCAGTTCATCCAATAGGTCTTGGTACGCTGAAATTTAAGATAAGCCCGGTCCAGGTTTTGTGGAATAAGTTTCTCGTGGTATCCCACAAGACAATAAGCGTTCTCGGTTAGGCTGAGCATATTTTGTTGCTCAATATCCTTTAGCTCAAAACTGGAATAGAAAAACAGGGAGTCGTATTTCCCCTCCTTGGTAAAACTCTTTAAATAACTTCCTTTATTCTCGGTATAGGTCTTTTCCAGGGCGAAATCCAGTTTGGGATTATAAATAATTCTAAACTGTGGCTTTCCCTTTAACAAGCGAAAAAACCGGATTATATCGGGTGGAGCATAATAAGAGCCATCTTCCCTTGGATAGCGCGGCATAAAATCAATGACTTGAAACGCGTCGGTACCATTATCGTATACGGTACTGAGAATGTTGGTTTGCCACAGGTATTCCTGTTGTATGTTATAATCCTCGGAAACAAGGATCTGGAAACTTCCTCCCTTCTCTTTATCGAGCAGTTTGGCGAAGACCCCGGCAGAATCAAAATTTGGTAGACAACACCAATCCAGGGAACCTGTTTTTGATACCAGGGCGGCACTTTTACAATTTCCTATTATTCCATAATCTAAATTATCCATATTGTCTTAAAGTTCTTTTAAAAGGATGGTTGTGTGCTTTGATTTTCGGAAATTTAATAAAAATCAATTCTGTAGCAACAGCATTCACATATAATTATGAGTAAAACCATTATCATATCCAACCGATTACCCTTACAAATAAACATCGAAGATAATAATCTTGAAGTTACCCCAAGTGTAGGTGGCCTGGCAACAGGGCTCAAATCCTTCCACCGGGATGGCGACAGTATCTGGATCGGCTGGCCAGGTCTTACCGAAGAAGAAATCCCGGAAAACCTAACTAAGGATGTAAAGAAAAAGGCCCGTCAGCAGGCCTGTGTTTCCGTGAATCTAAACCAGGAGGAAATAGAAGGTTTTTATTATGGCTTTAGCAACAGGACCATCTGGCCGCTTTTCCACTATTTCATGGAATATTCAGAAGCTGAACTTAAATACTGGGAGGTCTATAAAAAAGTGAATCAAAAATATGCGGATGAAGTCCTCAGGCATTATAAAGAAGGTGACCGGATCTGGGTGCATGATTATCAACTTCTACTTGTGCCTAATATGATTAGAGAAAAAGCACCCGAAGCCCTGATTGGTTTTTTTAATCATATTCCGTTTCCTTCCTACGAGGTATTCAGAACCCTTCCCTGGAGGGAGGAAGTCTTAGAAGGGGTCTTGGGAGCGGACCTTATAGGGTTCCATACCTATGATTATGAACGGCATTTTTTAAGTTCGGTAAGCCGCATATTAAGACTGCAGGTGGATTTCAATGAAGTCACCCTACCCCAGAGAATTGTCAAAGTGGATTCCTTTCCAATGGGGATAGATTACGAAAAATTTGAACAAGCCGCCTTAAATCATTTCAAGAAAACCTCCGAAGAGCAATCAGAGCTGCAAAACAGGCTGGATCATCATCTTAGAACCACTCCCGATGCTAAACTTATTTTGAGTATCGACAGGCTGGATTACACCAAAGGTATAGCCAACAGGATAAGAGCATTTGAATATTTCCTGGATAGAAATCCACAATATGTAGAAAAGGTTAGGCTTGTGATGCTAGCGGTTCCTTCCCGCTCCAATGTTCCTCAATACCAGCGACTAAAACGGGAGATCGATGAACTTGTAGGCCGAATCAACGGTAAGTTCTCCACGGTCAACTGGACCCCTATCTGGTATTTCTATCGTTCTATGCCCTTTGAAAATCTCATAGATTTATATACTTCCTGCGATGTGGCCTTGCTCACTCCAATCCGCGATGGAATGAACCTGGTGGCTAAAGAATTCGTGGCCACCCGTACCGACCATACTGGCGTACTTATTCTAAGCGAAATGGCCGGGGCAGCACATGAGATGAACGAGGCCCTTTTGATCAACCCGAACAATTTCGAGCAAATTTCCGCAGCCCTCAAACAGGCTCTTCATATGTCCAAGGACGAACAAATCCAGCGCAATAAAATGCTTCAGAAAAGATTGAAACGATACAGCGTGGAAAAATGGGCAAACGATTTTATGAAAGCTCTTGCAAACACGAAAGAAAACCGGGATGCTTCCCAATCCATAAGAATTTCTCCAAAAGTATCTTCCCAGATCCTTGATAGGTACAAAAATGCGAAACGCCGTATCCTCTTTTTAGATTATGATGGTACCCTGGTCAATTTCACCGATAAACCTGAAAAGGCCAAACCGGATAATGAATTGATTGAGTTGATTTCAAAACTCAACAAAGGCAATAAAACCGATGTGGTGTTAATCAGCGGTAGGGACAAGCATACCCTTGGAAACTGGTGGGCGGAAATCAACGTAGAACTCATCTCGGAACACGGGGTTTGGTTAAGGAAACAAAATAGCGAATGGGAACTTTCGGAAAATGTAAAAAATGACTGGATGGAAGCTGTTCGCCCGGTCATTGAAAATTTTGTGGACCGTACTCCGGGAACTTTTATTGAGGATAAGAATTATTCCCTGGCCTGGCATTACCGCAAGGCGGATCCGGAACTCGGAGAAATTAGGGCTAACGAGCTCTCCAGTGTTTTAAAAGAACTGATCTCCAATCATGGGCTAAGTGTCCTTCAGGGTAATAAAGTCCTCGAAATAAAAAGCAGTGATGTGAACAAAGGCAAAGCTGCAAACAAAAAACTCGTAGGAAAAGAATATGATTTCATATTTGCAATAGGTGATGATTGGACTGATGAATATCTTTTCAGAGAGCTGCCCGATGATGCTTATACCGTTAAAGTGGGTATCAAAAATACCAATGCGCTCTATTATGTGGAAGACACCAAAAAAGTAAGAGAGATTCTCCAACTATTTGCCGAGCATACCTAAGCCGGGAAGTGTTAAATTCCTTGACATTTGCTTATAAAGTTTATATCAAGCTTAACTCGCAAAATATGGCAACACCTTTAATTTGAAGTAATTTTATAATTCGAGAAATTATAAATTAAAAATTAAAACTTAGACCCATGAAATCAGGAAAAATGTTATTAGGATTGTTATCAGGTGCAGCTGCAGGTGCTGCCTTAGGAGTGCTTTTTGCCCCCAAAAAAGGTACCGATACCCGTAGAGCTATTACCAAAACCGGTGATGACTATCTGGAAGGAGCAAGAAAGAATTTCAATGAATTTTCCGATTCACTAAGCCACAAGGTAGATGCTTTAAAATCCAAAACCAAGGCCGGGCTATCCAGCTCAAGGAGAAACCAAAAGGTTAATGAAGCAAAGGCAGAAATTCACGAAATGAAAGCTAGCTAATCAGTTTTTTAGAATAAAAATATACAAAGCCCTGGTTTTCCGGGGCTTTTTTTGTTTTTAAATAGGTTAAACTTTCTGTATTTTAGAAATCTAAAATCAGATAACCTATGACATCCAAAACGACACTGAGCCTTGCCTGCATTTTTACCCTTTTTACCGCACTGCAAAACCTCTGGTCCCAGCAAACCGACCAACGCATTTATCAAATTATAGAAGAGGTATCCGCCCAGCGTATAGAAAGCGACATCAGAACCCTTGCTGGTTTTGGTACCAGGAATACTTTTAGCGATACGTTATCAGAAACACGGGGAATCGGAGCCGCCCGTAGGTGGATAAAATCCGAATTCGAAACTATTTCCTCTCAATGCGATAATTGCCTGGAAGTATTTTATCAAAAGGATTTTGTAACCACTGAAGATAGTGATCGGGTTCCTCACGATGCCTGGGTTGTTAATGTGGTAGCCATTCAAAAAGGGACCAAATATCCCAATCGTTATATTATTATGAGCGGTGATATCGATTCACGAAATTCCGACGGAAGCGATTTTAAAGGAGACGCCCCCGGGGCCAATGATAATGCCAGCGGAATGGCTGGCACCATTGAAGCAGCCAGGGTACTCTCAGATTATGAATTCGAAAGCAGCATCGTATATGTAGGACTTTCCGGGGAAGAACAGGGACTTTTCGGCGGACAGGGGCTTGCCCGGTATGCTCAGGAAAATGACTGGGAGATCATTGGGGTATTAAATAACGATATGATCGGGAATATAGAAGGCGTTGATGGGGTGATTGACAACAGAAGTTTCAGAATCTTCTCTGAACCTGTACCTCCTACAGAAACAGAAAGGGAAAGAACAATGCGTAGGTTCTATGGGGGCGAGGTTGATGGAATATCAAGACAACTTGCCCGATATGTGCATAAAACTACCCAGACCTATATGCCCGAGATGAATCCTATGATGATTTATCGCTTAGACCGATTCGGTCGTGGTGGGCACCACAGACCTTTTAATGATCTTGGTTTCGCGGGAATTCGTATTATGGAAGCACACGAAAATTATAATCGGCAACACCAGGATCTACGAACCCAGGACGGCATCGAATACGGAGATGTGGTAGAAGGTGTAAACTTTGATTATGCCAAAAAGCTCACTGCTGTAAATGCCATTAATATGGCTTCTTTAGCCTGGGCCCCTCCTGCACCAGAAAATGTTGAAATTGGTGGTATTGTGGCTCCTTCTGCAAAATTGCGATGGGAAAAGGTCAACGCAGATGTTGCCGGATATAAGATCTATTGGCGTGATACCACAGCGCCTCAGTGGGAGCACTCTCGCTTTGTAGGGGATGTTAATGAATTCACCCTGGAAGGGATTGTTATTGATAATTTCTTTTTTGGGGTAGCTACAGTTGGGAAAGATGGCCATGAAAGCGTAGTGGTTTTCCCTTCGGGAACCTTCCGATAAAAGCGACTTATACTTCAGAAGGAAAGGATGTCTGTAAAGGCATCCTTTTTTGTTAATAGCGAATTAACAATTCTTTGGGCAAACCTTAGGATCGTATGCCTGGCCATTTCCTTAAATTTAAACTAACTAACCAAAATCCTGCAATGAAATGGCAGAAATTAAAATTGAAAAGAAAAGACCGGTATGGCCCTGGATTCTATTGGTCTTAATCATCCTTGGAATTCTGGCCTATGTCTTTTGGTATTCAGCGGAGTCCGAGGAAGAGTTGGAGCAAAGCGACGATATCGAAGAACTCAATGATGATGAGCGTACTATGCACAATAACCGGGACAATACCTTAAGTTCTCCCAGAACATATAGGGTGATTTCTTAAACCTGATAAAAAGAGCATTATGAGCAAGAATAAGCCAAAAGAAAAACATTTATATTATCTCAGCGAGTTAAAGGATTATAAGGTTGCCGATGGTTATCCTGATATCCGGGGCTGGGAAGTACGAGATTCTGACAAACGGGTCATTGGCAAGGTAGATAACCTGCTGATCAACAGAAAACTAGACAGGGTGGTCTATCTCGATGTGGATGTGGATCAAACGATTATTGATGCCAGGCATGATCCTTATGGTACCCCTGCTGATCCTGACATAAAGGAATTTGTTAACAATGAGGGTGAAAATCACCTGATCATCCCAATAGGTTTGGTCGAACTTATGGAGGATGAAAAGTTTGTCTTTACCAGTCGAATAACCCACCAAACCTTTGCGGAAACAAAACGAATAGAAAAAGGAGCTCATTTGAACCGGGAGTATGAAAAAGCGGTATTAAGTTCCTATAACCGAGATAAGGAAACCCTGGACGATCCCCATGTTAGGCATAGAAAAGAAGAAGAATATGCTGATAACTCGGTATCGAACCGTTGGGATGACGAGCCGGTGATTGAAGATGAAAATTATGATCGGGAAATAAGTAAAAAGAGACCGGATGATCTTTTCTATGACCGGGAAGAATTCGATGGTGCCAATTACCGAAAAAAAAGTTGAATCTTATTTCTTGATGAAATTAACCTGAAAATAGAGGTAGTCTTTGAGGCTTCTTCTTTTTCAGGTTTTTAGTTTATCAGGGAGAGCTGTATGCGATTTCTTTCCTTATCTACATCCACGATGGTCACTTCCACCTGCTGGTTTAATTTCACGATTGCATTAACATCACTGACAAATTTGTCGGCCAGTCTGGAAATATGAACAAGGCCGCTTTCTTTGATTCCAATATCCACAAAACATCCGAAATTGGTGATATTATTGACGATTCCCGGGAGTTTCATCCCTGGAGAAAGATCGTTTATAGTCTTGACCGAGGCATCGAATTCAAATTTGCTAATGCTCTTTCTGGGATCCCTGCCAGGTTTTTCCAGTTCGGAGAGGATATCTTGTAAGGTAGGCAGCCCCCTCTCCCCAGAAATATAACGCTCAGGTTTAATCTGTTTGAGTATCTCCTGGTTTCCGATTAAGGCTTGCGGAACTAAATGATGATCGTCAGCCATCTTTTCCACGATACCATAGCTCTCGGGGTGAACTGCGGAATCATCCAATGGATTTGCTGCATTTTTTATCCTTATAAACCCGGCTGACTGTTCATAGGCCTTATCCCCCAGCCTGTGTACCAAAAGCAATTGGTTTCGATTTTGAAAAGCACCGATATCATCCCTATAGTCTATGATATTCTTAGCCAGGGATGTTCCTATCCCTGAGACATACGATAGCAATTCCCTGCTGGCGGTATTGACATTCACTCCCACTTTATTAACGCAACTTTTTACCACAGCGTCCAGTTTTTCCTTTAGCATTTTTTCCTCGACCTCGTGTTGGTATTGGCCCACACCAATGGAACGAGGATCGATTTTGACCAGTTCGGCTAAAGGATCCATTAGTCGTCTCGCAATGGAAACTGCTCCCCTCACCGTCACATCATATCCGGGAAATTCTTCCCTGGCCAGCTTTGAAGCGGAATAAACAGAAGCCCCGGCCTCGTTTACCATAAAAACAGAAACATCTCTGGCCAACCCGGCTTTTTTGATAAAGCTTTCGGTCTCCCTGGCAGCCGTCCCGTTACCTATGGCTATAGCTTCGATTTTATAAGCATTTACTAAAGACCTGATTTTGGCCTGAGCCTGGCTGAATTGCCTCTGAGGAGGATGCGGATAAATAGTTTCATTATACAATAGCCTTCCCTGATTATCCAGGCAAACCACCTTGCATCCGGATTTAAAACCGGGATCAATTCCCAGCACCCGTTTTGACCCCAAAGGCGGAGCCATAAGTAGCTGCTCCAGGTTTGAGGCAAAAACCTCTATGGCGGCCCTGTCCGCCTTTTCCTTGCCAAGCTTTAGGAATTCTGTAGAAAATGAAGGTTTTAATAGTCTTTTAAAGGCTTCTTGTGCAGCAAGTTCAATTTGCTGAATTGAAAAGTTCGTGGCCTTATCTTTTATAAGGTATCTTAGAATGATTTCAAGGGCTTCCTTTTGGTTTACTTCCGCTTTTAGATTTATTAGCCCTATTTTTTCGGCACGATAAACGGCCAGGAACCGGTGGGATGGGATTCGGTTTAGAGATTCCTCCAGGTTGGCAAATTGGGCATATTTACTCTTTTCTAAATTGTGGATTTCTTTCTTAACCGGTTTAACGGTAATTCTCGCCTTGCGGGAATAGAGCTCTCGGAGTCTACTCCGCAGAAAGGTGTTCTCATTAATCCATTCTGCTATGATATCTCTGGCCCCGCTATAAACCGCTTCCTCATCTTTGAAATGATCATTCACAAACTTATGAGCCAGCTGGGAAGGGTTTCGAAAATTTGGCGCCATCAACATCTTTGCTAATGACTCCAGGCCTGCTTTTCTTGCTATATCAGCCCGGGTTTGTCGCTTTCTTTTAAAAGGCAGATACAAGTCTTCAACCTCAGCACCCGAACGCGCGTTCTCTATGGCTGCTTCCAGTTCCGGAGACAGTTTATCCTGCGCTTTAATGGCCTTGATTACACTGTGTTTTTTGATCTCTAGATCCTTAAAGCTTTTAAACAGATTAGCTATCTCTGCTATAGCAACCTCATCGAGATTACCGGTAGCCTCTTTTCGGTACCGTGCAATAAAGGGAATACTGGCTTCTTCCTTTAATAAAGCAAGAGTATTGACAATACTTTTTTCAGGAAAACTTAACTGGGAGCTTAGAAATTCTTGTAGTTGCAAAGAAAGGAATATTTAGGTCTGGGCAAATATAAAAATTAATTGATGCCTAAAGCTTTGGAATGATTTATCGCCCGGGCACTATCCTTAAAATAACAGGTGGAAACGTGCAGGCTTTCCAGGTTATTGAGAACCTCAAGAACACTTTTCTTTTTTCTATAGGTAGTTTGCCTAATATAAACCGCCTTGATATTCTCTGGAAAAATCTTGCAAATCCTTTCGTAGATATCCGGATCCTTTTGTGAGTCATCTCCTAACAGGACATATTTCAGATTAGGATAAAACGAGATGATATCCTTGACCTTTTCGAACTTATGATCATGGGAGCCACGACCGGTAAAAAGAAAATCTGAAATCCCGGTTTTAATTTTTTTCAGTTTTATGACCGCCTTGGGCAGTTGATGCATCACCGCAAATTCGTGGATAAAGCCGTATAAATTCCATTCGCTGCTCGACACATAGAAAAACGAGTTTGCCGCGTCTCCATCCTCCTGGCCCGCAAGACTTAGGTACTGGTAATGTTCTACCACATCTTCGAAGATCTTGCGCTTATTGATATTTTTTAGAAGCAGAACATAGAGCTTTTTAAAGAAACTGTTGGAATGAGAAATTAAAAAAGTATCGTCAATATCAGTAATAATGGCCAGCTTACTTTCATAGGGCTTTAAAATCTCCCCTGTTTCCACAATTCCATACCCACTGAATTCAGCCCTAACTTCATAGGAATGCCAACCACTTTCAAGCTTTTCGTTAAAGGGGAGGTTAAACCTGAAATATCCATCATCCAGGGTCTTGGTAACCACCTCCTTGCTTTTGAATTTTAACCTTATCGCTATGTTTTTAAGTGGCTTTATACGAAACATCTGGAAGACCGAAACAGCATGCCGTATTCCTCGGCGGTCCATCCGATATCGGTCTGGGGCCAGGGATTTAAACAAATGTCCGAAAACCACGAGTTCCTGCTCATTAACATAACCGCGATAGAGTTTAAGATCAAGTTTCAAAATTTTAGACTTTTATAAAATTTGGTTCCGTCCAAATTAGTTAATTTTAATTTTATTAATCAGAGGTATGGAAGAAAATAAGCCGATCTTATTTATTGTTAATCCGATTGCCGGAAATCTAAATAAAGATCAACTTATAGATGAAGTTAAAAAAAACATCGCAAAGAAAGGCTCCCTGTGTGAGGTATATACCACCTGCGGAATTGAAGATTCCGCTAAAATCCGAAACCTACTATCCAGAATCACTCCATCAAGAGTGATCGTAGCAGGCGGAGATGGTACTATTAAAATGGCAGCAGAAATTATCACGCCCCTGGACCTGCCCCTTGGGATAATTCCCGCAGGCTCTGCTAATGGTCTGGCTTTTAATTTGGGCCTGACCACCATTGCTCTTTCCCGACAGATCGAAATTGCTCTGGGCGACAATTTCAAATATATTGACATTCTTGAAATCAACGGGGAATACTGTTTGCATATGAGTGATTTTGGAGTTAATGCAGAATTGATCAAGAACTATCAATACTCCAATATCCGTGGCAAATTCGGTTACTTATTACAGTCTATCCCTACCTTGCTGAAAAGCAAATATCCCTTTGAGTTTGAAATCACCACCGAAAAGGAACATTTTAAGAAAAGAGGAATCCTGCTGGCTTTTGCCAACTTCGGGAAATATGGCACTGGTGCCAATATTAATCCTAAGGGAAAGCCTGACGATGGTATCTTTGAAATCATTGTATTCAAAGAGTTTGACATCCTGGAAATCTTCAAAACTCTTAGAAATGAAGAGCACCTGGACCCAGAGTTTGCCTTGATTATTCCGGCTACCCAAGCCAAAGTGAAGTGTAATAGCCCGGTGGCATTTCAAATTGATGGGGAGTACCTGGGAGAAAAAGAAGAAATTGCAGTAAAAATCATTCCGAAAAAGTTAAAAATTGCCACTCCGGATCAATAAAACTGCATTATTTTTCAACAATGCTAACAAATCAAAAACATCATCCATTTTTGGTTGCATAATTACCATCAACAAACCTTTTACCCCTTATCATCCCTAGTATTCCACTATTTTTTTCTTTATTACGAAAGTCGCAATTTTAACATTAGTTTGCTACATAATATAAAACACTACAACGTTATCGTTAATAGGTGCCATTAGTTTTAACATAAAAATTCGTTAGATTAGTCCACGAGAACAACTAAATTCACTAATTACTAATTAACTAAAAAAGTTTATGAAACAAAGACTACTGAAGGTCGGGATCTTTCTGTTTACCTTTCTCTGCTTTGGGTACGCCCAGGCGCAGAACACGGTGTCAGGAACTGTGACCGACGGCTCAATGCCTTTACCAGGTGTTAATATTGTGGTAAAGGGAACAAGTAATGGTACAACCAGTGATTTCGATGGAAATTATTCTTTAAACGATGTGGCCGACGATGCTGTATTGGTTTTTAGTTTTTTAGGTTTTACCAAGCAGGAAATTCCTGTAAATGGTCGAGAAACCATCGATGTTACCTTACAGGAAGATGCAGCCGCCCTTAGTGAGGTTGTGGTAATCGGTTATGGCTCTGTAGAACGGCGGGATGCCACAGGTGCTGTTTCCACAGTAAGTGCGGAAGAGTTTAACCGTGGGGTGGTCGCCTCTCCTGAAGAACTTATTCAGGGTAGGACCGCAGGTTTACAGATCACCTCTACAAGTGGTGAACCGGGAAGTGGCGTAAACATCAGGATCAGGGGAACAACCTCTGTGCGCGGTGGGAATGATCCGCTTTTTGTGGTTGATGGAGTGCCACTTGGTGGAGATAATGTATCTGCAGGAGGTAGCAATGCCGGGTTTGGCGATAGCTCCCCTAAAAACCCTTTAAACTTCCTGAACCCTCAGGATATTGAAAGCATGAGTGTTTTGAAAGATGCTTCTGCCACCGCCATCTATGGATCGCGTGGTGCCAACGGAGTGGTAATAATCACTACCAAAAGCGGAAGAGGTATGGAAGGAAAATTTGATTTTAGCTCCAGTGTTGGCGTGGCCACTCCGGCTAATGAATATGACCTTTTAAACAGGGAAGAATGGCTCGATGCCTACGCTGAGACCGGGAATGATCCCAGCGCAGTAGATTGGGGCGCCGATACCGACTGGCAGGATGAGATCACCCGTACCGCATTCAACCAGGAATATAACCTTTCCTATTCCAATGCATACCAAGACGGGAATTATCGTATTTCAGGAGGATATTCAGACCTCATGGGTATTGTTGAAAATTCTGATATGCAAAGACTTTCAGGACGATTGAATATGAACCATCGCCTCTTTGAAGATAAATTGAAACTTAGTTTGCAATCTACCTTTTCAAGGGTAGATGACAAACGCGCACCTATCTCTAACAACGCTGGCTTCCAGGGAGACCTTTTAGGAGCAGCCTACAGGGCTAATCCAACCCTACCCAGTGATCCAGATGCCTTCCAGGGACAGATCAATCCGAATGCCTTATTGAAATACACCCTTGATCAAACTGAAACCGACAGGTTCCTTATAAACTTTTCGGCTGATTATTCCATCTTTGATGAACTTTCAGCCAAGGTAACTTTAGGATACGACAAGGCTGATTCTTACAGAGGTTTTGGAATTTCAGGAGATATCCAGGGCATCCAAAGTGCAGTTCCGGGAAATGGTCGTTCTCAGATCAACGAGATCGAAAACACCAACCAACTGCTTGAGGCCACATTAAACTATGATAAGGAATTTGAGAATTCCACGCTTGATGTCCTTGTGGGATACTCTTACCAGGAGTTCGATCGCCAGGGAATTAACGTGAGTGGCTGGGGATTTGAGAATATGGAAATGCAGGCTATGATCGATGACCTGCAGCGGTCTCGTAATATTATTGAGGGAGGAATTTCTGGCTCTTATCAACAGTATGGATTTGATGAAGAAGGCTTGTTTATCAATCGCCTATTCCCGGAAGTGGTCATTAATGAAAGGCCCGACACCCAACCAACCGGTGTGCTGGCACGGGCCATTGCAGGGGATACCTTTCACACAACCGATGAATTGCAATCGTTCTTTGGAAGAGTAAATTATAATATCGCAGAAAAATATCTTTTCACAGCTACCCTTAGAATTGATGGTTCCACCCGTTTTGGTGGCAACAACAAATATGGTAGCTTCCCTTCCGCAGCCTTTGCCTGGAAGATTGCCGAGGAGGATTTCTCTCCTGATGCTTTCTCTACTTTAAAGTTAAGATTGGGTTACGGAGAAACTGGTAACCAGGAGATCCCTTATGGCTTATACCTGGAGAGAGAAAGATTCAGTGGTATTGGTGTGGGCGATGATGGAAGAGTTCGCCTGCCGGGAACTGGACAGGTGACCTTTAACAATGCTGATCTTAAATGGGAAACCACCGCACAATCCAACATAGGCCTTGATTTTGGCTTTATGAGTGACCGCTTAAGTGGTTCGATTGATCTGTATCATAAAAAAACTACCGATCTTTTATTCCAAACCTTTTCAGCTCAGCCGGCATCACAGGATTTCAGGTGGGAAAACCTGCCTGCCAATGTGATCAACAAGGGTGTGGAATTCATGATTGACTATAACATTTTCCAGGAAGAGGAATTCTTTTGGAATCTCGGGTTTAATATTTCCTATAATGACAATATGGTGGAGGATTTTGTAGGCAGTGTGCAAACAGGAGGTATAAACGGTCAGGGACTGACCAATGCCTATGCACAGCTCCTTGCAGGTGGACAGCCACTTTTTTCTTATTATCTTAGAGAATTCGGAGGTTTTGATGCCGATGGTCAGAGTATTTATCCCAACGGCGATGTGCAGACCTTCGTAGGAAAAAGTGCCCTACCTACTACCAACCTAGGGATTTCCACCCGGGTTGAATACAAGAACTGGGACCTTTCTGCTTTCCTTACCGGGCAATATGGATTCTACGTATATAATAATACAGAAAATGCATTTTTTACCGCAGGAGCGCTTAATTCAGGTTCAAACGTAACCGAAAATGTCATTGGCAACGGAGAAGCCGTAAACAATGCCCCTGATGTTTCTACCAGGTTCCTGGAAAAAGGTGATTTCCTAAGATTACAAAATGCCACTTTGGGCTATAATTTCGATCTGGATCCAGATAGTTTCCTGAATTCAGCAAGACTCAGTCTTACCGGACAGAACCTCTTCATTATAACTGACTACTCAGGCCTGGACCCAGAAGTCAATACTGATAAGTCTCTTAATGGCATTCCAACGGCCGGGATTGAATTTACTGCATATCCCAGACCAAGAACAGTAACTTTAGGACTCAACGTATCATTTTAAATAAAGAATTATTATGAAAATAAAACTTATAAATAAATCGATTCTTCTGGCCCTGCTAGTGGGCGTAACAGGCTGTACTGACCTGGAGCTGGAAGAAACCGACTCTGTCTTCAGGGAAACCACTGAAAGTGGTGGCTTCGGGGGTGTCAGTGATGTGCCCAGTGCACTTACAAATGCCTATCAAAGCCTAAGGGGACAACTGGATACCCAGGAAAACCTCTATGCGCTTCAAGAAGTAACCACCGATGAGATGCTAGTGCCTACCAGGGGAACGGACTGGGGAGATAACGGATTATGGAGAACCTTGCATCAACACACATGGGATGCCAACCACCAGTTCATCCTTAATACCTGGAATAATATGAACCGGAATGTATTCAACCTCTCCGAGATCATTGCTCCGGAAAGTAACGCCAGCCCGCAAGAACTTGCTGAAGCTAAATTCCTCAGAGCATTTAGCATGTTTTGGGTGATGGATCTCTACGGCCAGGTGCCTTTTAGAGAAGTTGACCAGGATCCCGATATCGATCCGATAGTCATGCAAAGAAGTGAAGCCTTTGATTTTATAATGGATGATCTTCAGTCTGCTTTACCCGACCTAAGAGCTGCCGGTCCTGGTTCAGAAGCCATGTTTGCCAACAAGGCAGCAGCGCATTACCTGATCGCAAAAATGCTTCTTAACAAGCATATCTATACCGGTGCCGCAGAAGCCTCGGCTGAGGATATGAACGCGGTGATAGAACACGTAGATGCTATCGATGAATTCGGATTTGGATTACAAAGCGGTTTCTTTGAAATCTTTAAACCTGCGGTAGACACCGAAACCATTTGGTATACAGAAACGGGAGTCGGTTCCAAAATATGGAATGGCCTGCATTATTACCAAACCACCCCGGACAATGCCGGAGGTGGCTGGAATGGGTTCTCCACCCTGGCCGAGTTCTATGATCTCTTTGAAGGTGAAGGGGATAATAATCACCCAGGAGCCGGACAGGAAGAGCGTCGAGGTTTTGTACCATTATCTGGTTCCTCGCCAGATACCGACGGCTATTTTGCCGGAGGAAAAGATGAAGATAGCGATGGTTTTGTAGATGGTTCAGATATAGGGCTTGGATTCCTTCACGGACAGCAATACGAGCTTGATGGAACTATGACGGAAGACCGTGCCGGAAACCCCTTGTTTTACACCAAAGAATTACCAGGACTCTTAGGCAATAATGAGAGAACCGGAATCAGGGTTTTGAAATACCATCCATCCAATGGAGCCTATACCGGGCATTATATTTTATTTCGCTATGCTGACGCTCATCTGATGAAGGCTGAGGCCATTATGAGAGGTGGAACAGCAGGAGTTACGGCCCTGGAATTAGTCAACGAGTTGCGAAGCCTTCGTGGAGCCGGAGAATTAGGCTCCCTGGGAGACCAGGAAATGCTGGATGAACGTGGTAGAGAACTCTATAATGAAATGTGGAGACGCCAGGATTTGGTCCGATTTGGGAAGTTTAGTTCGGAGTGGGCATTTAAAGATGCTACCGGTGAGCATGTAAACCTGTTCCCTATTCCAACCAATGCCCTTACCTCGAATCCAAACTTAATTCAGAACGAGGGATATTAAAAGAAATTAAACATGTAGAAGAGACTTAAAGGACCGCGTTCTTTTAAGTCTCTTTTTTTTATTCAACTCGTAAAATTCTATTAAATTCACAAGCTTGATATGCTCAATGAGCGATTATAATTCCTGTCCTGATGTTAAAATACTTGTTATCTGTAACTGTTTGGAAATTTCTAATCCTATTCAACCTGTTTCTGCTTATTTCCTGCCAGGAAAAGGGTGAAAGCTCCCTGGCTGATGAGGAACCTTCCAATGACCAGCCAGGCCTTTTCGAAAGATTATCTTCGAAGGTCACAGGTATAGAATTTATGAACCAAATTCAAAATGAAGAAGATTTCAATATATTTCGATACCGGAATTTTTATAACGGTGCCGGGGTAGGAATAGGAGATATAAATAATGATGGATTACCGGATATCTATCTCACCTCCAATATGGGGGAAAATAAATTATATCTCAATAAAGGGGATTTTAAATTTGAAGATATATCGGAAAGTTCAGGAACGGCAGGAAAAAAAGCCTGGTCTACAGGGGTGACCATGGTCGATATTAATAATGATGGCTTTCTGGATATTTATGTAAGCAATGCCGGAGATATCGAGGGAGAAGATCGAAGAAATGAACTTTTTATAAACAACGGGGACCTCAGCTTTACAGAAGCCGCCGCGGATTACCAGCTCGATGAAAACGGTTTTACCACACATGCTGCCTTTTTTGATTACGATGGAGATGGTGATCTGGATGTCTATATCCTCAATAACAGTTTTATTCCGGTTTCGAGCCTGGGTTACAACAATAAGCGAGAACTTAGGGCTCAGGACTGGAACATGCCGGAAATCTTTAAAGGCGGAGGCGATAAGTTACTTCAAAACAATAATGGGGTATTTGAAGATGTGAGCCAGGAGGCGGGAATATATGGAAGCCTAATTGGTTTTGGTCTTGGCGTGACCATAGGGGATGTAAACAATGACCTGCTCCCCGATATTTATGTTTCCAATGATTTTTATGAAAGGGATTATCTTTATTTAAATAATGGAGATGGTAGCTTTTCTGAAGCGATCAAAAGTCATATAGACCACCTTAGCCTCTCTTCCATGGGCGCCGATATGGCAGATATCAACAACGATTCTTATCCGGAAATTTTCGTAACTGATATGCTTCCGGAAAATGATGAGCGGCTTAAAAACACAAGTGATTTTGAGAGATATGATATCTATAAGCTCAAGGAGCAAAAGGATTTTTATCACCAGTTCATGCAAAACACCCTGCAACTCAATGATGGTAAGGGCGAGTTTTCAGAGATAGCCTTTTACAGTGGGGTGGCCCAGACGGACTGGAGTTGGGGAGCCCTGGTTTTTGATATGGATAATGACGGGTTTAAAGATATATTTGTCAGCAACGGCATATACCATGATCTTACCAACCAGGATTTCATGGATTTCTTTGCCAATGATATTCTTCAGCAAATGGTGCTGACGGGCAAGAAAAAAGAATTTGACTCTATCCTTAACCGCATGCCCAGCACCCCGATTTCCAACTATGCTTTTAAAAATCAGGGAGACTTGCGTTTTATAAACCAGAGCAATGCCTGGGGACTGGATAAGCCCAGCTTTTCCAATGGTGCCGCCTATGCCGATCTCAATAACGATGGTGATCTGGACCTTGTGGTAAACAATGTGAATCAGGAGGTCTTTATCTACCGGAATCAGACTTCGGAAACCCTGCAGCATAATTTTCTTAAAATTAAACTTGATGGTTCCTCGAAAAATCGTTTTGCCATCGGCAGTAAAGTAATGGCCTATACCGGCCAGGAAATTCTCACCCAGGAATTGATCCCGACCCGGGGTTTTCAGTCATCCATAGACTACCCGCTGGTTTTAGGGCTGGGTAAGAGAGAAAAGATCGACTCCCTAAAAGTGATTTGGCCCGATGGAAACATAAGCCTTTTAGAAGATCCAGAATTAAATAAAGACTATGGTTTAAATTATGAAGACTCCAGGCAACCTGAAAAAATGCCTGAAACCAAGGAAAATACCCCACAAAAAGTAAAAAAGATATCTCATAATCTCCAGGTGCATCGGGAAGAAAATTATGTGGATTATGATTACGAAGGCCTTATAAACCAAATGCTTTCCCGGGAAGGCCCTGCCCTGGCGGTTACGGATGTCAATGGAGACGGAAACGATGATTTTTTTATTGGTGGGGCCAAGGATCAACCAGGCCGGTTATACCTTCAAAGCACTCCCGGAAAATTTAAAGCCGTCACCAATCCTGTTTTTGACAGGCATAATCATTATGAGGATACCTTTGCCGTTTTTGCCGATTTAAACGGCAATAACCTCCCGGATCTTATCGTAGGCTCCGGAGGAAACAGAGTTGACGGGAATCGCGATAATTACCGACCCCGGATCTACCTGAATCAGGGCCAGGGAAAATTTGAGCCTTCCCCCCAGGATTTACCAGGAACCGGGCATAATACTTCAGTAATAAGTCCTGTAGATTATGACTGGGATGGAGATGTTGATCTTTTTATTGGCAGCAGATCGGTACCGGGAATCTATGGCATAAACCCCAGGCATCAGTTACTGGAAAATGATGGCAAGGGAAATTTCACCGATATCACCGATGCCAAAGCTTATTTTCTCAATGAAATAGGGATGGTCACAGATGCCGCCTGGAGCGATATCAATGGAGACAACAAAGTGGATCTTATCCTTGTCGGAGATTGGATTTCCCCCCAGGTCTATATCAACACTGAAGACTCTTTCACCAAAATGGAAACCAATCTTCACAAGCTTTCGGGAAGCTGGAACACTTTGAAGCTAAAAGATCTTAATGGAAATGGGCAAAAGGATATCATTTTGGGAAACAGGGGCACCAACAGTTTTTATAAGGCTTCATCCCAAAATCCGGTTAAGGTTTATATCAATGATTTTGATGACAACGGAACCATCGAACAGATATTTACCAGAAGAATTAATGATAAAGATGTGCCCATCCACCTTCGTCGGGAATTGAGTGCCCAGATAAGTTCGGTTAAAAAACAGAATCTCAAATTCTCTGAATATGCCACCCAGGCCATAGATGATCTTTTTTCCAGGGAGGTATTGGAAAATTCTATAGTCAGAGAAATAACCGAATTCAATTCTGTTATTGCATGGAATAACGGGGAGGGAAAATTCAGCATCGACACCCTTCCGCGTGAAGTCCAGTTTTCCAGTGTACATGCTATAGCCCTGATGGAACCTCAAGAAGGTAAAACCGTCATGCTCATGGGAGGTAATGATTTTGATCTTAAACCCCAGTTTTCGAGATTTGATGCTTCCAATGGGATCTGGTTAGAAATAAAAAAGGACGGTAGCTACCAAATAAAACCCAATTCTAAAACCGGTTTTAACCTAAGCGGCCAGGTAAAGGAGATCAGGGTGCTAAATCATTCCGAAGGAGAGAAATTCATACTGGTAGCCATTAACAACCAGGCCCCGGAACTATTTAAAATAAGATAATGAAACTGCTAAGCTGTATTATTTTAAGTCTTTTTCTTTCAGCTTGTGCTGATGGGCATAAAGAGAAGGAATACCTTTTCAATACTCCGGGAGCCAAACAGACAGGGCTGGAATTTTCCAACCAGTTGAGCCCTACCAATGCCCTCAACATTTTGGATTATCTGTATTTCTATAATGGTGGCGGAGTTTCTATTGGCGATATCAACAATGATGGGCTTCCTGATATTTACCTCACCGGAAATCAGGTTGAAAACAAACTCTATCTGAACAAGGGGGGCCTGGTCTTTGAAGATATTACAGAAGATGCAGGGGTGGCCGGAAGCTCGGATTGGAATACAGGGGTAAGCATGGCGGACGTCAATGGAGATGGCCTCTTAGATATCTATGTATGTGCCGTTGTCGGGGTAAATGGTCTGAGAGGGAAAAATGAACTCTTTATCAATAATGGTGATTTAAGCTTTACGGAAGCCGCCAGTGAGTATGGTCTGGATTTTCAGAATTACGCTTCCTCGGCTGCTTTTTTTGATTTTGACAATGACGGGGACCTGGATATGTACCTGCTAAACCACGCCGTACATACCGTCAATTCTTATGGTCCGGCCAGGCTTCGCGAAAACAGGCATCCTTCCAGTGGTGATAAACTACTCCGGAATGACCAGGTTAAATTCACCGATGTGAGCGAAGAAGCCGGAATTTATGGCGGAACCAATGCTTACGGACTTGGCATTGCCACAGCTGATTTTAATAATAATGGGTTTACCGATATTTATATCAGCAATGATTTTCATGAAGATGATTATTTCTACCTCAATAATGGAGACGGGACATTTTCCGAAGTCCTGAAACAGAAATTCGGGCATATCAGCCGATTTTCTATGGGAAGCGATGCAGCTGATGTTAACGGCAATGGTTATATGGATCTTTTAAGCCTGGATATGTTGCCGGAAAATGAAAAAGTTCTAAAAGCCTCCATGGGTGATGATCCGGTAGATCTCCATAATTTAAAGACCCAACGTCTTAATTACCATCACCAATATACCCGCAACATGCTTCAATTAAACCAAAGTGGAAATTACTTCCAGGAGGCAGGTATCCTTTCTGGTCTTGCGGCAACTGATTGGAGCTGGAGTGCCCTTTTTGCCGATTATGATCAGGATGGTTTTCAGGATATCTTTATTTCCACCGGGATACCAAAACGTCCCAATGATCTGGATTATATCAAATACGTCTCGAGTAACCAGATTAAACAGAAAATAAATACCACCCGCCTGGTAGACCAGAAAGCACTTGAGATGATGCCTTCAGGAGCCGTACACAATTATGTATTTCAAGGTGGTCAGGACCTTCAATTCCATAACCGCTCGGGAAACTGGATTCCCACAGATTCAATAATGAGTACCGGAACGGCCTATGGGGATCTGGACAATGACGGGGACCTGGACCTTGTTACCAATAATATTGATCAACCGGCAAGCCTGTACGAGAATAAAACAGGAGATACTTCTTCATGGCTTAAACTCAATTTCAACTACACAGCGCCCAACACCTTTGGTATCGGCACTAAAGCCATTGCTTATAAAAATGGAAGAAGACAGGTCAAACAACTCTATCCTTCAAGAGGCTTTCAATCCTCTTCGGAACCTGTATTGCATTTTGGTTTTGGCCAGGTAAAGGCCCTGGACTCCCTACTGATCATTTGGCCGGATCAAAGCATTGAGCATTACAAGGATATTGCCCTTAATCAAAATCTCACTCTTAGTCCGGGGCCAAAAAGGGAAAAAGTGGACTATGAGCATTTATTTCCCAGGCAAAGCCCCTGGTTTGTCAAAACCGATTCGCTGCCCAATTTAGATTATAAGCATCGGGAAAATCCTTACCTGGACTTTAACCGTCACAAACTTATCCCCTACCGGATTTCGGATCATGGCCCGGCTAGCCTGGTAAGTGATTTAAACGGGGATGGCTTAGACGATCTGTTTTTTGGAAGATCCAAATTCAGCCCTTCCGTGGTTTATTATCAAAAAGACGGGGAATTCCAAAAAGAGCATATAGGTGCCCTGCATAGGGATTCCATTCACGAGGAAGTATCGGCCATAAGCCTGGATTTTGATAACAATGGCCAAAATGACCTATTTCTCGCCTCGGGAGGTGGGGAATTTTCTCCCGGAAACAAGGCCTTGCAGGAAAGATTATTGCTGAACCTGGAATCGGGTTGGGTACCGGGCAATCTTCCAGAAACCGCTCAAAATTCCAGGGTGGTTACGGCAGCCGATTATACCGGTAACGGGTATCCTGATATTTTTATCGGCAATGGTCCTGTAGCGTCCAATTTTGGGGAAATAGCTCCTTCTTATTTACTCAAAAATGAAAAAGGAAGCTTTAGTATGGCCAGTCAGCCCGAACTTCAGAATCTTGGTATGGTCACCGATGCGATCTGGGATGATTTTGATGATGATGGTGATAAGGATCTTATCATTGTTGGTGAGTGGATGTCTCCAAAATTTTTCAGAAATGACAAAGGTACCCTGAAAGATGTATCAATGGCCGTTTTACCCGGCTCTCTAAATGGCCTATGGCAAAGTATCATTCCTTTTGATATCAATCAGGACGGGGAAACAGATTACCTATTAGGAAATTGGGGATTGAATACCAAATTTAAGGCCAGTGAGCGGTTTCCTTTAAGAATGTATTTCTCCGATTTCGACCAGAACGGAAGCTCGGAAACCATTCTGGCTTATGAAAAAAATGAGCAGTATTATACCATGCATGGCCTGGATGAACTAAGCGCCCAGTTATCCTATTTGAAGAAAAAATTCCCTTCCTACCGGGATTTTGCCGGTAAATCCCTGGAGGATATCTTTGATAAAAAGCAACTTGAAGAAGCCCGGGTTTTTGAGGTACATCAAATGGCTTCCGGATATTTGCTTAATACAAACGGAACCTATATTTTTAAGGAATTTGAAACACCCCTGCAACTGGCTCCTGTTTCCAGTTTTTTAAAAGCTGATTTTAACGCCGATGGAAAGGAAGAAGTGCTGGTGGCAGGAAATTATTTTGGGCTTAGTCCATATCATGGTAGATTTGATGCTCTGGCGGGAAATATCATTACCGGCCAGGGGGAAATATTAGATGGGGATCAGCTTGGTCTGGATCTGACTCAGAAGGCTGTGACCAGTCTGGATCTCCTTGAGTTCAACGGTAAAAAGTACCTACTGGTTACCCTGAATAATGAAAAACCCATATTTTATGAAATCAAAGGCTAAACTCTTTTTTATATACCTGTTAACCGGATTTGTGATATCCTGCTCCAACCCTGCCGAGCCCATCGAGGTCAGCGCTGAGCAATACCATCATGTTGGAGATCATATCACTGATATTATGGTTCATGATATCTTTTCTCCCCCTGTGGCCAGCAGGATTTATGCCTACACCAATATCGCCGCTTACGAAGTCCTTGCCTTGACCGATCCGAAATTAAAATCTTTCGCAGGAAGATACCAGGACCTGGAAACTGTTCCCCAACCGAAAAAAAACGAACATCTAAATCCACGTATTGCTGCCCTGGTGGCAAAAATGGAAATGGGAAAAGCCTTGCTTTTTTCTGAAGAGAAGATCACCAGCCTTCGGGATAGTTTATACCAAATCTGGGAAGGTAAAAATCCGGCTGAATTTAAAGTCTCCCGGGCTTACGGCATGGAAGTAGTTTCTCATCTTAAAGACTGGGCAAATAAAGATAATTACAAAGAGACCCGCACGATGCCTAAGTTCTCAGTGTATTCTGAGGACCCTTCCAGATGGCAACCTACCCCACCGGCCTATATGGATGGCATCGAACCTCATTGGAATAAGATTAGGTCCTTTAGTCTGGATTCCGCCTCCCAATTCCGGCCCGAAGATCATCCGGAATATTCCCTGGAGGAAAATTCAGAATTTTACCAGGAACTTTTAGAAGTCTACCAAATCAAAAAGCAAATGGAACAGGAAGGAGAGGACTCCCAAAAGATTCAAATAGCTCGTTTTTGGGATTGTAACCCTTATGTGTCCACCCAGCGTGGCCATTTAATGTTCGCGACCAAAAAGATTACTCCAGGGGGCCACTGGATGGGTATTTGTAAGATCGCCTCTCAAAAAAATGGACTTGATTTTGAACAAACCTCCTATGCCTATACCACCACGGCCATTGCCATCGCCGATGGTTTCATTAGCTGTTGGGATGAAAAATACCGGAGTGAACTCATAAGACCGGAAACCCTTATTAATCGGGAGATCGATGAAAGCTGGATGCCGGTTTTACAAACGCCGCCTTTCCCTGAATACCCCAGTGGCCATTCTGTCGTCTCTGGTGCCGCGGCTACTGTGCTTACTAAAGTTTTCGGCGATAACTTTGCCTTTGAAGATGACACCGAAGTAAAATACGGGCTTCCTGTTCGCTCTTTCCCTTCCTTCGAGGCAGCAGCAGAAGAGGCAGCCATCAGCCGTTTATATGGGGGGATTCACTACCGATCCGCAATTGACAAGGGACTAGTACAGGGAAGGTCTCTGGGCAATTACGTGGTAGATCATTTTGATATTCAAAGCCTTAGACGCTAAACTTAACCTATGCTCAAATATATTAGCGGGGCCTTGCTCCTGATGCTCACTATCCTTTTCTTTTGGTATTTTTTTCTAAAGGAGGAGGATTACAAAATAAGCTTCAGTCTGAAGTATGATACTGAAAATTTATACCTGGCCGCGCGGGAGGGAAATTTTGAAAACCTCAAGCTCCAGGACAATATCAATGAAGTTCCTTTTAAGAAACTGACCCAGAAATATCTTACAGCTGATGGACCAGTCCTGCTGGAATGGAATTTTTTTGATATGGGCAAGCGAACCAGTAAAGCCCAGGTGAAACTGACTCATGTGGAGCAGCCATTTTTTAATCGCCTTAAACTGATTTTCTACACCCCGGAATTTCAGAAAACCGTCCTGGAAGACCTCAAGACCTTTAAAGACCACCTGGAAGGGCAGCAACAGGTCTTTAGAATTAATATCGAAGAAATGGCGAACACCCCTCAAAGTTATTGCGCCTGTTTGGCCTTAAAGGCTAAGGTCGAAGACAAGGCTCTGGAAATGATCAGGCACATTGATATTCTTTCAGATTTTGTAGCGACCTATGAGCTTGAAACAGATGGACGGCCCCGGGTAGTGATCAACGACTATAACAGGCAGTCGGGGAAGATCCGTTTTGATTTTTGCTTCCCGTTAAAGGAGAATCAGAAGATTCCTGACCACCCTTTGATTTTTACCCGTAGGATTGCATCCACTCCAGCGCTAAAGGCCATTTTTAACGGAAATTATATGAACTCTCATCACGCCTGGCCTTTCCTGGTGAATTATGCAGAAAGCCAGGGTCTGGAAACCCAATACTTACCTTTGGAAATTTATAAATCCAACCCTGAATTAGGAGGTAACCCCCTAAATTGGGAAGCCGAGATCTATATGCCCATACAGAAATAAAAAAGGAACCTGAGATCAGATTCCTTTTAGTATAATTGTCCAGGTACCTTTTATAAGGACATGGCTTTTCCTCCCCCCAGTTCTTCTACTGGTCCACAAGGAATATATTCCCCTGGAATAGGATCATACCACATCACATTTTCACCAATCTCTTCGCTGGTTTTATATGCCCAGATTCCCATATCCCTGACATTCTGCAAATAGGCAAAGGCCCCTGCATCATTATCAAGCTCAATATTGGGATCCTTATCCTGGGGATCCTGGGTTTCGGTATTTCGCTTGGCGTAACGCTCCCGATCCTCCGGGCTCGCCCGTAGGTATTTGGCAACCACCTTTTCGTATTCTTCCGGGCTACCCTTATCCGGATCCTTATCAAACTCAGATTTAAAGGCTGCGGAAAAAGCTTCAGCAGAACGCTTGAAGTCTTCACCTCGCTCCTCAGGTGCCACCTCATGCATATACGAATCAATAAATTGAGCAATATTTAAATCGCTGGCTCCGGGAGTCTGGGTTTTTGGCAAAATCACTTCCAGGATCTGCTGGAGTGCAAAACCATTGGAAGCACTTAAAAATGCTGGCTCCCAATTATAATCCGGTTCATTTTTGCAACTTTGTAATAAACTTAAAGTCGTAGGTCCAACGACCATAACGCCGGCTCCTAATCCAATGTTTTTTAATGCTTGTCTTCTATTCATAATAAGGAATTAAGCTTTAGATGATTTTTCAAAATTTTTAGAGGCATGGTCCGCAGCACGGGCAGTCATAGCCATATAGGTTAAGGATGGGTTCTGACAACCTGCAGAGGTCATAAAGGATCCATCGGTTACGTAAACATTCGGCACATCATGTACCTGATTATTTCCGTTCAAAACAGAGGTCTTGCGATCTCTACCCATCCTGGCCGTTCCCATTTCGTGAATTCCTAGCCCTGGGGCGCCAATATTATCATAGCCATTTACATCTTTCAGGCCAGCCTTCTCAAGCATCTCTACCGCCTGAGCTACCATATCCTCGCGCATTTTGAGTTCATTTTCTTTAAATTCAGCATCAAAGGTTACTGTAGGTAGTCCCCACTGATCCTTTTTGTTATAATCCAAGGTCATTTTGTTTTCGTGATAAGGAAGGGTTTCCCCAAATCCCATCAGTCCCATGGTCCAGCCGCCAGGCTTTACAATGGCCTCTTTAAGCTCTTTTCCATATCCAGCCTCGGCTATTGCTTCAGCCCAGTTTCCTCTGCTTGCTCCTCCCTGGTATCCATAACCACGGGTAAATCCGAGATTTTCATTACCATTTAGGTTTCTGAATCTTGGCAAATAGATCCCGTTGGGTTTTCTCCCTTTATAATACTGATCCTCAAAGCCATCATATTTTCCTGAGGCTCCTGCTTTAAAGTGATGGTCCATGACATTATGGCCAAGTTCTCCGCTGTCATTACCCATTCCATCGGGAAAACGATCGGATTTCGATTGCATTAAAATGCTGGTGGAAGCAATGGCAGAAGCACAAAGAAAAATGACATTAGCTTTGTACTCTATTTCTTCTTTAGTCTCAGCATCGATGATTTTGACTCCACTGGCCAGTTTGGTTTCCGGATCATAAATTACCTGGTGTACGACAGAATTTGGCCTGAGGGTCATATTCCCCGTACGTTCGGCCGCCGGTAAAGTAGAAGAATTACTACTGAAATAAGCGCCATAAGGGCATCCCCGGATACACCGGTTTCTGTATTGGCATTTTGAGCGCCCTTCGAATCCCGAGTCACTGGTAATATGAGCAACCCTTCCTGGGGTAAGATGCCTGCCTTCGAAATTTTCCAATAAACTTTTCTTAACATGATCCTCAAGGCAATTGAGTTCCATAGCCGGTTGAAATTTACCATCAGGTAATTGACTTAGACCTAGGTTTTCTCCACTCACTCCGATATAGGATTCCACATAATCATACCAGGGAGCGATATCCTTATACCTGATAGGCCAGTCCACCCCTATACCATCTCTTTTATTGGCTTCAAAATCAAGGTCGCTTAAGCGATAACTGTGGCGACCCCACATGATGGATCTTCCTCCAACATGGTAACCACGCATCCAGTCAAAACGTTTGGTTTCATTATAAGGATGCTTTAAATCATTGACAAACCAATGAGCACTTGCCTTATTAGTGGTATAACCGGTACGACTTTGCTTTTCCTGTTCTTTCTTTTCTTCCCTGGTTAGTTGGCCTTTATATTTATAATCCCAGGGATCATCATTCATCGTGGGATAATCCTCCACGTGTTTGACCATACGCCCCCGCTCAAGGACTAGAGTTTTAAAACCCTTTTCACATAGTTCCTTGGCAGCCCAACCACCACTAATCCCTGTACCTACCACAATGGCATCGTAGGTATCATTTTCATAAAATTTACTCACAATTCTCTAGTTAATTAATAATTTAGTTAAACGGATCCTGCCAAATATATAAATTTATGCTTATAATTTTACTTCTTTAAAAAAAAGTATACATTTAGGATTCTAAATTCAATCAATTTTAAACTTCAAATTAACCTTAACAAGAGATTATGAAAATCTATCCAACCAGATTAACTTACTTTATTGTGGCCATTTTTTTAATGGCTGGAATTATTTCCTGTAAAGACAATCAAAAAAACACCGAACAAGAGGTTAGCGAACCTGCACCTGAAGAAAACAATGATCCGTTTTTTAAACTTTCCCTGGCCCAATGGTCTTTGAACAAGGAAATTTTCGCCGGAGATTTGGATCCTATGGAATTTGCACGTGTAGCCAGTGAAATGGAATTTGAAGGAATAGAATATGTCAGTGGGTTTTACGGGGAAGGTATCAAAAAAGCTGATGACCCTGAAAAAGCGATGCAGGAGGTTCTCGATACTTTAAAGGCAAAAGCCGAAAAATATAATGTGGAAAATGTGTTAATCATGGTAGATGGTGAAGGGGAATTGGCCAGCCCCGATAAGGCCACCCGTGATGCGGCTGTGGATAATCATAAAAAATGGGTAGATGCCGCAGAATTTTTAGGCTGCCATTCTATCCGGGTAAATTTATTTGGAACCAATGACAGGGAACAATGGAAAAGCGCTGCTGTTGATGGGCTGACCAAACTTTCAGAATATGCTGCCGATAAAAATGTCAATATACTGGTAGAAAATCATGGTTATCTTTCTTCAGATGCCGCTTTACTTGCCCAGGTCATGGAAGAAGTGAACCTGGAGAATTGTGGTACCCTACCTGATTTCGGTAATTTTTGCCTCAAAAGAAAAGATGGAGAACAATGGGAGGCCGAATGTGTAGAAGAGTATCCTATCTATAAAGGTATCGAGCAAATGATGCCATATGCCAAAGCCGTGAGTGCCAAATCCTATGATTTCGATGAGCAGGGCAATGAAACCAAGTTAGACTATAGCAGAATCCTAAAAATTGTAAAAGATGCTGGTTATACCGGTTTTATAGGCGTGGAATATGAAGGAGAAAGACTCTCTGAAAGAGAAGGCATTATCGCAACCAGAGATCTGCTCATTAGAGAAGGAAGCAAACTAAACGACAATCAGTAAAAATCACAAGGATCTTAGAATGAAAAATTTAGTACGCTTTCAATTATCTAGCATGATGTTCCTGGAATTTTTTATCTGGGGGGGATGGTTCGTCACTCTTGGAACTTTTCTTGGAAATAATTTACAGGCCACCGGAGCGCAAACCGGAATGGCTTTTTCAACGCAATCCTGGGGGGCAATTATAGCCCCTTTTATCATTGGTCTTATAGCCGACCGTTTTTTTAATGCAGAAAAAATCCTGGGGGTTTTACACCTTTTGGGAGCTGGTTTGTTATACCTGATGTTTAACGCGGAGGATTTCTCCACCTTTTATCCCCTGGTTCTGGGTTATATGATTATTTATATGCCAACCCTTGCCCTGGTTAATTCTATTTCCTTTAACCAGATGACTGATCCCTCAAAACAGTTTTCAGGCATCCGTGTTTTTGGAACCCTGGGATGGATTATTGCCGGAATGGTGATCAGTTTTGTTTTTGCCTGGGATTCTGCCCAGGGAAGAGCTGAAGGACTCCTTAGAAATACTTTTTTAATGGTTTCTATCGCCTCGGCAGTATTGGGAATATTTAGTTTTACCCTTCCCAAAACCCCACCGACCAGTAAAGGAGAGAAAGTAACATTTTCTGAAATCCTGGGCTTGGAAGCCCTTGCTTTATTAAAGGGAAAAAATTTCCTGATGTTTTTTATAGCCTCGGTGCTCATCTGCATTCCACTGGCCTTTTATTATCAAAACGCCAACCCCTTTTTGGCAGAAGTTGGAATGGAAGATCCTACAGCGATGATGACCATAGGCCAGATCTCTGAGGTACTTTTCCTTTTGCTTCTCCCCTTTTTCTTTAAAAAATTCGGTTTTAAAATCACTTTGCTTGCTGGAATGCTGGCCTGGACGGTAAGGTATTTACTTTTCGCCTATGGTGATGCCGGTGAACTGGTCTACATGCTTATTATTGGAATTGCCTTACATGGGATCTGTTATGATTTTTTCTTCGTGGCAGGTCAGATCTATACCGATTCCAAAGCGGGTCCAAAAATCAAAAGTGCTGCTCAGGGGCTCATTACCCTGGCCACTTATGGAGTCGGAATGCTAATAGGTTTTTGGGTGGCAGGTCAGATAAGCGACCTGTATCTCAATGCCGATGGCAGCCATGACTGGGAACAGATCTGGATCGTACCGGCAGGTTTCGCCTTGGTAGTAATGATATTATTTACTATTTTCTTCAAAGACGAGAAGATCGAAAAAAAAGATATTGAAATATAACCTTAAAAAATATGAGTAAAAAGATAAAATTAGGCATTCTTGGTGGTGGAGGTGATTCGCTAATCGGGATTCTTCACCGGGTAGCTTCTTCCATGTATGACAAATATGAACTGGTAGGTGGGGTTTTTAACCCCGAGAAATCGGAAAGCATCAAATTTGCCCAGGAAATAGGAATCGGGACCCAGCGCATTTATAAGGATCTCGATGAATTGATTCAGGAGGAAAACAAACTTCCGCAGGACCAGAGAATGCAGATAGTTTCCATTCTAACTCCAAATTTTCTGCATTTCCCAATGGCCAAGCAGTTGTTGGAAAACGGGTTTAATGTGATCTGTGAAAAACCAATGACCACAACTTATAAGGAGGCCAAAATCCTGGAAGAAACCCAAAAGGAATCAGGAGCTATTTTTGCGGTGACTTACACCTATACCGGGTATCCCATGATCAGACAAATGAAGGAAATGATCGCTTCAGGTAGAATTGGAAAAATTCAAAAGATCGATGTTCAGTATTACCAGGGTTGGATAAATCCAATCATTCACGATGCGGAAAAAAGAGCAAATACCTGGAGACTGGATCCTGAGAAATCCGGGATAAGCTGTTGTGTGGGCGATATTGGAACCCATGCCTTCGATATGATTGAATATGTTAGTGGTCTGGAGGTAGAAAAGGTCCTGGCCGACCTCAATTACCTCTACAAGGACAACAAAATGGATATAGATGGCACGATCATGTTGCGATTTTCGGAATATGTAAAGGGCATAATAAGGTCCAGCCAGATCGCCACAGGCGAAGAAAATAATTTCACCGTGAGTATCTACGGGGAAAAAGCCGGATTGAAATGGGAACAGGAAAACCCTAATTATTTGTACCTTCTCGAAGATGGGCAGCCAATGAAAGTTTTAAAACCCGGTCACCCTTATAATTCTGACCTATCTTTGGATGGGACAAAACTGCCTCCCGGTCATCCCGAAGGAATCTTTGATTCGATGGGAAATATCTACAAAGGGGTGGCAAGAGCTATTCAAAAAGAACAGTATCATCCCGGGGAATTCCCGACTATCCAAGACGGTATACGCGGAATGAATTTCATAGAAAAAGCAGTGGAATCCCATAATAAAGGCAATGTTTGGGTGACCATTGATGAATAAACTAATAGCCCGAGAGGCTTTTAAACTTAAATTTTGATACGATGAAAATGAAAACCATAAAAGGACCGGCGGTATTTCTTGCACAATTCATGGACTCCAAAGCTCCCTTTAATAGCCTGGATGGCCTGTGTAAATGGGCTTCAGAGCTCGGATATAAAGGAATACAGATCCCAACCTGGGAATCAGCCCTTATCGACTTAAAAAAAGCATCTGAGAGTAAAGATTATTGTGATGAACTAAAAGGAAAAATAGGTTCATACGGTCTAGAAATCACTGAACTTTCAACGCACCTGCAGGGCCAGCTTGTTGCAGTACACCCGGCCTATGATACCATGTTCGATAATTTTGCGCCTGATGAATATAAGAATAATCCCAAGGAACGCACCCGGTGGGCAGTTCAACAACTTAAATACGCGGCAAAAGCCAGTAGGAATCTAGGCCTGGAAGTCCACGGGACCTTTAGCGGATCCCTGCTATGGCATACCGCTCACCCGTGGCCGCAACGACCACAAGGTTTAGTCGAGATGGGCTTTAAGGAACTGGCCGATCGTTGGATGCCTATTCTCAATGAATTTGATGAATACGGGGTGGACGTATGTTACGAAGTACATCCCGGGGAAGACCTTCATGATGGGGTAACCTTTGAAAGGTTTCTTGATGCAACCAACAATCATAACCGGGTAAACCTTCTGTACGATCCCAGTCACTTTGTCCTGCAACAACTCGATTATATTGAATATATTGATCATTATCACCAATACATCAAAATGTTCCATGTCAAGGATGCCGAATTCAACGCCACAGGAAAGAAAGGAACCTTCGGTGGCTATGAGGACTGGATAAACCGGGCCGGAAGATATCGAAGCCCTGGTGACGGGCAAGTGGACTTCAAGACCATTTTTTCAAAGCTCACCGAATATGGTTGTGATGTCTGGGCAGTAATGGAATGGGAATGCTGTATAAAGTCTCCCGAGCAGGGCGCACGTGAGGGCGCTCCATTTATAAAAAATCATATCATTGAAGCTACCCAAAAGAAATTTGATGATTTTGCGGGAACAGAAATCGATGAAGATAAATTAAAAAGAATCTTAGGAATCAACTAAAAACCAACCAGATGAAAAAATTAAGTTTTGCACTAATCACAACCACATTGCTAATAACAGGTTGTAAGGATAACACTAAAGACAAGGAAAATACCCTAACTGAATCCGAAATAACTATGAACCAAGAACAGGAAGAACAGTGGGAAGAGCTTTTCAACGGAAATGACCTGGAAGGATGGAAGGCCTTTAACAGCGATTCTATTTCCGATCAATGGAAGGTCCAGGACGGAGCAATCGCCTTTGCTCCCGCTCAGGGAGACCGTCAGGGTACGGAAAACCTGATCACTGAAAAAGAATATGAGAACTTTGAACTTTCCCTGGAATGGAAAATTTCCGAAGGCGGAAACAGCGGAATAATGTGGGGCGTCCAGGAAGGAGAGGAATTCAATGAACCTTACCTGACAGGTCCGGAAATCCAGGTACTGGATAACCAGGGGCACCCCGATGCCAAAAATGGTCCCATCAGGCAGGCAGGAGCACTCTACGATATGGTTCCTCCTTCGGAAGATGTGACCAATCCCGCAGGAGAATGGAACAGTACCGTAATTAGAATAGATCATAAAGAGAATAAAGGAACGGTTAAGATCAATGATAAGCTCGTTACCGAATTCGCCATACATGGTCAGCAGTGGGAAGAATTGGTGAACAACTCGAAGTTCAAGGACTGGGAGCATTTTGGAAAAACCCATAAGGGCCATATTGCCTTACAGGACCACAGTGATAAAGTATGGTACAGGAATATAAAAATTAAGGAACTGGATTAATTCTTTAATTTTAGGTTAAAAAACTGCAATCTGCTCAGGCTGGTTGCAGTTTTTTGTTTTTAGTTAAAACCAAATTCATAAATTTAAGAGAAAATCAAGGCTATGAAAACAAAAAAACTGAAGTTCAAAAATAAAGAAGGACAGGACCTTATGGGCTACCTGGAATTACCCCATAACCAGGACCCGCATAACTTTGTGTTATTCGCCCATTGTTTTACCTGTAATAAAAATTTTTTTGCCGCTAAAAATATCAGCCGTGCCCTGGCCTCCGCCGGTTATGGCGTGCTGAGATTCGATTTTACCGGACTGGGAGAAAGCCAGGGGGATTTTTCAGAGACCAATTTCTCAGGAAATATTCAGGATCTTGTGGCTGCCGCGGAATATCTAAAGCAAACACATCAGGCCCCGGCATTACTGGTTGGCCATTCCCTTGGCGGTGCTGCGGTCTTATACGCGGCAAAACAAATAGCTTCTGTAAAGGCAGTGGCCACCGTAGCGGCTCCCTCTACCATACAACACGTGGAAGGCCTTCTTCGGAGCAATATCGAAGAAATAGAAAAAAGCGGAAAGGCCAGTGTAAATATCGGTGGCCGTTCCTTCGAGGTTAAAAAGCAATTTTTGGATGATATTAGGGAACACGACCTTGGTTCCTATCTGAGTGATCTCAAAAGAGCCCTTCTCATATTGCATTCGCCACAGGATGCTATAGTGGGTATAAAAAATGCCGAAGAACTCTATGTAGCGGCCAGACATCCTAAAAGTTTTATTTCCCTGGACGGAGCTACTCATTTGATGGAGGCTGAAGAAGATGCCGTATACGCTGGGAATACCATTGCCAGCTGGGCCAAAAGATACCTGGATATTGAGGAAAAAATCCTCCCTGAATCCCAAAGCGATGTCGTGGCTAACCTGGAGAGCACCGGATATACGACCCAGATGAAAGCCGGAAGACATCATTTCTTGGCCGATGAACCGGTAAGTGCCGGAGGTAAGGATTACGGCCCTACCCCCTACCAGCTGGTATCAGCGGGATTGGCCGCCTGTACTTCCATGACTCTCCATATGTATGCCAGAAGGAAAAAATGGAAACTGGAGAACGTAGAAACCCACGTCACCTATTCCCGGGAACATGCAGGTGATTGTGAAAACTGTGAGGATAAAACCTCCAGGATTGATACCTTCAAAAGAGAGATCCAAATAAAAGGTGACCTGGATGAGCAACAATTAAAGCGACTTTTGGAAATAGCGGATAAATGTCCGGTCCATAAAAGTTTAACCAGCCAAACGCATATTCCAACTAATCTTAAAAATTAAGGGAAAATAGCCATAAAACCGCCATAAGGCTTACCTGGCCAATGTTAAGCTCTCCTTAAAACTTTGGTAAGGAACCTGAATAGGGCTAATTTAGTCCTGTTAAATCTGAAAACCAATCAATAGATTATGAAACGTATTAGTTTATCATTAGTGATTTTTGCTTCCATAGTATTTATCGGGTGTAAAAACGATAAAAAGGAAGAAGACCAAACAAGTCCTGATTCTCAAATGGATTCAACCATGGAAGAAATGGAAGAAGAAGAAAGTGAAATCAGGAAGGTGACCGTTACCATGAGCCCCAATAACAACAGCGATCTCGGAGGTGAAGTTGTTTTTACCCAGGAGAGCGGGGAAGTTAGCATGACAGCCCTTATTACCGGTCTTCCTGAAGGAGAACATGCCATACACATCCATGAAAAAGGTGACTGTTCCATGGAAGATGGTTCCTCTGCCGGAGGCCACTGGAATCCAACCGATGAAAGACACGGGAAATGGGGAGACTCTGAAGGTTACCACAAAGGAGACATTGGTAATTTCACCACCGATGCAAACGGAAACGGGACCCTATCTATGAGTACCGATGAGTGGTGTATTGGTTGCGGAGATGAAGAAAAAGACATTTTAGGTAAAGCCGTCATTGTACATGATGGGGTTGATGATTTCACTTCTCAGCCTTCTGGAAATGCCGGTACTCGTGTAGGATGCGGGGTGATTGAAGAGTAAGCTCCTGGAGTATTAATAAAATTTTAAAGCGGCCAGGTGCCGCTTTTTTTCCATTTAAAACCAACATATGATGACGATTTTTGAAGCCCTTCGCCAGGAACACCAGATCCAGCGTGACTTAGTAGATAAGCTCCTAAAGACTGAGGGAGATACCGAAGAGAGAAAAAAGATTTTTAAGCAACTTAAGCACGAACTTAAAATCCATGCAGATGCCGAAGAAAGACATTTCTATGTGCCCCTGATGAAGAAAGATCTTACCCAGGAAAAAGCACGACACAGCGTTGCGGAACATCACCAGATGGATGAACTTATCGAAAAGCTCGAAGACACGCAGATGGATGCCTCCAATTGGCTTAAATTAGCCAAAGATCTTGGCCACATTATCATTCATCACCTGGATGAAGAAGAGCAGGAAGTTTTCCAAATGGCCGGGAAAGCCCTCACTGACAACCAAAAAACAGCCCTGGCTGAGCAATACAATAAAGAAATAAGAAAAACCCGCTAAAGGGGAGTAAGCTTATTATAAAAGCCGGTTTTTCTCAAACCGGCTTTTTTGTGCTTAAATCTCTTCCTTATCAATTTTCATCTTTCTTTCATAGCCCTTAAACGGACGAATGATCAGCCTGGCGGCTTTATCATAATTGATATAGTTATATACCCAGTTAAAAAAGGTTACCAGGCGGTTTCTAAAACCAATTAAAAACCAGAGGTGAACAAACATCCAGACAAACCAGGCAGAAAAGCCGGAGAATTTCATTTTTCCCATATCGACTACTGCCCTGTTACGCCCTACAGTGGCCATAGTTCCCTTATCATAGTACTCAAAGGCCTTAAGAGGCTCTCCTTTGAGGAGCCTCATTATATTCTTAGCTAAATGCTTTCCCTGCTGGATGGCGGGTTGTGCGACCATCGGGTGTCCCTTCGGATAATCCTTGGTCTGCATCAGGGCAATATCCCCGATGGCAAAAATATTTTCATAGCCTTTTACCTGGTTGAAGGCATTTACTTCGTACCGGTTGGCTTTGTCTACCATGGCAGAAGCATTTAATCCCTTTACAGGGGCCCCGGTCACTCCCGCTGACCAGATAAAAGTTTCGGTCTTTAATTTAAGATCGGTATTGGTGATTACCAGGTGTCCATCATAGCTTTCCACCATGGTATTCAAATGAATATTCACACCGAGTTCTTTTAAGAATTGATGGGCTTTCCGAGATGCATTTTCGCTCATTGGTGGTAAAACCCTGTCGAGACCTTCCAGCAGATGGATATGCATTTCCGTGGGATCGATATCCGGATAATCTTTGGGCACAATATGGTTACGCAATTCGGCAATGGCCCCGCTTAATTCCACCCCAGTAGGACCAGCGCCTACAAGTACAAAATTGAGCAGCGCTTTTCTTTTTTCCGGATCATCCGTAATGACAGCCTGTTCCAGGTTTTCTAGGATAAGACTGCGAATATTCAAGGCCTGGGGTACTGTTTTCATCCACATGCCGTGTTGCTCAATACTCTTATTCCCGAAGAAATTGGTTTTTGAGCCCGTAGCAATGACCAGGTAATCATAGTCCAGCTCCCCGATGCTCGTTGAAACAGTATTGGCCTGGGCATTAATGGAATTAACCTCAGTGAGACGAAAAATCGCTTTTTTACTGTTGCGGGTAATTTTTCGCAGCGGATAAGCGATCGAATCCGGCTCTAATCCCGAAGTGGAAACCTGGTACAACAAAGGTTGAAATGTGTGGTAATTATGCCGGTCCAGGATCACCACCTGCAAATCTTCCTTGAGCAGGAGTCTTGCCAGGGACATCCCGGCAAATCCACCCCCTACAATAACCACTCGGGGCAACTCAGTTCTGGGTATATTCATAAATGCTGGTTTTAACCAAATTTAGTTTTTCTATTAGTTTATTTGAAAAATAAATCTGGCCTTAACGATACTTTATAGTTTTTTGTAACATTGCATCTAAAATTGCTACCTATATGCGCTAAGCGTTTCCTGTGGAGAAAGAATTAGAACATCAGTTTATTACCAATCTTGAGAGGCATCAGAATATTGCACACAAAATCTGTCGCATTTATACTAATGATCAGGATTCGCATAATGATTTGTTCCAGGAAATAGCCATTCAGCTCTGGAAGGCCTATCCTAAATTTCGCGGGGAAGCCAAATTTAGTACCTGGATGTATAGGGTCGCCCTCAATACAGCCATCACCTTGTATCGTAAGAAAAAAAGAGGGATTAAAACCCAGGATTTTGATACGGTACACTTCAAGATAAAGAGTGAGGAATATGACGGGGAGATTGAAGAGAACCTGAAACTGATGTATGACGCCATCAGGGAACTAAACGATATTGAAAAAGCCCTTGTATTTCTTTATCTGGAAGAAAAGAGCTACCGGGAAATATCCGAGACCCTCGGGATCTCAGAGGTCAATGCCAGGGTGAAGATGAACAGGGTAAAAACAAAATTAAAAAGCATAATTAATCCGTAAGAACCTATGGATGAACTTGAAATATTAAAAAAAGACTGGAAACAGCAGGAGGCATCGTTTCCTAAGCTTTCCTATAATGAGATCTATAAGATGCTCTGGAAGAAATCCTCTTCCATTGTGAAATGGATTTTCATTATCAGCATTCTGGAATTGCTGTTCTGGGGGGTGCTCAATATATTACTATCCGATGGAGAATTCTGGAAAAGAATGGAGCTTATTCACTTAAAAGAATTTACTGTTGTGGTTTACATCCTGAGCTACGCGATAACCTTTTACTTTATTTATCGATTCTATCGTAACTACAGGAAAATCTCAAGTACCGATGATGCCGCAACCTTAATGAAGAATATACTTATCACCCGTAGGACAGTTAAATACTATATCGGTTTTATCATTATCTCTTCCGCCCTCACCTCTTTGGTGTATGCCTATTTCACGATATTTCATCATGCGGCCACGACCCAGGTTGAGAATATTGAAAATTATACATTCAGTGCTACCCAGTGGCTTGTTCTCACGGCAGTTCTCATCGTCGGAATAGGGGTATTCCTTGGCATACTCTGGCTCTTCTACCGGCTTATCTATGGTATTCTTTTACAACGCCTGAAAAAAAATTATAAAGAATTAAAGAATTTAGAGGAATAAAAAAGCGCCCTTGGGCGCTTCTCATTTAAGCCTCCTCTTTTACTGATCGGCACCCCATTCTTCCAGGGAGTCCTGGTTCATTTTAATATAATCCTTATTACCGTCTTTCTTAGCGGCTTCCAGTGATTTTTTGGCAGTGGCAATAGCTTCCTCTTTTTTACCGAGGTCGGCCTCGATAAGGGATTTTCGTCTTAATACCCAGTAGGCATCATTGCCCATTTCCACCGCTTTATTGATCCACTCATAAGCCTTTTCAAGATCCTTATTTTCATCGTGATAATAACTGGCTGCAGCAAAATAATCACCCGCTCCCGGCCCATTCATGACTTTTTTAATACTGGCCATCGCCTTAGCCTCTGTAGGGACATTGAAAGTTAAACTGGCAAGTGTAGTATCCCACATAAACTTAAGAGAAGCAGAATTGTTCTGAAGATCATCTATTAAAATGGTAAAGCTTTCTACAGAAAAAGGAAGCTCCGTCGTTTCAGCGGTAGCTTTTAGTGCGACTTTTTCTTCGTCCCATTCTACTGGATTTCCCCAATTAGAGGCATCGGAATAGAATATAACTTCCCACTGATCTTCATGTGGAATGGTATAAATGGCATAAGTTCCCGCTTTTAATTCCTTCCCCTCAATAGTAATATCATCACTGAAGGAAATTTTGGTATTTTCATTGGCTCCGGTCCGCCATATCTGGTCAAAAGGCACAAGGTCGCCAAAAATTTCACGGTCCTTCATTCCAGGCCGGGAATATTCCAGGGTCACATCAGTAAGCCCTACCTTTTGTTCGATTTTGGTAAAGGGACTGGGTTGCGGCGCCTGTACCTGGGCCTGGGCAGCACTCATCACTCCAGCTGTACATAAGAATAAAAGTAATTTTTTCATTTTAAGTGTTTTTTAGTTTACCCAAATATACCGAGAAAATGATTAAAAAGTTCAAATTCAGTGGTTTTCATTTATATTTTGTTTAACTATAATATTTTTATTTTAAACAAAACTAAACGTAATTTTGCTATAAAATTTAGAAATATGAAAATATACACCTTACATACACGGCAACGGCTTCCCATAAGCCTGGAAAAAGCCTGGGATTTTTTTTCCAGACCCGCCAATTTAAAGACGATCACTCCGGATTATATGGGTTTTGATATTATCTCTGGTGCAGACCGTCCGATGTATCCGGGACAGATCATCCAGTATACTGTAAGCCCGGTGGCCGGTATTAAGACAAGGTGGGTAACCGAAATCACTCATGTCAGGGATAAGGCTTATTTTGTGGATGAGCAGCGATTTGGTCCTTATGCCCTTTGGCACCACAAACATTTTCTGAAAGAAATTCCGGGAGGTGTGGAAATGGAAGATATCGTAGACTATAAATTACCCTTCGGCCTTCTGGGACAGTGGATTCATCCTATCCTTATAGCTCCCAAACTAAAAGAGATCTTTGCTTACCGGCAAAAGAAGCTTGTGGAACTCTTTGGGGAGTTTAATAAGGTGAAAACCCAGAATTCAAAATATAAACAGGACCAACTCAATTAAAATAAAAACGATGAAAAGAAATATTTTACTTATTGGAGGTTCAAGCGGAATTGGCCTGGAAATCGCCAATGAGCTCTGGGAAAATAATAATGTCATTGTAGCTTCAAGAAATAGAGGTGGCTTAAATGAGCAAATTGAACACTTAACCTTTGATGTCTTGAAGGATAATTTAGAAGATTTTGACCTGCCCCAGGCTATTGATGGTTTTGTATATTGTCCGGGAAGCATTAATCTAAAGCCTTTCAAGATGCTCAAACCAAAGGATTTTGAGGAAGAAATGAACCTTAATTTCTTTGGCCTGGTAAAAGTGGTTCAGGCCATCATGCCAAAATTAAAAAACGCTGATAATCCAAGTCTGGTATTTTTCAGCAGTGTGGCAGTTAAACTTGGAATGCCTTATCATACCAGTGTTTCCGCTGCGAAGGGTGCTATCGAAGGTTTTGCAAAATCATTGGCAGCCGAATTTGCCCCTAAAATACGCGTGAATGTCATTGCTCCTTCCTTAACCGAGACTCCGCTTGCAGAGAAGCTCATCGCCAATGAAGCCAAAAAGGCTAAGATGGTCCAGAGGCATCCTTTAAAAAGGATTGGGAACACAAAGGATATCGCTCATGCAGCCACTTTTTTATTAAGCGAAGAAAACAGCTGGATTACCGGGCAAATCATCGGTATAGACGGTGGACTCTCAACATTAAACATTTCCTAGATGCAAAAAAAAGTAAATGTTTTTTGGTTTCGGCGTGATCTCAGGCTCGATGACAATGTGGGTTTTCTCCAAGCCCTTAGCGGTGAGCACCCTGTTTTACCTGTATTTATTTTTGATAGGGATATCCTGGATCAATTGCCTTCTAATGATGCCAGGGTGAGTTTTATTTATGACCAACTACAGCAAATGCGGCAAGAATTACAGCAGCAGCATAGCAGCTCCATTGCCATCTACCACGGGAAACCAAAGGAAATCTTCCAGCAGTTGATAGACCAATATGATATTGCCGCAGTATTTACTAACCACGATTACGAGCCCTATGCCCGGGAAAGGGATATGGAAATAGAAAATCTGCTTTCTGAAAATCATATAAGCTTCCGGACTTTTAAGGACCAGGTTATTTTTGAAAAAGATGAAGTGGTCAAAAAAGACGGCGAACCTTACCTGGTCTACACTCCCTATATGAAAGTTTGGAAGGCTAAATTGAGTTCCCTCGATTTAAAAATTCATACCACGAGTCAATCCCTGGATAATTTAATCCAAGATCGACGCTTACCGGTTTTGACTTTGGGTGATATGGGCTTTAAAGCTTCAAAAATAAAAGTGCCGGACTATAAGGTGAGCCCATCTTTTATTGAGCAATACGAAAAAACCAGGGATTATCCTGGAGTGCAGGGTACTTCCCGACTTGGGCCTCATCTTCGTTTTGGAACGGTTAGCCCCAGGAAAATGGTAAAAAAGGCAGCGGCGCAGAACAATAAAACATTTCTGGAAGAACTGATATGGCGGGAATTCTTTATGCAGATTCTTTACCACCATCCTCATACACAAACCTACTCCTTTAAAAAGAAATATGACCGAATTCAATGGCGCAATAAGGAGGAAGAATTTCAGAAGTGGAAATCAGGAAAGACAGGTTTCCCTTTGGTGGACGCTGGAATGCGACAATTAAATGAAACCGGATTTATGCATAATCGAGTAAGAATGTTAGTGGGAAGTTTCCTTTGCAAACACCTGCTTATTGACTGGCGTTGGGGTGAAGCCTATTTTGCGGAAAAATTACTGGATTATGAAATGGCCTCCAACCTGGGTAACTGGCAGTGGGTAGCCGGAAGTGGGGTGGATGCTGCGCCGTATTTTCGCATATTCAACCCTACCACTCAACTTGACAAATTTGATAAGGACAAAAAATTTATAAAAAAATGGATCCAGGAATACGGCACTAAAGACTACCCCGATCCTATGGTCGATCATAAAAAAGCAAGGGAACGTGCACTGGCTGCCTATAAAAAAGCCCTGGATAATTAATATTTATACATCCTGCGTGCCTTTTCAAGATCTTCCGGAGTATCGATTCCTATGGTCCTATGAGTAGTTTCAAGCATTTTAATGTTTTTACCGTATTCAAGATAACGGATCGCTTCAATCTTTTCAGCAGCTTCCAGGGGTAACATAGGAAAATTGTAGAAATCGATCAGGGCTTGCTTTCGGAAGGCGTAAATGCCAATATGCTTAAAATAGGTAACCCTGGCGTTGGTGTTACGGGGATAGGGAACAGGAAACCTTGAAAAATAAAGTGCAAAATCATTTTTATTGGTTATTACCTTTACGTTGTTTGGATCAGTGATCTCCTGGCTTTCGGACATGGCTGTTTTTAAGGAGGCCAGGTCAATAATTCCGGCTTCATCTTCCCGAAAAACATTTAAAAGCTTTACCAGACTTTCTTTATCGATGAAAGGTTCGTCACCCTGGACATTGACCACAATGTCCACATCCATATCCATGACTGCTTCAGCGATACGATCGCTCCCACACTGATGCTCTTTTTTGCTTTTAATTGCCTTTCCTCCGAAAGAGGTTATTTCTGCAAAGATTGCATCGCTATCGGTCACTACATAAACCTGTTCAAACAAATTCGTGTTTAGCGCCGCTTCATAGGTTCTTCTTATTACAGTTTTACCGGACAGGTCCTCCATGAGTTTTCCTGGAAAACGGGAAGCCTCATAACGGGCAGGGACCATGGCTATTATTCTAAGGGGATTGTTCACGTTTGAGTATTTTTAAGTTTCAGTAAAAAAATCATCTTTAAAACCGATAAGATACAATTTATCAGTGGCCCGCGTTACGGCGGTGTAAAGCCATCTCAGATATTCCTTCCCCACCCCTTCGGGCAGGTAAGGCTGTTCAATAAAAATGGTATGCCATTGGCCACCCTGGGATTTATGACAGGTCATTGCGTAAGAAAACTTGATCTGCAGGGCATTAAAGAACTTATTGTTTTTGACTTTCATAAATTTCTTATACTTGGAAGTTTCATCTGCATAATCCTTCATCACTTCCTGATAAAGCTGGTTAGACTGCTCGTAGGTAAGCGAAGGAGAATTACTTGTCAAGGTATCCAGCATCACCACCGTCTCAAAAGGTCGCATATTGGGGTAATCGACCATTTGGACCCTTACCTCTGCAAAACGAAAGCCATAGAGTTCCTTTATGCTGAAGATCTCGAGTACTTTTACGATATCCCCATTGGCAATGAAACCGGCCTCTGAGCTGGGTTTTATCCAGAAATAGTTATTCTTGACCACCATGAGGTAATCCCCGGCCGAAATCTCCTCTTCCTGGAAGAGAATACGAGACCTTATTTGCTCATTATAAAGATTTGCCCTTTTGTTAGATCGAACGATAATACTGGTTTCCTCATGCCCTAAATTGGAATAAGAGGCTTCAATGGCATCCATAATTTCGTATCCATCCTGAAGTCTTACTACATCGCGCTTTGAGCCAAGCTGAAATTTAAAACTTTCATAGAAACCATCCTGCAAGCATTCCCTGATCCGGGTGGCGTTGAGAAGAATATCGCTTTCTTCCGCCTGGCGCACCACTTCATCGAGTTCAATATGCTTGACTTCCTTATTATAGGCAAACTGAAGTTTCTCCGCTTCAAGAGCAGGGCTTATTTCCATCTTAACCGGTGGCAGTTGCGCGGTATCACCAATGAGGATTAACTGGCAGTTATGGCCCGAATATACATAAGTGATGAGATCATCCAGAAGGCTACCGTTTTCCATAAGCTTGGATTCAGCGGGAGTGTCAGAGATCATCGAGGCCTCGTCAACAATAAAAATGCTGTTCTTATGCTTATTGGGCTGCAGCACGAATTGCACACCCGACCCTCTTGATTTTTTTGGAAAATAAATTTTCTTATGGATGGTAAAGGCTTCTTTTTTGGAATAATTAGCAATCACCTTGGCAGCCCTTCCTGTAGGTGCCATCAGAATTCCCGATTTTTTAATCTTCCAAAGATTTTTGACCAGGGTACTTATAATAGTGGTTTTACCCGTTCCAGCGAAGCCTTTTAGTATGAAAATCGATTCCCTGGAATTGGCATTAACATAGTCTGCAAGCTGTTGCAGGGCGATATCCTGTTTCGCCCTGGCGGGAAAACCCAGATCGTCTAAAAGAAGCTTATAAAAACCAGCCGAAGTGAGTTCTTTCATAGGAAATTGTCAAAATTCAAAGATAGGAATGGATTTTTAGGGAAGAAACTTTTACGAATAAAAAAAAATTGTAGATTTGTCGTGAAACACTAATATTATCTTAAAAATTACGAAAGCATGAGACTTGCAATTCAATTACTTCTTTGGGTGGTGATCATTGGTCTGGCCTACCTTACATTTGATGCGGTTTACCAACCAATTCAGTTCAACAAGGTTAAACAAAAACGCTACGCCAAAGTAATTGAAAATCTAAAGGATATCCGTGAGGCAGAAATTGCCCATAAGGATGTAACCGGACAATTTCAGGGAGATTTTGATAAATTGGTACAATTCCTTGATACCGCCGAATTCGCTATTACCCAAAGAAGGGATACTACCGTATTAGACGAGGAGTACAAAAGAATTTATGGAGTAGATCAATATCTCGAGAAAGTGCTTATTGATACGTTAGGATTTGTTTCTGTAAAAGATTCTTTATTCCAGGGAGACCGAGAGCGCTATACCAATATGATCAATGTGCCAATAGAAGGTGTAGATGCGCAATTTGAACTTGAGGCCGGAACCATGAAAAAAGGTGACAGAGATATTCCTGTCTTTGAAGCCAAGGTTGCTAAAAGTGTAGTCCTTGCAGACCAGGACAGAGAACTTGTTCTCCAGGAGAACGAAATACAATCGGTAGACGATGTGAACGGCCGTTACATCAGGGTGGGCTCTATGGAAGAGATCATAACCACTGGAAACTGGCCAAAAATATATGGTGACGAATAAACGAACTCCAACAAATTTAAAACTGTCCATTCAGGTTAGCCTGAATGGACTTTCTTTTTGTATCCTGGATACTAAAGGAGAAGAATTCATCTTTTTTAAAAAGCTAAGGTTTGACCGGCAACTGGACCCGGTAAGAATTCTTCAAAAGATTGAAGGGGAATATAAAAATGAAAAAGCGCTTCAACTAGAGATAGGGGAAATTAATCTAGTCTTTGAAAATCCCCTATATACCCTTGTTCCCTCAGACTTATTTGTTGAAGACCAAGCATCGAATTACCTTAAATTCAATGCCAGGATCCTTAAGACTGATTTCATAGCCCATGATGAAATATCCGCCGCCAGGGCTACTTGCGTTTACATACCTTATGCCAATATTATAAATTATTTCTTTGACAAATACGGCGAGTTCGAATACAATCACAGCATATCGGTTTTACTGGAAAATTTACTAAAAAAAGAAAGTAGCTCTACCCCTGGTCTTTACCTTAACAATAAATCGGGCAGTTATGATCTGGTAGTACTGGAAGATGGTAAGTTGATCTTCTGTAACAGCTTTCAGTATGAGACTCCCGAGGACTTTCTTTATTACCTGCTTTTTACCGCAGAGCAGTTAAACCTTGATCCTGAAAAATTTGAGCTCCAGGTCTTTGGTGATATTTCCCAGGACTCTGACCACTATCAACTCGCTTACGCCTACATTAAAAATATCAGTCTTTTAGAAAGCAACACGGATAAAACATTTACCAATCCTGAAGAAAAGCACCAGGCTCGAGGTGAGTTTGTTCTTTTAAATTCATTTTAATGCGAATCATTTCTGGAAAAAACAAAGGGAAACGATTAATAGCTCCCAAAAAATTACCCGTACGGCCCACTACAGATATGGCCAAAGAGGCCTTATTTAATATTTTGAATAATCGCTATCATTTCAATGGGCTACAGATTCTGGACCTCTTTTCGGGAACCGGAAATATCGCCTATGAATTTTCTTCCCGGGGGGCTTCCCCGATCACCGCTGTAGACGAGAATTTTGACTGCGTAAAATTTATAAAAAAGACCGCCACTGAACTCGATATGAATATTGAGGTAATAAAAAGTGATGTTTATAAATATCTTGAAAAAGCTCCGGTCAAAGCAGACATTATCTTTGCTGATCCCCCCTACGATTTTGATCAGGAAGCCTTTCAAAATATTGTCACTCTTGTTTTTGAAAAAGATCTTCTCCGCCAGGGCGGAGTTCTTATTCTTGAGCACTCAAAACATACAGATCTTTCCCCCTTGGAACATTTCGATGAATCGCGAAAATACGGTAGTTCGGTTTTTAGTTTCTTTCCGGGGTAATCTGGGTTATGGAAACTTTGCTTAATACTATTGCGCTAGAAGACCGCGCCTTTTGCAAAACCAACATCCCACTCCCCAAAAATATTAATGGAAGAAGCCATCATCTGGTCAAAAGCTTAATGGATAAAAATTAAAGCAGGCCTGTAAGCCGGATTCTGTTAAGTCTGGAAAATCCAGACTTCCCTTATCATTTATCTGAAGTTTTTGTTACCAAAAACCTTTAGCTGCCTACCCTCCGGCAACAGACGGGCCGTCTGCAAGCACCGGTTTACATGGCATTGCACCGCATAGAGTTTACCTGATTTCACTACAGCATTACCTGTACATCCTTTCTGTTGCACTGGTCCTGATCTCCATCCCGCCTCGATTGTTACCGAAACCGGGAGAAAACCGGTGGGCGTTACCCACTATGCTGCCCTGTGGTGTCCGGACTTTCCTCCATCTCTCGAAAGAGACAGCGATAAGGCGGCCTGCTTTAAGCTGCAAAGGTAATTCAAAAATTCTTTGCCTCTATCACCCAAAACCTTTATTCATTTTTTATGCCAGAAATTCAAAAATATAGGCCGATGTTTTTAGGACTTAAGCCGGCTATTTTTATATTTGTTGTTCAAATAAATTCGATGGAGCATTTTATAGTATCGGCAAGAAAATACAGACCACAAAGCTTTAGGGATGTGGTGGGCCAGCAGGCTATTACCAATACTTTAAAAAATGCCATTGAAAATAATCATCTTGCTCAGGCTTTACTTTTTACAGGGCCTCGAGGCGTGGGAAAAACCACCTGTGCCCGGATCCTGTCCAAGATGATCAATCAGGATGAAACCCAAAGTCCCGATGAAGATTTTGCCTTCAATATTTTTGAGCTTGATGCGGCCTCTAATAACTCCGTGGACGATATTCGTAATCTTATTGACCAGGTTCGTATCCCACCGCAGGTTGGACAATATAAAGTGTACATTATCGACGAGGTTCATATGCTTTCCCAATCCGCCTTCAACGCTTTTTTAAAGACCCTGGAGGAGCCGCCAAAGCATGCCATCTTTATTCTTGCTACCACTGAAAAACACAAAATAATCCCGACCATATTATCGCGGTGTCAAATCTTCGATTTTAAACGCATCAGCGTGACCGATGCCAAAAATTACCTGGCTTATATCGCAGAACAGGAAGGGGTAAATGCTGAAGAGGATGCCTTGCACATCATCGCACAAAAAGCCGATGGTGCCATGCGGGATGCACTTTCAATATATGACCGTGTCGTGAGTTTTAGCGGAAAGGATCTAACCCGGCAGGCCGTAACTGAAAACCTGAATGTTTTAGATTATGACACCTATATGAAGGTGACCGATCTCATCCTTGAAAATGATATTCCAGGACTGCTAATAACCTACAACGACATCCTATCGAGTGGTTTTGATGGCCATCACTTTATTATGGGGCTAGCTTCTCATTTCAGAAACCTTCTGGTTTGTAAAGATCAGAAAACCATACAATTGCTGGAAGTTGGTGAACAAACCAAAACCCGTTATTTCGAGCAGGCTAATAAAACCAGTCATCCTTTTCTCATCCAGGCTATAGATCTTGCAAATGATTGCGATTTAAAATATAAGAATAGTCAGAACCAGCGGTTGCTTGTGGAACTTTGCCTTATGCAACTAGCCTCTATCACTTTTGATGGAGAAAAAAAAAAGTTTGATCAGCCAATAATTCCGGCTTCATACTATGAAAAAGCTCCCGTAAAGCTTTCCTCAGAAGAAAAAAAGGTAGTTAGTGAAAATGAGCATCAGGAGCAGGCTCCAACCCCACCGCAAGAATCTCAGCTGCCGTCTAAACTTGCTAACAAGGATGGCATCGACGGACATTGTGTAATCGACAGCAATAAAAAATATTATTCTGATGAAATTCCTGCAGCAGGACTTTCCAAGGACCAGCAGTCAGATAATTCAGCGGAAGTTTCCCCAGAATCAGAACCTCATAATGAACCGGGTAAGGGCCAAGAACCTACACTTAAAGAAAAGCCAGAATTAAATAATGATGGATTACGTAAGACAAAAGTTTCCGGACTTTCTTTAAAGAGTATAAGGAAGAAAAAGGAACTTGAAGCCAAACATCAGGAAAATGCCCCTAAGGAAACCGAAAAGTTAACCCAGGAGTTTAATGAAACCCAGTTACATGCAGCCTGGGATGAATACGTCCACCGTCTCAAACAGCGTGGAGAAAAAATTCTTGCTTCTATTCTTGAGACCGATCTTCCTAGCCTGGACGGCCTGGATATCATTCTTGAGATGCCTAATGAAACCATGAAGCTCGACCTTGAAAAGGAGAAAAATAAATTAATGGGATTTTTGAAAAAGAAACTCCAGAATACTCAAATCAATCTTCTGATTAAGGTTAACGAAACAAAAGCCAAAACCTTTGCTTTTACGCCTATGGAAAAATATAATAAGCTAAAGGAAAAAAACCCGCTTCTTGATAAATTAAGAAGCACCTTTGATTTAGACGTATAGTTATGTTAGGATTAAAATTACCCACGGACCCGCGATGGGCAAATATCGCGGAAAAAAATATCGAAGAGATTCTTGTGGATCATGCCTATTGCGAACAAAAAGCAGCCTCGACAGCAATATCCCTGATTGTAACCTTTCCCGAACACCCGGAACTTGTTAATGAAATGACAGCTCTTGCCCGCGAAGAAATGGGCCACTTCAAGATGGTGCATGATAAACTTCAGCAACGCGGCCTGAAACTTGGTTGGGAACGTAAAGATCTATATGTAATTAAACTGCGAAATTTCTTTCCAAAGGGAGGCAGCAGAAGCACTCAACTTGTACATCGTCTGCTAATCGCTGGTCTTATTGAGGCCAGAAGTTGTGAGCGATTCAGATTACTTTCTGAAAAACTGGAGGATAAAGAATTAGCAGAATTCTATCGCAATCTTATGGTCAGTGAAGCCAATCATTATACCATGTTCCTCAGATTCGCCCGGCAATACGGAGAAGACAGGAAAGAGGTGGATAAAAAATGGCAGGATTTACTCGATTATGAAGCCCAGATAATGAAAGACCTGGGTAAAGATGAGACTATTCACGGTTAATTGCGTTTATCATCCCGGTATAAAGATTTTATAATTCCATCGGCCAAACCTATTTTCGGTACATATATTTGACTGGCCCTGGCCCATTTCATAGCATTTAAATATATCCTGGCTGCCGGAATAATAACGTCGGCCCGGTCATTTTTAAGATTTAGTTCGGTGATGCGCTCCTCGTATGTATAAGAATTAAGCATTTCATTATACTTCTTCAAATAAGAAAGACTCAGTGGTTTGCCTTCTTTTTTCCCGCTGGTTTTAAAAATGTTGTTAATATTTCCTCCTGAACCTATCAGGTCAATATCATCGTATTTGGCAGTGTTTTGTTTAACCCAATCTTCCATCTCACTCCAGGTTTGATGTTCCACCAGGTCTTTAAGCAATCTCACCGTTCCTACCTTAAAGGACTTCGCCGCAATCCTTTTCCCATTACTGTATAAGGTATATTCTGTACTGCCACCTCCAACGTCTACATAGAGATAATTCTTATTGTTTTGGATCAAATTATGAAGATCGGTTGCCGCAATAATCGCTGCTTCATGATTTCCATCAATGATCTCGATATCCAGGCCTGACCTTTCTTTTATAATATCAACAACCTCACTCCCATTCTTAGCTTCCCTCATCGCTGAAGTCGCAAAGGCTTTATACTTCTCTACTCCATGGGATTTCATCAATAATTTAAATGCCTGCATGGTATCTTCCATCCTGCTTATATTGGATTCAGATATATTCTGGCTGACAAATACATCGCCTCCTAAACGAATAGGGACCCTGACCAGGGAAGTTTTCCTAAAACTAGTTTCCTTTCCTTCTTTTTCTGTTATGGTTGAAACCAATAACCTCACAGCATTAGAACCAATATCTATGGCGGCGTAATTTTTCTGAGTGATCATGAGTCTGGGTTTTGTGTTTTTCTTAAGTAATAATCATATAAAGCAAATTGAGATCTCAACGGCGGTTTATCATTTTTGCGATAAGAATTATCCTGATCCTGGGAATGAACACGGGCCTTTACATTATCCTGCCAACTAATATCAAAGGTTTCCATTATTTCCTTTCTGATATCCAAATCGTAAACTGGACAGGAGATCTCTACACGATTGTCCAGATTTCGGGTCATAAAATCGGCTGATGAAAGATAAACCCTTGGATCCCCGTCATTTTCAAAAATAAAAACCCTGGGATGTTCAAGGAATTTATCTACAATACTTATCGCCTCAATATTCTCACTTAAGCCCTCAACTCCAGGAATAAGACAGCAAATTCCTCTTACAATGAGTTTGATCTTGACCCCAGCCTGACTGGCTTCATAGAGCTTGTTAATCATTGGATAGTCTGAGAGGCTGTTTAATTTGAGTTTTATCTCCGCTTTCTTACCCTTTTGGGCATTTTCGATTTCGGTATGAATAAATTTAACCAGGGCTGTCCTGGTATAATGAGGTGAAATGATTAGATGCTTATATTTACTCACCTTATAGTTGATCTCGAAAAAATCAAAAACTTTATTGACCTCCTTGAGGATCTCGGGATGAGCCGTGAATAAAGTATAATCTGTATACAATCGAGAGGTAGATTCGTTAAAATTCCCGGTACTGATAAACCCATAGCGTTTCAGCTTTCCTTCTTCCTCCCTTTCTATTATACAGGTTTTACAATGCACTTTTAAGCCGGGAACCCCAAAGATCAAATTCACCCCTTCCTGTTGCATCTGTTCCGCATAGCGAATGTTTGCAACTTCATCGAATCTCGCTCTGAGCTCAATCTGAACAGTCACCTTCTTTCCGTTTTTTACCGCATTGATCAGGGAACTGGCAATATGGGAGATCTTCGCTAGCCGGTAAATGGTGATTTTTATTGTTTTCACCTTTGGATCAAGCGCTGCTTCCCGAAGGAATTTCACAGTATAAGCAAAGCTTTGATAAGGGGTATAGAGAAGAAAATCCTTCTTTGCTATCCCACTAAAAAGACTGGTTTGTAAAAAGAGACCAGGAATAGGTAAAGGATCGATTGTTTCATATAATAGATCATTTCTTCCGAGGCTCGGAAAATTCATATAATCCCTCCTGTTATGATACCTTCCCCCTGGAATTATACTATCCGAAGCATCAATACCCATTTTATTGAGAAGATAAGTAAGGGTATCTTCAGCAATATTCATATCATAAACAAAGCGTACAGGTTCACCCTTAATCCGGTCCTTAACGCTACTGGAAATCTTTTCTATAAAACTCTTACTAAGGTCACTATCAATATCCAGTTCAGCATCGCGGGTAATCTTGATCATATGGGCGGAGATGCTTTCATAATCAAAGATATTGAAAATGGTATTTAAATTGAACCTTATGAGATCATCGAGTAAAATAATATATTGCTTTCCATTTTCTTCCGGAAGTACCACAAAACGTTCTATACTCCTGGGAATTTCGATGAGCACATATTTTTTTTCCTGTACGGGCTGATCCAGCAGTTGTGATATTTTACCAGGGGCTTTTTCCTGCTTCATTACCATCTTTACGGCAAGATAAGCAGCACTATCTTTAAGACTTGGAATTTCAGGAAGATCATTGAGAATAATAGTCACCAGGGCCGGGCTTACCTTGGAAAGAAAAAAGTCCTTCAGAAATTTCTGTTGAGACTGGGTAACCTGTTTCTCATTGATAATATATATATTATGAGCTTTCAGCTGATGTTGAATATCGGCTAGTATCTCCAGGCTTTCCGCCTGTTGCTTTATTACTATTTGGGTGATTTTTTCCAGAAGTTTACTGGCCTTAATACCCCCTAATACACTTTTTCCTGCCTTTCCAGCAAGATCAATTCGCTTTACCGTTGCATATCTGACCTTAAAGAATTCATCAAGATTATTAGAGAATATCCCTAAAAAACGCAAGCGTTCTATCAAGGGAACGGTTTCATCCTCAGCCTCCTGAAGCACCCTCGCATTGAATTGTAGCCAGCTGAGTTCCCGGTTTATATATTTATATTGTGGCATAGATTAGCGTAATTCCTTAGGAAGTAAAGTTAACAAGGTTTTACCTTTCTTAATTTCACTCCAGGAATCTACTTCAAAATCTATTACGCAAAGACCCGTAGTAGGTAAATTGTCAAGGCTTTTGTCACCAAGCTGGTTTACCAACACCGTCATCGCCGCGTTATGTCCAAAGACTACCAATTTATCTATACTGTCGTCACAGGATTTAATAATTCTGAGCAAATCCTCTTCATCAAAAGTATATAAGGATTCTTTTACCTTGAAATTTTGATCAGGCACAGAAAGCTTTTCCTTAAACATCTTTGCGGTTTCCAAAGCTCTTACGGCCGGACTGCTCCAGAACATGGCATCGGGTGTATAGAATTCTTTATAAGTACTACTTACCACATCACCATCGCGATAGGCACGTTTCTTTAAAGGTCTCTTATCATCCGGAACATCGTGCTTCCAGGAAGATTTTCCATGTCGAACTAAAGTTAGTCTTTTCATAATTATGGTGCTACACGTTTAATTTTCCAATCTCCATTAATAGTTTTTTCATATTGAACCCGGTCATGGAGGCGGTTTCGTCGTCCTTGCCAGAATTCAAAATGAAAGGGCTCTACCCGGTATCCACCCCAGTGGCCAGGTCTTGGAATTTCTCCTCCATCAAATTTCTCTTCCAGTTTCTTTAATTCATCTATTAAATACTGGTGAGAGGGGATTTCCTGACTTTGCTGGGAAGCCCAGGCTCCCAGTTGACTCCCACGGGGCCTGACATTAAAATATTCATCCGAATCTTCAGCTGAGGTTTTTGTTGCAGTCCCCAGGATGATCACCTGGCGCTCCAAGGCAGGCCAAAAGAAACTTAAACATAAGTTTGGATTAGCGGCCAAATCCTTGCCTTTTACTGAATTATAATTTGTATAAAAAGTAAAGCCTTCCAGACTAAATGATTTTAATAATACTACCCGGGATTTGGGAACCCTATCCTCTCCTACCGTTGCCAGGCTCATTGCATTGGGCTCGGTGATTTCAGGATGATCTTCGGCATCCTTGAACCAGTTAGAAAACAAGGCTAAAGGTTCAGAGGGTAAATTGTCATGCGCCAGTTTATCTTTTTCATAGGATTGGCGATAATGCTTAAGGTCCTTTTGCATAATAAAAGCTTTGCTGCAATTTACAAGTTTTAGCAAGAAGCCGGAAAGATAATATTACAGATCTTTTGCTATTCTGATAAAAATCACCTCAAAATTGCCAGTATACTACTCTCTTAAAATCATTCAAACTAAATATTTTTATTTACCTTCAAAGCGTAGTGATTGCAGGTATCGGTTTTGGACCAATTATAACTTCACGGATCAGGGCTAATATTACAGGTTTTTGCTTATTGTAATTTCCAAAATCAGACAAAGGCTATTTAAAATTCTCAAGAAAAAATACCGGTTTCCCCGTAAATTTTGGCTTCAAATTAAGTTGTTTAACGACTAAATTCTGCCTTACATCTAAAAAAAACGAAATTCCTTTTTTCCAGGAGATTTTACTATAATTTTACAGAAGAATTGATAGACAAAAAAGATTAATCCCCATTAATCTATAGGTAAAACCCCCTAATTTTACCGTTTATCTTTTCTAATTAAATCCCCCAAGATTTAAATTTTGTTTTCCCCAAAGAAAACCCGAATGATTTGCCCTACCAATCATTTTAGACCTACACCTACTTAATAATTGAGTTTGTTCTGTGAAAAGAACATTACAACTGATTGATTAAACTTAATTCTAAACATGTCTAATATGATTTGGAAAACTACTCTTGTTTTTTGGGTTACATTTTTTTGGGTGGGCAGTGCCCTTGCACAGTTCTCCCCTTCACAACCCGATCTTAGGGATTGTACCGGTTGGAATTGTACTTCCAATAATTTCACGCTCGACCAGGTTTATATCACCCTGGAAGATGGTGATGGCAATCCACTAACCGACCAAGCCTGTAATATTGGTGACCAGGAAGGAGTTTACGTTATGCTAAACTACACTTCCAATGCTAATAACACTGTCAATAATGCCAGAATTTTCGCTGATTTAAGTGTGGATGGAAATCTTATTCCATTAAACATCTATATTGGTGAAATTAGCGGTAGCTCTTCTGGTCAGCAGCAAATATATGGGCCATTTACCTGGACTTGTGGACAGGAACTAATTCTTGAAAATATTCTCGCTGTTTGGCGTACGGGTGGGGGGTCTGCAGAACTCCTTGAATACGATTGCAGTGATTATAATAATGCACAATGTGAATTTCCAGCAGACACTGTTATTGGAGCACCTTTAGCTGTAGAATTTGATTACACAGCCTGTACTTATGATGGAGTGACCACAGTAAATTATAACTCTACGACTACAGGAGGGATTCCCCCATATACATACCAATGGGATTTTGAGAATGATGGAACAATAGATTCAGTAGAAGAAAGTCCTACACATGCCTTCTCTTCCAGCGGAAACACTACAAAACTCATTATAACTGATAGCCAAAACCTGGTAAGTCAGTATGAACTCCTTATTGAAAATCCAACAGAATTAACTGCGGATGCAGTTGTAACGCAAATTAGCTGTTCTGAGAATAATACTATAAATGATGGTGCCATAAGTCTTTCTGTATCGGGAGGCACTGGCAGTTACAACTATTCCTGGAGCGGACCTGCAGGTTATACCTCCAACCAGCAAAATATTGAAAACCTTGTTGCAGGAACCTATATTGTTGAAATAACAGATAGTGTTGGATGTATAAAAAGTTATGAATTCCAAATTAATGAGCCAGTTGCACCTATAGGCCAGATTACGGGGAACCAGGAACTGACCTGTGATACTACTTCTATTACGTTAGATGCTTCCGGATCTACTGTAGCTGGTACTGCATCTTATCTATGGAATTCAGGTGAGACTACAGCAACTCTAGAGGTTAGCGAACCTGGAACTTATACTGTAACGGTAACAGACACCGAGAATGGGTGTTCAGATACTGCACAGGTAACGGTAGAACAAAATATCGAAGCAGTAGATGCTCAGATTACCGGGAACCAGGAACTGACCTGTGATACCACTTCTATAACGTTAGATGCTTCCGGATCTACTGTAGCTGGGACTGCATCTTATCTATGGGATTCAGGTGAGACTACAGCAACTCTAGAGGTTAGCGAACCTGGAACATATACTGTAACGGTAACGGACACCGAGAATGGTTGTTCAGATACTGCACAGGTAACGGTAGAACAAAATATCGAAGCAGTAGATGCTCAGATTACCGGGAACCAGGAACTGACCTGTGATACTACTTCCATAACTTTAGATGCTTCCGGATCTACTGTAGCTGGGACTGCATCTTATCTATGGGATTCAGGTGAGACTACAACAACTCTAGAGGTTAGCGAACCTGGAACATATACTGTAACGGTAACGGACACCGAGAATGGTTGTTCAAATGAGGCCCAGGTAACGGTAACGGAAGATGTGACTCCAGTAGTCGCTCAGATTACCGGGAACCAGGAGCTGACCTGTGATACTACTTCCATAACTTTAGATGCTTCTGGATCTACATTCCAGGGCACCGCTTCTTACCTGTGGAATACAGGAGAGACTACCGCAAGTATTGACGTGAGCGAAGCAGGAGATTATTCGGTGATTGTAACCGATAGTGATAACGG